>DATKMS010000270.1:0-35272 GCA_035541735.1 Candidatus Margulisiibacteriota bacterium
GAAGTTTGCCGTGCTCAAAATGGACGTTCGGGTCAGTTAGATGTGAGTTCACGCACCCGGGGCACATGGGGCGTCTGCGTTGCTCGAGATGAGTTGGGCGATTGGGACTCAAGTGGCTGCCCGGGAGGCCGGGCCATAGGAAGCAGGTGGGCTTCTCATGAAGCCGCGACTCTGCGCGTCAGCTCGAGACGCCGCGGTAACGACGACTCGGCCCCGCGTTCCTGGGCGGTGTTGTCCTGTGCGTCAATCTGGTCGGCTAGCGGCAGATCTACGACGAAACTTGTACCGACTCCGGGCTTGCTTTCGACAGATATTGATCCACCATGCTCCATAATAATTTGATGGACGATTGCCAGCCCCAACCCGGTTCCCTTGTCCTTGGTTGTAAAAAAAGGGTCGAAAATGTGGTCGATCTCGTCTTGGGGAATACCCGTTCCGGTGTCTGAGACAATGAATTGCCCCACCATTGCACTGCTACGCCGTGCGGCGCGAGTGGCGACTGTAACTACACCGCCCGGCGGGGTTGCTTGAATGCCATTCAGAACGAGGTTGATTAGGACCTGCTTGATCTGATCATTGTCGGCCCGGACTAACGGAACATTATCGTGTAATTCACGCAGGAGGCCTAGGCGGTGCTTTCGGGCCTCGGGGTCGAGCAAGGTAGCGACGCGATCAACAACGTCGTTGAGGTCTACGGGTGCAAGGGTGCGAGTTGGCGAGCGAGCGAAGGAGAGCAACTCGGTTATTAGGTCAGAGATGCGCCTCACCTCTTTTGCCGTCATTGCTAAGAATGTTGTGAAGAACTCCTCATCATGTAGACGATCGGGGGCGAGTTGAAAAAATGTCTGAATCGATACAAGAGGGTTGCGCACCTCGTGAGCGATGCCAGCCGCCAACGTTCCGAGTGCCGATAGGCGGTCCGCGCGCCGGATGATATCTTGTGATCTCTTGAGCTCACCATAGAGACGCGCATTTTCAAGAGCTACCGACGCTTCGCCAGCTAGTGTTTCAAGCAGTTCCAAGTCTTCGGCGAAGAATGCATCCAAGTTCCGTTTGCGACCGAGCGCAATAAAACCTATGAGATTCCCAGTGGCCGAGAGCGGAATGCAGACTTCCCAGCCGTTTCGGCGACACGTCTGTGCGGCCAGGTCTCGTTCCCGCTGATCGGAACTCGCCTCCAGCTCGTCCCGTAGTACTGCTCTTTGGTGACGGCGTAACGACGCAAGAATCTCATCTTGCGCTGGAAGTTCGGCGGGTGCATATGCACTGCTGGCCTGCCGAACTGAGAACACACGTCTGCCTTCGTCGGCTAGGGCGATCGCTATCCGATCCAAGCCAAGGGTCTCGGTGAGCGTCGAAGTCAGTTCGTTGAGCAGCTTTTCCTTATCGAGAATCCGCACGATTGACCGTGTGAAGGCAACGAGCGCGGTGCGATACTGATGTTTCTCACGGAACAGCGACCGTTCAATTCGGGATTCCGCTCGCATCCGTAGACTGGGGAACAGTGCCCCAATTGCCACGAACATTAGCAAGATGACAGCTGAGAAGTTAGAATGGATCTGTCCGAACGAAAGCTGTTGCAGCCAGAGCGTTAACGCAAACGCAGGAATCGTGATCACGAGCGAAACTCCTGCGTACGCCATTCCCTTTGTGACCGCGACGTCGATGTCCATGAGCCGGTGCCGAACGATCGCATAAGCCACAATCGCAACCCAAGCCGCATTGCCCAGACTACCCAGTGGATAGAAGCGCACTCCGTAGGACGGCAACAGGTTTGTGAGGCCCAACGGTACGGCGACCCAGGCCCCAACTAGCCAAAATTTGAGCTGAAGTCGCATCCGAGGTTCTGTGCTTGCGCGATAGTCGTGTACAAGGACGAGGAGAGCGGCGGAGCAGTTGGCGAGCACGAACACTGAAAAGAGATTGTAGAAGGGCCCTCCAACCGACGAAAAGCCCCACGGGAAGGGACGCAGGTCGGATGCTAATGCATCAACAGAATTTGCGGCGGCCAGCAGGCACGCGATCCCATAATCGAAGGCAAGGGCACGTGACCATGCGCGCGAACGCTCATCTCTCAGGCTCAGAATCAGATGCAAGATCGCTGGTGGCATGAACAAGGAACCCACACGGAAGATGCGCGTCAAGGCGAAAGCCACATCGCGATCTGATACCGAGTACAGAACAAAGAAGTTCAGGTTCCAAAGCACGAGCATACATGCCAAGAACGTGAACAAGTCGCGTGTTGGCGTCCGCATTCCTCGACGGTTTACAGTGAACGCCAGAATGAGGATCGTCACTGCCGCAAACAGTGGAGGAATCCAGTGGTAAGTCATGTTCCCCGCTCTTCACACTATGACGTTAGGCAAATCGGTTGCAAGCAACAGTTGTGCGAACGGCTCAACCGAATTAGCGTGCGTCTTTCGGAATTCGAGAAGATCCAGGTGCATGACATGCGATTGGCAACGGTAGGCGGGATGCTCAAAAGTAATTCCTACGGGGCGAAAGAAGGCGCTGCGGTATAGGCTCACCAAATGGGGGAACGTGAACATGACAAAATCGCTGAAGCCGCGCTTTCGTGCGAGGTCGTGCGCCAACTTGAGCATTCCCAGCGGCAGGAAGGCTTTGCGACTGACAACTCGATGAGAGTGGCGAACACACATTCGGCCAACTAGCGCAGGCCGCCGATCACACGAAACTACTGGCGAAAGATCTACAAACTGTTCGAAGTCGAAGGGACGCTGGTCGGGGCCGAGGACTCGACAACTCGCGAGGACAAGGCCGGTTGCGTCTAGAGCAATTAGGAGGTCCGCCCTCTTGTCCAACTCATCCACGGGCGCTTTGCCAATTGGTGTCCCGGGCCAGTCGACAGCGTAAACTTCACGGCGCAGGTCCAGAGCCCCAACCCGTTCGTCCTTCTCAGCGACCTTGAACGTGAACTCACCTAGGAATGGCACCAGCCTACTATCTCCTTCCCCTCGGGTTTCTGTTACCAGAGTCCCCTGTTATCAGAGATTCCTTGACTTCAAGATAGCTCTTTCCGTATCTTCCTCGAACGTGCCTGCCGTAGTCAACTGAAACAGAGGGAGGGTAGGGCAGAGGTGGTTGTTGGGACGTTAGGACGGGGCGTGATGGTTGAGCGAAGGAATTTGATCCGAACACGCGACGAAATCAGAGAACGGGTGGCATCTCTCATCAGCGAGATTGCGAGTGTCCCGGAAGAGCAGATCGGCGATATGGCAACGGTCGACGATCAACTCCAAATGAATTCGGTGGCATTTGTGGAACTGCAAGTTGCCATCGAGGACGAGTACGATATTCAGATCGATCCGATCCGTGTAGTCGAGCTTAACGAGTTTGGAGCGATCGTCGACTATATTCTTGAGTGTACGCGTCGCGGATGTCCATGAATCTGTTCTTAGACAAGCACACCGCGTTCCGAGCGCGGGTCCGGCAGTTCGTGGAACAGCGACTGACCCCATATGCCGATGAGTGGGAACGAGAAGGGGCGTTTCCGCGGAGTCTGTTTCTGGAGATGGCGCGTGAGGGCTTCCTTGGCCTTACCCACGAGCGTCGGTATGGGGGGCAGGAGTTAGACTTTGGGTACAGCGTTGTATTGGCGGAGGAGCTTGCCCGGTCGCGAATGATGGGTCTGACCCTGAGTCTCTTGGCGCAGGTTCACATTTTCCCGCCACTGCTTGCGGCCCTAGGGTCCGAGGAACAAAAGCGGGATTTCCTGGCCCCTGCGCTCAGGGGTGAGATGATAGGAGCCCTGGCCTCTACCGAACCCGCGGGCGGATCGGACATTGTTCGCGCGATTCAGTGCACGGCTGAGGAGGACGGCGATTTCTGGGTTGTGACGGGTGAGAAGAAATATATTACTAACGGCCCGATCGCGGATTTTGTCATCGTCTTGGCTCGCACGCGACGCGAGCGTACGACTACGAGCCTATCGCTGGTCATCGTTCCCACTGACACGGCGGGATTTCGAGTGAAGGAGACTTTGCGGAAGTTGGGCATGAAGAGTTCGCCAACGGGGTGGCTGGAGTTTGACCACTGTCGCGTTCCAAGGCGATTCACGCTCGGCAAGCCCAACCTCGGATTCTTTTACGTCAACAGGAACATCCTCGAAGAACGCCTGATCGGCGGTGCGGTGAGCGTTTCAATCGCGACCCTGGTTCTCGAAGAAACAATTCAATATCTCCAGCGCCGCACAGCGTTCAACGGAACATTGTCGCGGCTTCAAGCGATTCGTCATCACATCAGTGAGGTGGCGGCCGAGATCGAGATGGCAAAACGGTTTGTACATTCCGTTGCCGAGAACTACCGCGATGGAACGATCGAAGCGAAGGAAATCTGCATGATCAAGTTCCTGGTGGCGGAAACGACTCAGCGCGTTGTGGGCCGGTGTCTGCAGTTCCAAGGTGGGGAGGGGTTCCTAGATGACAATTGGATGACGCGGGTGTATCGTGACGCTCGCTTTTTGAGCGTCGGTGGGGGGGCTTCCGAATTGATGAAGGATCTGGTAGCAAGCTACCTGAGGCTATAGACGGTGCCGGGGGGGCACGTGCGACGGGTAGTCATTAGCGGAATTGGCCTGGTCAGTCCTACAGGGAACGCGACGCAGGTGTTCTGGCAATCGCTGCTGGACGGCCGCTCTGCGATCCGCCGCATCACCCGCTTCGACCCAACTTCCTATGCCTGCCAGATCGGCGCGGAAGTCACTGACCGCGGCTACGAGGAACTCCTCGACCCCCGCAAGCTGCGGACCACGACCCATGTGACCCAGCTTGGCCTTGCCGCGGCAGAGTTGGCCCTGCGCGATGCCGGCCTTGCGGCGAAGGGGTGCCCGCCCGACACGGTCGGTGTGGTCTTGGGTACGGCCCTGGGGGGATGGCGCGAGGCTGAGCAGCAACACAGCATCTTGATCGAGCGCGGCATCCGTCGCGTGAACCCATTCATTGCCAACGGGACCCCCAACCATGCCACAGCCGCTGAGGTGGCGACTGCCGTCGGCGCCGGCGGCCCGCACGTTACGTTTTCGAGCGGCTGTCCGGCCAGTACGCAAGCGATCGGACACGCGGCGGCCCTGGTCGCGAGCGGGGATCTGGAATGGTGTGTGGCCGGCGGAACGGAGAGCCCGCTCATCCCAATGGTCGTCGCGGGCATGGGCCGGACGCAGGAGCTCTCAACCAGTAATGACGACCCGGAACACGCATCACGCCCCTTCGATCGCGCACACAACGGCCTGGTCCTCGGGGAGGGCAGCTGCGTCTTCATACTCGAAGCAGCAGAGCGCGCGCTGCGTCGTGGCGTACAGCCGTATGCCGAGGTGCGTGGGGCGGCAAGCTCGTGCGACGCGAGCGGCTTGTATGGCGTCGATCCCACCGGGGAGCCGGGCGCCCAGGCGATCCACCGTGCCTTACAACGCAGCGACCTGACCGTCGCCGACATCGACTACGTGTGCGCACATGCCAACTCGTCGCCGACCTTCGACCGCAAGGAAACGCTCGTCATCAACAAGGCGTTCGGCGAATGGGCGGCGCGACTGCCGGTGAGCTCGATCAAGGGCGTGATCGGACATCCCTTCGGCGCAGCCGGCGCCTTTCAAGTGGCGGCGGCCAGTCTGGCGATTCGCCATCAACTCATCCCACCGACACACAATCTTGAGGTCCCAGACCCAGAGTGCAACCTGGATTGTGTGCCCCGCGATCCGCGGCCCGCACGCGTACGGAACGTGCTAGTCACGAGCTACGGCTACGGCGGACTCAACACCTACCTGGTCCTCGCCGAGCCCCGCCTGTAACCCGACCAGCCGCGGCTGCTCAGCCTGTCTGCCCTACGGCCACCGCCGGCGCACGCAACCCGCTATCCGCTGGCACCGGTGCCCGTGCCAGAAAACGCGGCTCGGTGAGCAGCGCCAACGACGGGATCACCGTCAGCGTTGCAAACGCACTGACACTCACAATCAGCGCCGTCAACACCCCCAAGCGCGCCCAGATGCTGAAGCCCGAAAAGGGCAGCACCATATAGCCGAGCGCAACGGCGGAGGACACAAACAGGATCGCCTTCCCCGAGGTGTGCAGACTGGCGCGGATGGCGGCGTCCAGCGGCATTCCTTTGGCCTCCTCGCGGATGCGAAAGATCAGGTAGATGGCGAAATCCGCACCGATGCTGACGCCCATCGCCGTGATGGCCGCTGTCGTCATGTCCAGCCACGTGCGCGACCATCCCATGACCCCAAGGTTCACGACGACGGCCAAGGCGAGGGGCAGCAAGACGAAGATGCCACCGACGAACGAGCGCAGCACCAGCGCCGACAGCAGGAAGATGATACTGCCGACCTGAATCATGTTGACGACCTTCTCGTGCACGACCACGTCGTTCATCGCCGTTTGCACGCCCAGGGTGCCACCGGCAATCTCCACCGATACCGGCAGGCCGCGGAAGCGCCGGTCGGCGTAGTGCTGTATGTGAAGCAACAGGTCGCGTGAGAATGCCGCGCTATCGGTCTTGCTGAGGGCCCGAATGACGCTGCGCTGATAGTTGGCGTCGACAAAGGCGCTGAGGCCGTCAGGGCCCGCACCAATGCTGTAGAGTAACAGATATTGGCTGATGAGGCGCGCATTGTCGGGGATCGCATAGAACGCCGGGTCGCCGTTGTTCATCGCCTGGTGCATGCGCTTGATCTGATCAGCGATCGAGTTCACCCCGGCAACATGTGGATCGCTCTCGATGAAGTCCTCCAAGTCGCTCATCGCCTTGAGCACCGCCGGATCCTGGAAGACGTTCGCATGTTCACCCTCGACCAAGATGCGCAACGATGCGGTGCCGGGCAGGCGCTCGTTCAGCAAGGCGTCATCATGACGCACGACGGTTGAGGGAGCGAACCATAGGCGAAAACTGTTATCAACGTCGATGTAGGAGATCCCCTTGGCTGCGAGGGCCGTGATGAGAAATGCGCCGAGCAGGACTGATCGGGGTCGCCTGACGATGAGGGTAGCCAGAGCGTCCAGGGCCGGGTTGAGCCAACGCGATTCTCTCTCGCGGCGCGTCTCGCGGCCCTTCGGCGCAGGCAGGAGACAGCGGCAGGCAGGCGTGAACGTCATCTCGATAACCAGCGCGCTCAGGATGCCCGACGCCAGCAGTAAGCCGAACACCCGTACGCTGGTGACGCCGAAGCTCATCAACGACGCGAAGCCGGCGGAGGCAATCAAGCCAGCGGTGAGCATGACCGGTCCGACGGCGGTCAGCGAGCGGATCACCGCCTCTTCATTGTCGCCGACGACGGCGTACTCCTCGTAGTACCGCTTCAGGATCTGCACGGCGTGCCCGGCGGCGACGGCGAGGATGACCACCGGTGTGATGGCGCTCCACGTGTCCATCGGCTGGCCCAACATACCCATGATCCCCAGCGCCCACACCACGCTGAGCAGCGCCGTAACGAGAGGCAGGAACATCGCCTGCATTGTGCGGAAGGCCTCGTAATGAATCAGACCAATCACCAGCACGGCAATCGGGAAGAGGATCCTGATGAGTGCTGTGTAACGCGTCAGCCAGGCGCGCAGAATGGGTGCTCCGGCAAGCGCGATCGATACGGACACATCGCGCTCGGGAGCGACGACCTCCTCGATGCGGTCAAAGATGGCAACGTCGTTGAGCCGGTCGTCGAACTCCGCCACGATGACAGTGGCCGTCCCATCGGTGGATACCAGGTTGCCGTCATAGAGCTTGTCGTTACGCACGGTGTGGCGCAGGTGCTCAATGTCCTCTTTGCTGGTGACGGGGCCGTCCATCAACTGATGGATGTCCATCGTCCCGTCCGCCCCCGCCACCACCGCCTTCACGTACGGCGCCGCCAGACTGAAGAGGCTGGTTTCGATGATCCCGGGAGTGCTCCGCAGGCCTTGTGTGATCCGATACACCTTGCCCAGGATTTCAGGGGTGAAAACGTCGCCAGTGTTGGCTACGACGCCGATCACCACCAGGGTCTCGCCCCCAAACAGATCCGAGATGCGATTCTGTATCCGCACATAGGGGTGCTCCTGCGGCAGGGATGCGCGGCGCCGGATCTCCAGGTGCACCTTGCGGAGCTGCGTTCCGAGCAAACCGGTGATCACCAGGACGGCCAGCACGACGCCGACACGGTGGCGCACGATGAACCGGATATATCGCTCGATATATCGCTGCATGCTCTGCTCGTCCGCCAATGACTACTGACTGTCCGCCGGTATAGGGACATTTGCCCGGATGAATCAAGCAGAAAAATCTGTGTAATCGCGCTTTCGATGGCTTGCCGCAGCCGCGTCCCCCGACCAGGCAAAAGGCCGCGCCCGCCCAGCATGCATTTGGCGAATTGCCCGGAGCGTGATGTTGCAGGAAAGCTGATTTGACGATTCTGTGAAGCCGTGCGATAATGCGACTTTCGGGGCCAGGGAGGAACAGACGATGTTTAAGGTTGGCGAGAAGGTCGTCTACCCGGCTCACGGGGTTGGCGTCATCCAGAGTGTCCAGACCAGGGTCATATCGGGGACAGAGAAGACATTCTATATGCTTCGAATCCTGGAGAACGATATGACCATCATGATCCCGACGGAAAATGTGGCGTCGGTGGGGCTGCGGCGGATCATCGGGAAGGACATGGTCAGCAAGGTCTACAAGATCCTGCGTGAGCGCCGCGTCGAGATCGATCAGCAAACCTGGAACCGCCGATACCGGGAGTATACTGAAAAGATCAAGACCGGCTCAGTGCTTGAGATCGCTACCGTGTTGCGGGACCTGTTCGTCCTCAAAGGGGACAAGGAACTGTCTTTCGGTGAGCGCAAAATGCTGGACACCGCACGCAACCTCCTGGTGAAGGAGCTGTCGATTGCGCGCGCGCATCCAGAAGAAAAGATCATCGAAGAACTGAGCGACATCTTCGCCCACTAATTTCTAGGCGACCGCTTAGCGGACGACCGCCGGCTGGCTGCCGGCGGTCGCTGCACCTGTGTGCACGGCAGCAATCGTTGTGGCGGCGGGACGTGGAACCCGCGTGGGGGCCGGCACCGCCAAGGCATTCCTCGATCTGGCTGGGACGCCGATGGCGGTCTATGCACTGCGGACGCTGACGCGAATAGCAGGCATCGAATCAATTGTGCTGGTCATCGCCTCCGACCAGGAAGTGCAGGCGCGTGAGATCATCCGGCGCTTCGGCCCGTGGCCGCTGCCCCTGCGACTGGTGCCGGGCGGCGCTGAGCGTCAGGATTCCGTGGCCGCAGGCTTGGGGGTCGTGCCGGCGCTTGCTAGCCTCGTGCTAGTTCACGATGCGGCACGTCCGTTCGTCTCGGCGACCTGCGTGCAGGCGTGCATTGACGCCGCCGCGACACATGGTGCTGCCATTGCCGCGGTGGCGGCGCACGACACCGTGAAGCTGGCGGGTGCGGACGGCGTGATCGTTGAGACGCTGGATCGCGGCCGTGTCTGGCTTGCGCAAACACCGCAAGTCTTTCGCACCGCGCTGCTGCGTGAGGCCTACGCGAATGCCTGCCGCGATGGCTACCTCGGCACCGATGACGCCTCGCTGGTCGAACGCCTCGGTCACCCCGTGCGCATCGTCCCCGGCGAGCCAACCAACCGCAAGATCACCACACCTGACGACCTGCAGTGGGCGGAATGGTACCTCCAGGTGCGCGGCTCACCCACTGCCGCTGCGCGATTGTAAGCGGACTAGCGCGACTGGCGCTTGGCCGCCGGCAAGGCTTCGTTCAAGCTGCCGCTACGCAAGCCCTGGAGGTCCAGCGATACGTACAGGAACCCAATGGCCTTGAACTCTTTCACCAGCAGGCGGCGTGTCTCTGGCGCGACGGCACGTGGCAGCAGGTCGGGGGGAATTTCGATGCGTGCGACTTTGTCGTGGTAGCGCACACGGCACTCGCGGAAGCCCAGCTGCCGCAAGATGCGCTCGGCTGCCGCGACTTGCTGTAACCCTTCGGGCGTGATCGTCGTCCCGTATGGAAAACGCGACGACAGGCATGGACTCGACGGCTTGTCCCAGGTGGGCAAGCCGAACGCACGACTCAGCTCGCGAATCTCCTGCTTGCTCAGTTGTGCCTCGACGAGCGGATGTCGAATTGCGTGCTCAGTCGCAGCTTGTAACCCTGGCCGGTAGTCCGCAAGGTCATCCAGGTTGGCGCCGTCGACGATGTGAGTGATCCCCAGCTGGGGCGCCTGGGCGGCGCAGACCGCGTACAAGTTGTCCTTGCAGAAGTAGCAGCGATTCGTGGGATTGGCGGCATACCCGGGAATTTCGAGCTCGTTGGCGTCAATCACGACGTGCGCCACACCGAACTCCTGTGCCAAACGCACCGCCAGTTCATAGTCTTCGTCGACCGCGGTCGGTGAGCGGGTGGTGAGTGCCACCACCTGGCTCTTCAACTCCGCCGCCGCCACGCGCAACAGGAACGTCGAATCGACGCCGCCCGAGAACGCCACCAGCACGCGCCGCAGGTCGCGCAAGATGCGCCGCAGATGATCGAGCTTTCGCGCGAGCGCGTCATCCACAGCCGGTTCGATGTTCTCTGCGTCCTGCGGCAGCGGGTTCATATTCCCTCGGCCTGAAAGACCTCGGTTGTGAGATAACGCTCACCGGTGTCGCAAAAGATGGTGACGACGGTCTTGCCCGTGCCGAGCCGGCGGGCCACTTGGACCGCGGCGCAGGTGTTGGCTCCCGCCGATATTCCAACCAAGATGCCTTCATCGCGCGCCAGGCGCCGGGTGTATTCGGCGGCATCCTCGTCGCTGATCTGAATCACCTGGTCGTAGATCGAGGTGTCGAGGATCTCCGGTATGAATCCCGCCCCGATGCCCTGAATCTTCTGGAACCCGGGCTCGCCGCCGGACAGCACCGGCGACGCCGCCGGCTCGACCGCGTAAATCTGCACGTGCGGCATTTCCTTGCGCAGCATCTGCCCGACACCGGTAATCGTTCCGCCTGTCCCCACGCCGGCGACAAAAGCATCGATGCGCTCGAACTGTCTGAGCAACTCCTGAGCCGTCGTGCGGCGATGCGCCTCGGGATTCGCGGGGTTGTTGAACTGCTGCGGCATGAAGTAGTCGGGATGCTCGGCGAGCAGCTCTTCCGCCTTCTGAATCGCGCCGTGCATTCCTTTCGTGTCGGGCGTCAGAACCAGCGTTGCTCCGTAGGCAGTGAGCAAACTGCGGCGCTCCTCGCTCATCGTGTCCGGCATCGTGAGGACAAGCTTGTACCCTTTGATCGCCGCCACCAGCGCGAGGCCGATCCCGGTGTTGCCGCTGGTCGGCTCGATGATGGTGTCGCCGGGACGCAGGCGCCCGGCACGCTCGGCTGCCTCGATCATGCCCAGGCAGATCCGGTCTTTGACGCTGCCACCCGGATTGAACGACTCGAGCTTGCCCCACACGTCCGCCGCGCCGGCGCCGGGGATGCGATTCAGCTTGACGACCGGCGTGCGACCGATCAGTTCGAGGGCAGATCTCGCTGCAAAGATGGGCATTCGACTTGCGCTGGATGCGTAGCACCGCCAAGATATCGGCCGGGTATCTGCAAGTCAATTCAGGCCGTCCGTCGTCTTCTATGCCTCCGCCTCCCGACAGCGCTGCCGTCCTGTTCCCCGGTGCGCTGGGTGACTTCGTGTGCTTCCTCCCTACGCTCCGGGCGCTGCGTGACCGGCACGCTGGCCGCTTGCTGTTGGTGGCGCAGCCCGCGTTGTTAGACCTCGTCGACATCCCTGCACTTGCAACCGCCTCCATCGACCGCCGCGAGGTGGCGGATCTCTTCGTCGTGGCGAAGGAACCAGCAGCCCCGACACTGCAGCTGTTTGGCGGATTCGACTTCGTGTACTCGTGGACAGGATACGGTAATCCTGACTTTGGCGCGCGCCTACGTACGGTCAGCGGCGGGCGCGTATCTGTGTACCGCTTTCGCGGCATGCGCCCTGGCGAACACGCTGTGGACTACTACGCCCGCTGCGTCGGGCTCTGTGCGTCCGCCGCGATACCGGCAAGCATCCGAGGTGATGCGGCCTGGCTGGTGGATTTCAGACGGCAGCAGCGGCTCGGTTCGAACGGCCTACTCGTGCTCCACGCAGGCAGCGGTTCACCGAGCAAGAACTGGCACGGATTCCCCCGATTCATTCGCTGCTGGCGTGAGCGCCAGGCGGAGACCATCGTGGTTCTCCATGGCCCGGCCGAGGAGCGGACCGGTGCAGGATACGAGCCGGACATCGTCAGCATCGACGGGCTCACCTTGCCGCAGGTTGTGGCGTTGCTGCGGGCGTGCACGTTGTATCTCGGCAACGACTCGGGAATCAGCCACCTTGCCGGTGCGGCCGGGGCGTATGGTGCGGTGCTGTTCGGTCCAAGCGATCCAGCCGTATGGGCGCCGCGCAGTGGTCGACTGCAAGTGCTGCATGCGCCCACGCCGTGTCCTCACTGTCCACCGCACACGTTCTGCGAGCACCGCTTGCCCGTCGCTGTGGTCCTGCACGCGATCGAGGCGCAGCGTGCTCTCGCGTCAGAGTGAGTACAGCGCTAGCTGCTCTCCCGTGCGCGGCGGCCGGCGGAAGGCGGCGGCGTTGAGCGGCGGCAACGGCTCATCGAGCCCATAGCGCCGCGCTGCCGCACGGAACAGCGCGCTGATGTGCTCGGCATAGACGCCTGCGCCGCGCATGCGTGTTCCAAAACGCGCATCGCTCACGTGTCCGTCACGGCACTCCCGGATCCGTCCCAGCACCCGCTCGCGGCGTTCCGGGAACTGCGCGCTCAGCCAGTCGGCAAACAACTGGTCGACCGGCTTCGGCAGGCGCAGGAGCACCCACGACGCGGTGCGCGCCCCTGCTGTGGCCGCCGCTTGCAGAATGCGCGGAATCTCCTCGTCGTTCAGCCCCGGAATCACCGGCGCAACGAGCACGCCGACCGGCACGCCGGCAGCGCTGAGCGCGTGCACCGCTTCGAGCCGCCGCTCCGGCCGCGCCGCGCGCGGTTCCATGCGGCGCGCCAGCTCGCCGTCGAGGCTGGTGACCGAGAGAAACACCTGCGCCGCACCATGCGTGGCCAACTCGCTCAACAGATCCGCATCGCGCATGACCAACGCGCTCTTCGTGACCACGCCGACTGGGTTGCGGAAGTCGCAAAGCACCTCCAGGCAGCGCCGCGTCAGCTGTAGGCGGCGCTCGACCGGTTGATAGCAGTCGGTGTTTCCCGACAGCGAGATGATCTGCGGCTGCCAGCGCGAGGACAGGAAGGTCTGGCGCAGCAGGTCCGGTGCATCGTGCTTGACCATGATGCGCCGCTCGAAATCCAAGCCGGCGCTGAAGCTGAGATACTCGTGCGTCGGACGGGCGTAGCAGTAGACGCACCCATGCTCGCAGCCGCGGTACGGATTCAAGCTGAAGCGAAACGGCACGTCGGGGCTGTGGTTCTCCGCCAGCGCTGAACGGCTCGTGTCGCGATAGAACAGGGTCGGGAGCGGCGGGCCGTCGTGCGGTGCGTCGGCGTCCGCCTCCCGTTCGATGTGGATGCGCTCGTAGCGGTTCTCCGGATTGCGCTCCGTGCCGCGCCCTGGCAGCTCTCCCGGTCTCATGCGGATCTTCGCCTTCTCTTCTCTCATGAACCGGACGGTTGTGCAACCGGGCCGATGGGCAAGTCGTAGATGCGCCAGGTCTTGTAGATGTGCCCGCCCATCATCTGCATCGCCGCATTCATCGGGCCGTTGTCTTCCAGGATCCAGCTCATCTCGCCGGCGATGTAGCCCTTCTTCAAACCGGTTTCCCACACCGCCTTGTAGAGCAGCGACCCGATACCGACCGGGTGGTGCTCGGGCAGCACGCCGAGGGTGAAGATGCGCACGAAGTTCAAGTGACGCTTGGCGCGTAGAAACTTCAGCCAGCCGAACGGAAACAGGCGACCGTTGAGCGGCTTGAGGGCGCGGTTGACGTCGGGGATGCAGATCACGAAGCCCACCGGCTGCCCATCCAGTTCGGCAAACAAGCACAGATCCGGGTCGACGATGAGCTTGAGGCCGCGGGCCATCTCGATGATCTCCCCTTCGGTGACCGGCACGAACCCCCAGTTGCCGCTCCACGCGCGGTTGTAGATCTCGCGCACCAGCATCGCCTCCTGCTGAAAGTTGCGCATCTCCATCTTCCGGATGCGCACGTTGGCGCGTTGCTGCACGCGCTCTGCCGCTTGCGCCATGCTCTCAGGAAGTGGTCCCGCGTCGAGCCAATACGCATAGAGATCCTTGGCCTTCACCAAGCCATAGCGCTCGACGTACTCCCGGTAGTACGGCGGGTTGTAGGTGGTGAGCACGACTGGGTCGCAGTCGAAGCCGTCGATCAGCAGGCCTACCTCCTGATTGGTCGAGAAGCTGAAGGGCCCGCGCAGGACGTGCATGCCGCGCTGCCGCACCCAGTCGCGCGCGGCGTCGAGCAAGCCCGCCGCCGCGTCGTAGTCGCGCTGGACTTCGAAGAACCCAAACAGACCGACCTGCTCCTTTTGAAAGGCGATGTAGTTGTGGTCGATGGCCACCCCGACGATGCCGCGCGGCTCCCCGTTGCGCCGCGCCATGAAATACGCCGCCTCCGCATGCTGGAAGAACGGGTTGTGGCGCGTGTTGAAGAAGCGCTTGCGCTCAGCGATCAGCGGCGGCACCCAGTGCGGGTCACCGGCATAGACGCGCCACGGGAACTTGATGAACTCCAGCATCTCCGCCTGCGTCTGTACCTGCGTGACTGCCACGTCCTGACCCATCAGCAGCACCTCCTGCAGCGAAACGTGCGGCGCCATCCGTACCACCTCCGCACGGCTGCCGCCAACCGACCCGGGGAGCGCCTTGACCGCATACGCCGGCCGCCGGTATCTACGGTGCCAAGGGGATTGCGGCTCATGGTGCGAACGATTGAGTGGCGTAACGGCGCGGTGGTGATGATCGATCAACGCTTGCTGCCGACACAGGAGGTCTACCGGGTATATCGCGATTACCGCGAGGTGGCGCGCGCGATCAAAGACATGGTGATCCGCGGCGCGCCGGCCATCGGCGTGGCCGCGGCGCTGGGTATCGCGTTGGGCATGCGGCAGGCACGCGGCAACCCGGCCAGGGCGTTCGAACGCATCTGCAAAACGATAGCGGCGACGCGTCCAACGGCGGTCAATCTCTTCTGGGCCATCGAGCGCATGCGCGGTGCCTTCGCCCGCGTGGCCGACCGCAGCCTCCCCGAGGTTCGTGACGCCTTGCTGCAGGAAGCGCGTGCCATCCATCGCGAGGACATCACGGCGAACCGCGCGCTCGGCAAACACGGCGCCGCCTTGATCCCGGCGCGCGCGCAGGTGCTGACGCATTGCAACGCCGGCGCGCTCGCCACCGCCGGCTACGGCACCGCGCTCGGCGTCATCCGCGCCGCGCAGGAAGGCGGCAAGCAGATCTCAGTGCTCGCCACCGAAACGCGTCCATTCCTCCAGGGCGCGCGGCTGACGGCGTGGGAACTGAAGAAGGAACACATCCCCGCCACGCTCATCACCGACAGCATGGCTGGCTGCTTCATGCGTGCCGGCGATGTGTCCTGTGTGGTCGTCGGCGCCGACCGTATCGCTGCCAACGGCGACGTCGCCAACAAGATCGGGACGTACTCCCTCGCCGTGCTCGCCAAACGCCACGGCATTCCGTTCTTTGTCGCGGCGCCGACCTCGACGGTCGACCTTGCCTGCCCGAGCGGCGCCAAGATCCCGATCGAAAACCGCGACCCGCGCGAGATCACGCACATCGGCGACCGTCAGATTGCCCCGACCGGTGTGCAGGTGTCCAACCCGGCCTTCGACATCACACCGCAGGCGCTGGTCAGCGCCATCATCACCGAGCGTGGTGTGGCGCGCGCACCCTACAGGACGAGCTTGCGGCGGATGGTCCTGGGCGGACGCCAGGCTGCGCGTGGCCGGCGCGCAAAGCGAACGGCTCGCCAGCGCTGAGCCGTATCGAGGTCAAACGCAGCCAACCGCGAGACGCCGTGCGGGCGGTCCGCCGCGGCGAAATCCTTGGCTGAGGGCGTGGCCAACTTTGAGCACCCCGACCATGGCCGTGCTATACAGCATCGCGTGGCCGACCTGTTGCGCATCGTCTTCTTCGGCACGCCTGAATTTGCCGTGCCGGCCCTGCGCGCTCTGCTTGCCGGGACCGACCCTCTAGTGGGTGTCGTCTGCCAGCCGGACAAGCCGGCCGGTAGAGGACAGCACGTGATGATGCCGCCGGTGAAACAAGTGGCGGCCGAGGCGGGAATCCCTGTCTTGCAGCCGGAGAAGCTGCGTACTGCGGATGTCCTCGATGCGCTGCGCGGGTGGGCGCCCACCCTCATCGTCGTGGCAGCCTACGGCAAGATCCTGCCGCCAGCAGTGCTTGAGCTGCCGGCGCGCGGTTGCATCAACGTGCACGCGTCGCTGTTGCCGAAATATCGCGGTGCGGCGCCGATCCAGTGGGCGATCCTGCGCGGCGACGAGGTGACGGGCGTGACCATCATGCAGATGAACGAACGCATGGACGCCGGCGACATCCTGCTGCAGCGCGCAACTCCCATTGGCGGCGACGAAACCTACGGCGAACTGCAGACGCGGCTCGCAGACCTCGGTGCGCACGCCCTCATGGAAGCGATCGCACATCTCCACGCTGGCACCCTGCGCCCGCAGACGCAGCGGGAAGACGAGATGGTGCTGGCACCGATGATCAAGAAGGAGGACGGACGCATCGACTGGACCCAGTCCGCGGTAAGCATCGCCCGCCGCGTGCACGCCTTCAATCCGTGGCCGTCGGCGTTCACGCATCTCGACGGCAAGCTGCTCAAGATTTATCGCGCCCATGTCGGCGCGGCCGGCCGTCCCGCCGGCCCCGGTTGCGTAGTGGCCGTGCACGGTGATCTGGCGGTGGCCACCGGCGACGGCGCGCTCGTTCTCGACGAACTGCAGCTCGAAGGGCGCAGGCGCTTGTCGGCCGCAGAGTTC
Source organism: Candidatus Margulisiibacteriota bacterium (assembly GCA_035541735.1). GTDB lineage: Bacteria > Desulfobacterota > Binatia > HRBIN30 > HRBIN30 > DATKMS01. The sequence continues at coordinate 17,002 of DATKMS010000270.1, forward strand.
GCCCGCGGCGGGGGCATCAAAGTCGGGACGACGCTTTGCTCCGCCGGGCCGCGGAAAGAGCGGGTTTGAAACCCGCTGCGGCGAAGAACACGCCGGCGCGCCGGCGCCCTGCGGACGCGCGTGCGTTGGCCTGGGAGATCCTGCGCCGTGTGGAAGAGAAAGGCGCATACGCCGACGCACTCCTCGGGCATGCGCTGACATCGAGTCGGTTTGCCGCGCGCGATCAAGCTTTGGTGACGCGCCTCGTCTACGGCACGCTGGCGTGGCAGGGTTATCTGGATCACATCATTGCCGCGTTCTCGCGCCGCCCCCCGCAGGCACTCGATGCTCCCATTCGCATCGTGTTGCGCCTCGCACTCTTCCAAATCTGCTTTCTCTCGAGGATTCCCAGTTTCGCCGCGGTGAACACGGCGGTGCAGCTGGCGAAGCGCTTTCACAGCGGCGCCGCCGCGGGCTTGGTGAACGCGGTGTTGCGCCGGGCGACCGTGGAATGGCAGCAGGTGCCGCTGCCGTCGCCGCACGATGATCCCGTGGGCCATCTCGCGACGCGTTGGTCGCACCCTGCCTGGCTCGCTGAGCGCTGGCTCGCTCAGTACGGCTTCGATGAGACCGAGGCGCTGCTGCGCGCCAACAATGAGCCGGCGCCTACGGTGCTGCGCGTCAACCGGCTCAAGATGGAGGCAGACCAGTTGCTGGCGCGACTGCAGAAGGCCGGGTGCCCTGCGCAACCGACCAGGTACGCGCCCAGTGGTATCCACATCGAGCACGCCGGTACACCGGACCGATTGCCCGGATATCGCGAGGGCTTGTTTTCTGTGCAGGGAGAGGCCTCGCAGCTTGTCGGTCTGCTGACCGCGCCGCGGCCCGGTGACCGCGTCCTCGACGCCTGCGCTGCGCCGGGCGGCAAGACGACGCACTTGGCCGAGCTGATGGAGAACCGCGGCGTGATTGTCGCCTTGGATGTCAACGCGCGCGGCATCGAGCGCGTCGAGCGCATGACCGGGCGCCTGGGTGTGTCGATCGTGCAGACCGCCGTCGCTGACGCCACCACGTGGCAGCCCCCGACTGACGGCTTCGATTGCGTGGTGGTGGATGCACCGTGCTCCGGCCTGGGAACGCTGCGCCAACATCCCGAAGTGCGCTGGCGCCGCACGACTGAGAACATCGCTGCGCTTGCGGCACTGCAGCAGCAACTCCTGTTGCACCTTGCCGGCTTGGTCCGCCCGGGCGGCACGCTGGTCTACGCCACCTGTACCCTCAGCGCCGAGGAGAACGACGGCGTGCTGGCGGGCCTGCTGCACACGCGGCCCGACTTCAGCCTCAGCGACGCGCGCCCGCTGCTGCCTGCGCCCGCGCGCCCGCTGGTTGATGCCGACGGCGTGTTGCGCACCTTTCCCCATCGACACGGGCTGGACGGATTCTTCGCCGCCCGGTTGAAGCGCAACGGCGCGCACGGTATCGTCACCGCGTGATCAAGATCGCTCCGTCCGTGCTATCTGCAGACTTCTCCCGTCTCGGCGACGAGGTGCGTGCCGTCGACGCTGCAGGCGCCGACTGGATCCACCTCGACGTGATGGACGGCCACTTCGTGCCCAACCTCACCATCGGTCCGGCTGTCGTGGCTGCGGTCCGCAAAGTCACGCAACTCACCCTCGACACCCACCTGATGATCGAGCACCCCGAGCGCTTCATCCCTTCGTTTGCCGCGGCCGGGACGAACTTCATCTCGGTGCACGCCGAGGTCTGCGACGATCTTCCAGCCATGATCGCCACGATCCGTGAGCACGGCGTGCGCCCCTCCGTGGCGATCAATCCCGATACGCCGTTGGACACCGTGGTCGACGTGCTGCCGCTGATTGACATGCTGCTGCTGATGACCGTGCATCCCGGGTTTGGCGCCCAGGCGTTCATCGACGCCGTGACCACGAAGATCGCCCAGGCAAGCCACCTCAAGCACCAGCGCGGCCTGGCGTTTCTGATCGAGGTTGACGGCGGTATCAAAGTCGAGCACACGGCGGCACGCGTGGCGCAGGCGGGTGCGGACGTGCTCGTGTCCGGTTCGGGGATCTTCGCAACACCTGACTATTGCCAAACCATCGCCGCGATGCGCCACGAGGCTGAACGCGCCGCGGCTCGAGCGGCGTGACCCATGCAGCGCTGCGGCTTGGTTGCAATTTCCCCTTGGTGTGTTAAGAGCCCGACCCTGGTCGGTGGCGATCTGCCGTTCCAACGCTGTTGTAGACCGGGGTGTAGCTCAGACTGGTAGAGCGCACGGTTCGGGACCGTGAGGTCGCTGGTTCAAGTCCAGTCACCCCGACCACTTCTCCGCATTGGCCCGCCGTCAGCCCGACACGCAGAAGACACGCATGGAGGATCGTAGACGGTACGGGAGAAGGAGGGCCGCACGCTGGTACCCATGGTGCGTGCTGCTCTTCGTCGTCACGGTGCGGTTGAGCTTCGTGGACACTGCAGCATGGGGGCAAGGCAGCACCGTAGTGGTCACCGGCACCAAACGGGTCATGGTCCGCCGCGGACCGGGGACGGGCTTCCCGCCCTTCGCAGCGCTCACCAAAGGGAGCGTTGTCGAAGTGCTGGAGATGCGCGGCGAGTGGGCACGCGTTAAGACAGCGGGCGGGCAGGTTGGGTATGTGCGCAGCAACTTCCTGGCGCTGCCGAATGAGGGTAGCGCCGCGGCCGCAACCGAAACGCCACTCCTGCAACCGACCGCAACGCCGTCGGCGCCGCCGACGGCACGTGTCGACAGCGCTGCGCTGCACACCCTCACCGAAAGGAACAAGGCACTCGAAGCACAGGTGAGCGCCCTGCAGGACGAACTCACCGCGCTCAAGAATCGTCCCACCCAGACGGCGCAGCCTGCGCCCACCTCCGCCCCGGTGACCGGTGAGGCGGAGGAATTGCGCAAGGAATTGAAGCGACTCACCGCAGCGGTGGAAGGTCTGCAGAAACGGGTGAGCGCGGTCTCCCCGTCGAACGACGCACCGGCCGCCAGCGCGCCTTCGACTGAAGCACCGGAACACAACGTATCGCCGACCGCTCTCGTTCTCGGTGCGATCGGACTGCTCCTAGGCTGGGTGGGCGGCATCACTTACGGCCGCACTCAGGACCGGGGCCGTCGCTCGCGCATCCGCTTCTAGGCTCTCTGCCAGGCTGCTTGAGCCCTCCACCCCGCGGGGCTATACCTGGGGCACCTGGAGAACGGCGCGCGATTGTCTAGCTGGCAGGTACAGGAACGAGCCCGCACCCGCCGCGAGCGGGAGCAGTTGCTGTTCGAAAAGAAGCAGGCGGGCACCATCCGCGTCTGCCTCGTCTACCCCAATCACTACCGCGTCGCCATGGGCAACCTTGGGTTCCAGGCGGTGTACGAGATTTTCGACCGCCACCCCGCCGTCGTGTGCGAACGTGCCTTCTTGCCGGATGAAGACGAAGCGGCGTTCGTGGGCCGCGGCAGCCTGCGCAGTCTCGAGTCGCAGACCCGCGTGCAGGACTTCGACGTCATCGCCTTTTCGATCTCGTTCGAGACGGACTACTGGCATGTCGTTCGGCTCCTCGACCTGATCGGCCTGCCGCTCACGAGTAGCGAACGCGGCGGACGCGGTCCGCTGGTGATGGCGGGCGGGCCTGCGGTGTTCCTCAATCCGGAACCACTCGCCGACTCCGTCGATCTCTTCTTGATCGGCGAAGCCGAGGAGATGCTCCCCGAATTTCTCGCGTTGCTGTCGGAAGTGCACGCGGCACTCAGGACTCAGCACCCAGGACTCAGCACTCTTCTCTGGGAGTCTGCCGCCCGCGTCGCCGGCGCCTACGTTCCGGCGCTCTACGAGCCGGTGTATGCGGGCGCAGAGCTGGTTGGATCGGAGTACCGCGGTCCGGGCGAGCCGCGCGTCGAGCGCCGGCTGATCTGGGATCTCAACCGGTTTGCGACGACAACGCGCATCGTCAGCGATGAGGCGGTGTTCGGCGATATGGTGTTGGTCGAGGCCAGCCGTGGCTGCCAATGGGGGTGCCGCTTCTGTGCCGCCGGCTACATGTATCGGCCGATCCGGACGCGCGGTGTCGAGGCGCTGGCGCAATCCGTGCGTGCCGGGTTGCAGCATCGGCAGACGATTGGTCTGGTGGGCGCGGAGATGGCGAGTGTGCCAGGGGTCGACGTGCTCTCCGAGATGGCTGCTGACGCCGGCGGGCGGCTGTCGCCGTCGTCGCTGAAGGCCGACTGTGTGACGCCACGCCTGGCTGCTGCATTGGCGCGCGGCCGCACCCGCAGCGTCACCGTCGCGCCCGAAGCGGGCTCCGAGCGCATGCGGCGCGTCATCAACAAGAACCTCACGCAAGCGGACATCCTGCGCGCCGCGGACCTGTTGGTCGGCGAAGGCGTTCAGGATCTCAAGCTCTACTTCATGGTCGGCCTCCCGAGTGAGGAGCCGGAAGATGTCGATGCCATCGCCGAGTTGACCGGCCAGGTCCGCGCCCGCCTGTGCGCTGCGGAGCGGGCGCGCCGCCGCGTCGCCAACATCACGGTGTCGGTGAACCCCTTCGTGCCCAAGCCGTGGACACCATTTCAATGGGATCCGATGGAGTCGATCCCGGTGCTGAAGCAGAAGGTCGTGCGGTTGCGGCGCCGACTCGCGGCGGTTCCCAACGTCGCGCTCGATGTCGAGTCCCCCCGTGAAGGGTACTTGCAGACGCTCCTGTCGCGTGGCGACCGGCGCATCGGGCGCGTACTGCGAGCCATCCACGCGGCCGACGGCGACTGGTGGAACGTGATCCGCCAGTGGCAGCGTGACGGCATCGGGGGCCTGCCGCATCCCGACGGGTACGTGCACCGCACCTACGGCGAGCGCGAACGCTTCCCGTGGGACTTCATCGATCATCGCATCAACAAGTCATTCCTCTGGGTCGAGCGCCGCAAGGCCATGCTGGCCCGCCAGACACCGCCGTGTGACACGACGACATGCACGTGGTGTGGCGCGTGCTGAGGTCCGTGAGTCGTGGCCGTGTTCGTGCTCGCGGACGAATGAATGTATCCGGCATATCAATGCGGACCCAGCTAAAGCCTCGTTACGAGCACCAACACGAGGACGTGCACGACTCCCCATGATCATCGGCGTCGGCGTTGACATCATCGATGTCGCGCGCATCCAGGCAGCGCTCGGCCACCCGCGCACCGGCGAGCGTTTCCGCGCCCGGGTGTTTACTGGCGAGGAGATCGCCTACTGCGGGCGCCGCCGCAATGCGGCCGAGAGCTTTGCGGCGCGCTTTGCTGCCAAAGAGGCGGTGATGAAGGCGCTCGGTCAGGCTTACGGGTGGCGCGAGATCGAAGTGGTCCGTGCCAGCGGGCCGCCGACGCTCCGATTGTACGGCCGCGCGCAAGAGCGTGCCGCGCAGTTGGGCGTCCGCCGCATCCATCTGTCGCTGAGTCACACCGCCACGCTGGCCATCGCGTACGTGGTTGCGGAATCGTGACTCTCGTGAATCGTGTTCGTGCTCGTGGAAGAATGGGGGACGCGCTTGCCGAGCGGATGGCTCCCCATGAGCACGAGTCACGATCTCCGCCGCGGCAAGATGATCAGCACCGCGACCGCCCAGATGCCGAACACGAAGCCGAGCACCGTCCACAGGTTCTTGGGGTAGCCGTTGTTGTGCGCGAACAAACGGCACATGATGCTGTCGCAGGTGTGCACGACCAACGCCGTGCGCAGCAGCGTCGTGGGGTCGAGGTCCGATGCGAGAAATCGCAGCCCGGTAAAGTACCCGAGCCACACCACCCACGTCACGGCTGATCACTCCGCCCTGGGCCGTGTCCGTTCCGCACACGACACCGAGCACGATTCAGGAGCACGCGCACGACCGAGTTGACGCCTCCAGCGCTGTCTCACTATAGTGAAACAGCATGCGTGCCAAGACCTCGCGGGACCAGCAAAACGTGCTGCAGTGGCTTGTCGAACGCGGAGAGGAAACCGTTGGGCACTTGCTTGCAGACGTCCTCGGCCGCCCGGGCGTGACCGACGGCCTCGCCAAGGTCGCGAAACGCGCGGCGCAAACCAAGGGGCGCGTCGACTCGAATGTGGAGACCCTCCTGCACTTGCTCAACCTGCCGTCACGCGCCGACTACCACAAGCTGCAGCTGAAGATCGAACACCTCCAAGGCAGCCTGGTCAATCTGAACATCAAGCTCGACCGCCTACTGGCGGCGCAGGAGCGGAAGAAATAGGTCGTGCTCATGCGCGGGACTCGGGCTCGTTGGCGGAATGCCGATTCGCCCGACTCGTCCGAACACGACTCACGGTAACAGCAACCGAGCGAAGCGCTCCAAACCGTGTATCGACGTGGGCGCCTCGCTGACCGCCGGCACGGCAGCGAGCAGCGGGGCTTGCGTCTCTGCGTGCAAGTGCTGCAGGGCGTGCCGGTCGCGGCGTGAGAGCTCCTGCAACTCGGCATAGTTGCGCAGCAGCTTGCGGCGCACCGACTCCTCCCATGCCATGGTCGCTCCCTCCGCGTCACTGAGCCGCGGGAACGCCAACACTCGGTTGGCGATGATCCCGGCTACAGGGAAGCCGGCCGCCGTCAGCTCGTGGTGGAACTCGATGGTGGTTGCGACGGTGTGCGGGTCCGGTGTGGTGACGAGCACGAAGGCAGTGGTGGCGGCGCGCAGCATGCGGTTGACTTCCTCGGCACGCAGGTTGAAGCCCTCAATCATGTGCTCGAAACCGGAGACGAAGTCCCCCAGGTCCTGCAGCAGATCGAAGCCGGTCCAACGTTGCAGGGCCTTGAGCAAGGCGGCCAATGTCAATCGCCCCGCCGTCGAAGCGCCCGACAGCAGGCCCGCCGGCGCTTGCAGCAGGCTGACGGCACGGGACGCCAGCAAGTTGACGAGCCGGTTGGGCGCGGCCAGCAGGTCGCGGGCGTGGGCGCTGGGCGGCGTGTCCACGATGACCAGCTGATAGCGATGGTGATGCACCAGTTCGTGCAACTTCTCCATCGCCATGTACTCGGCCGAGCCGGCGAGTTCGCTCGACAGCTCCTGGTACAGGCGGTTGGCGAGAATCCGTTCGGCCGCGGTGCGGCTCGGCGCGAAGCGTTGCACGAGCGCGTCAAAGGCGCGTTTCGTGTCGAGGGCCAGTGCGTCGAAGTGCGCGTCCCCATCGATGCTGACGCGGTGTGGGTCGACCGAGAGCCCGTCGAGGCCGAGCGCATCCTTGAGCCGGCGCGCCGGATCGACGGTGATCACCGCGGCGCGCCGCGCCTGCCGAGCCCCGGCGAGAGCGAGCGCCGCGGCCGTGGTCGTTTTGCCGACACCGCCGCAGCCGACGCAGACGACCAGGCGCTTGCGCAGCAGTCCCTCGATGGTCGCCGTCGGCGGCGGGCTGTTGGCGCGGGCAATGCTGTCGACGTTTGGATTGGTGCTCATGAGTGCCCGTCACGCCAGGATCGTGCGTCCGAGCGTGCGCCCAAATGGCCGCAGGTCGCCGGCGTGCACCTCGGCGGCAAACAGCTGGCGCAACAGGATCGGACTCACGCCCAGCGCCCGCCGCAGCTGCCCGATGTGCCGATCAGCCTCGCGCCGGCAGGCGATGACAAAGCGCGCGGCGGCGCGCACCGGCCCCTCGGGCAGACTGGTGTCGTGCTCGATGCGCTCCGCCTCGGCGGCGCTGAAGTGGCGCGGGAAGATCCGGTTGATGATCGGGCGCGCCACGTGCAGTGCCAGATCGACGGTCAGGGCGTGTTGCGTTTCGATGGCTTCGCGCACCGCCATCTCTTCCGGCAAGCTCACCAGCACCACCTGCGTGCGCCGGTGATCACCGAGCAATGCCAGCAGCCGGCGCGCGGTCTTTCCCAGCGGGCCGCCCGGCACCATGGCCGCGATGCGTCGCGGTGTGGACAGGAGCTTCACGGCATGACCGGTCGCCGGGCCATCGACAATGATCATGTCGTAGCCGCGGCGCCGTACCGTCAAGCCGGGCTCGATCCAGTCGAGCATCTTTTCGAGCAGCAGGAACTCCGTGACCCCGGGGGCTGCTGCCGTCAAGGCGTTGAACGTGTTGCTGGAGAGCAAGCGGTCCGACAGCCACCGGAAACGCAGCAAGCGTGAGAAGTACTCCTCGACCAGTTGCCGCGCATCGACGTGGACGGCTTCGACGCCCGCCTGCAGCCGTCGCGGCACGGTGCTCAGCTTGCGATGCCCGAAGAGTTGCGCGAGGCTGCCGTCGCTGGCGGTCTCGATCACCAAGACCCGCTGTCCGTGCTCGGCAGCGTGTTGCGCCAACGCCGCGGCCACGGTGGTCTTCCCGACGCCGCCTTTGCCGGTGACGAAGAGCAATCGCGCCGCACCCATCGCGCGCATCATAGCGATGGGCGACGGGCGGAACAAATGTCCTCGATTCGTGACGATGAGGAAGCCAGTTCTTGAAACCCGGGTCTTGCTTCATAGCCCTGGCATGGCGCGCGCCTACCCAGTCGAATTCTGGCCTGAGCGAACTTCTGTCGACCTTCGCTCAACTGCCGCCGGGTTTGAATTTCCCACGCAGACCGGGCAAACGAGCGCACACGGAGAGGGAGCGAGTTGATGCGCGCACACGTGCTGGCGATCGATCAGGGCACCACGGGGACAACGGTCATGATCTTCGACGCCGCCGGCGGCGTGCGCGGCCGTGCCTATTCGGAGTTCCGGCAGTTCTACCCCAAGCCCGGCTGGGTGGAGCACGACCCCGAGGAGATCTGGTGCATCACCCAGCGCGTGATCCGTGCCGCGTTGCGCTCGGCGCGTCTCAAGCCGGCGGACGTGGCGGCGATCGGTATCACCAACCAGCGCGAGACGGTCGTGCTGTGGGACCGCCGCACGGGCAAGCCGGTGCATCGCGCCATCGTCTGGCAGGACCGCCGCACCGCACCGATCTGCGACGCGCTGAAGGCGCAAGGAGCCGAGCCCACCATCCATGCGAAAACAGGCCTGGTGACCGACCCCTACTTCTCGGGCACCAAGCTGCAGTGGCTCTTCGACCACGTGAAGGGCACGCGTGCCAAGGCGGCGCGCCTGGCGTTCGGGACGATCGACACGTGGCTCATCTGGAAGCTCACCGGCGGCAAGAGTCACCTGACGGACTACACCAACGCATCGCGCACCCTGCTGTTCAACATCCGCGAGCAGCGCTGGGATGACGAACTGCTCCGACTGCTCAATGTACCGCGCGACGTGCTGCCTCGCGTCGTTCCGTCGGCGGGCGTAGCCGCCACGACCGATGCCCGGGCATTCGGCGCCGAAGTGCCGATTGCCGGCGTCGCCGGCGACCAGCAAGCCGCCCTGTTCGGGCAGGCCTGCTTCCACCCCGGTCTGGTCAAGAATACCTACGGTACCGGCTGCTTCATCTTGATGTACACCGGCGACACCGCGGTCGACTCGAAACGCGGCCTGCTCACGACGATGGCGTGTGCCGCCGATGGCCGCCCGGCGTACGCCGTGGAGGGTTCGGTGTTCATCGCCGGCGCGGCGGTGCAGTGGCTGCGTGATGGTTTGAAGCTGCTGCAGCATGCGAAGGAGTCGGAGCGGCATGCGCGCAGAGTGGACTCGACCCTCGGTGTCTATCTCGTTCCCGCCTTTGTCGGGCTGGGGGCGCCGTACTGGGATGCGGCCGCCCGCGGCGCGCTCGTCGGCCTCACTCGAGGCGTGACCAAGGCGCACGTGGTGCGCGCCACGCTCGAAGCGCTGGCCTATCAGACGCGTGACGTCGTCGACACGATGGTGGCGGAATCGGGACGCCCGCTGAGCGGATTGCGCGTCGACGGCGGCGCCGCGGCCAACAACTTCCTGATGCAGTTCCAGGCCGACATCCTCGGTGTCACGGTCGATCGTCCCAAGGTCATCGAGACCACGGCCCTCGGTGCCGCGCTGCTCGCGGGGCTCGGAGTGGGGCTGTGGAAGTCGGAGCGCGACCTCGAGCGCGTGCGCCGCGCCGACCGCGTCTTTCGTCCGCACATGGCACCGGAGCACCGCGAGGCGTTGTATCAGGGCTGGCGCCGGGCGGTAGCTGCGGTGCGGTCGTTGGGATCGTGAGCAGTAGGAAGCTGGGTCTTTGCCGCGGGTCGTGCCAGCGCGCCGCCGTGGAATCAAATTCCACGGCTGAGCCGCCTCAGGCCCGCTGAAGGGGCTGACCGCCTCCTCTGGTCCTGCGTTTTGGAGCCCCCTTGGCGGGCTTTGCTGCAACTCAGCCGGGCGATTTGATCGCCCGGACGCCCGGCGCGCGAGTTCTGAGACACGCCTGATTTCCTCGGCGTCGGCTCACTCCACTGGACCGCGGATACCCCGCTTGCATGAAGCCGGCTCGCAAGATACTTGTTAAAGCAACTATTGCTGAGGAAAGCGAATGAGCGCAGACGAACCGATCGGCCTCCTGATTGGCGCCGTCCGCCGGCGCATCCGCCAGGCGGTCGGCAGCCATGTGCGCCGCTACCAGCTGACGACGCAGCAGTTCTGGGTCCTGGTCGCCATCCACGAACATCCCGGCTTCTCGCTGCGACAGCTCGCGGCGCATCTGCGGATGGATGAGCCGACGGCGTCGCGCGTCGTCGCCGCGCTCATGCGGCGCAAGCTGGTCCAGGTCAAGGGCGACGCCGCCGACCGCCGCCGCGCCTGCATCCACCTGCGCGTCCCAGGCGCGGAGCTGGGAAAGGAGCTGCGCGACCTGGCCACGACTGTTCGCGCCGCCGTCGTGCAGGGACTCAGCACGAGCGAGCAAGCGGCGCTGCGCGGCTCGCTGCGCAAAATCATCGCCAACATGGACCGGCTGCAAAACCACAAGACGACAAACATTCCGGACAGCGAGGATGCGTGAACGAGCCTATGACCAGCAACGAGCCAATTCCCGCGACCGCAACACCAAAGTTGCTCGCGCTGCGTGATGCCGCCACCGAGGCGCAAACGGCAGCGGCCGACGTCCGCCGCCGCTGGTGGCCTTGGTTCCTGGCACTCATCGTCCTGACGGGCGGCGGATATTGGTGGTGGCAACGATCGGCGGCGCAGTCAGCGGTGCCCGCGGCCGCCGCAAAGTCGTTTGCACCGAGTGTCCCCGTGGTCGTCGCGACGGCGCGGCAAGGTGACATGCCCGTCTATCTGACGGGGCTCGGGTCAGTGACCGCCTTCAACACCGTGACGGTGAAAAGCCGCGTCGATGGTCAGCTCGTCAAGGTCGCCTTCCAGGAAGGCCAGTACGTTCACGAGGGCGATCTGCTGGCCGAGATCGATCCCCGGCCGTTCCAGGTGCAGCTGACGCAGGCCGAAGGGCAGCTGGCGCGCGACGCCGCGCAATTGAAGGAAGCGAAGCTCAACCTGGAACGCTACCGCGACCTGCTTGTCCACGACCTCATTGCGAAGCAACAGGTCGATGACCAGGCAGCAACCGTCGGCCAGTACGAAGGCGCCGTCAAGGTCGACCAGGCCGCCATCGACAACGCCAAGCTGCAGCTGACCTATGCGCGCATCACGGCGCCGATCAGTGGCCGCGTCGGGCTGCGTCTGGTGGACGCCGGCAACATGGTGCACGCCAATGACCAGAACGGGCTGCTCGTCATCACCCAGGTCCAACCTATCGCGGTGCTGTTCACGCTTCCCGAGGACAACCTTCCTGCGGTGCTGACGAAGCTGCACGCCGGGGACCGTCTCCCCGTGGAGGCCTTCGACCGCGCCGGCCGCACGCGGCTTGCCACCGGAACGCTGCTCACCATCGACAATCAGATCGATCAGAGCACCGGGACGACGCGCCTGAAGGCCATCTTCGACAACGGCGACAACGCGCTGTTCCCCAACCAGTTCGTCAATGTGCGTCTGCTCATCGACATCCGCAAGGAAGCGGTCATCGTGCCGGCGGCGGCCGTCCAGCGCGGCCCGCAAGGTACCTTCGTCTACGTCGTCAGGGCGGACCAGACAGCCGACGTGCGCCCGGTGACCGTCGGCCCCGCCTCCGGCGGCGACGCATCTGTCGAGAGTGGCGTGTCGGCCGGTGAAACGGTGGTGGTCGACGGCGTCGACAAGCTGCGCGTCGGAAGCAAAGTCCAGGTGCGCAAGCCGGAGACCGAGACGACCGCGCCGCCGCACGCATGAATCTCTCCCGCCTGTTCATCCTCCGCCCGATCGCCACCTCCTTGCTGATGGCGGCGATCCTGTTGGCCGGAGCGATCGCCTACCGCCAGCTCCCGGTCTCGGCGCTGCCCCAGGTCGACTACCCGACGATCCAGGTGCTGACATTCTATCCGGGGGCGAGTCCCGATGTGATGGCCTCCTCGGTCACTGCACCGCTCGAACGGCAGTTCGGCCAGATGCCCGGCCTCAATCAGATGATGTCCACGAGCTCCTTCGGCAGCTCGGTGATCACGCTGCAGTTCGCGCTCGATCTCAACATCGATGTTGCCGAGCAGGAGGTGCAGGCCGCCATCAACGCCGCGGCGACCTACTTGCCGCGCGATCTGCCGAACCCGCCGATCTACAGCAAGACCAACCCCGCGGACGCGCCGGTCCTGACGCTCGCGCTGACGTCCAAGACCCTGCCGCTGTCGAAGGTCCAGGATCTCGCCGACACGCGGCTGGCGCAGAAGATCTCGCAGTTGCCCGGTGTCGGTCTGGTGAGCATGAGTGGCGGCCAAAAGCCGGCGGTGCGCATCCAGGCGAACCCGTCGGCGTTGGCGGCCTACGGCCTCAGCCTCGAGGATTTGCGCGCGGCGGTCGCGCAAGCGAACGTCAACCAGGCGAAGGGGAACTTTGACGGAGCGGATCGCGCCTACACCATCGGCGCGAACGATCAGCTGCTGTCGAGTGACGACTACCGCTCGGTGGTGGTGGCGTATCGCAACGGCGCCCCGGTGCGGCTCTCCGACGTCGCCGACGCGGTCGATGCTCCCGAGAACGTGCAGCAGGCAGCCTGGATGAACACGGTGCCCGCGGTCATCATGAACATCCAGCGGCAGCCAGGCGCCAACATCATCAGCGTCGTCGATCGCATCGAGAAGCTGCTGCCGCAGCTCACGACCTCCTTGCCGCCGGCCGTCCAGGTGACGGTGCTCACCGACCGCACCACCACGATTCGCGCCTCCGTGAGCGACGTGCAGTTCGAGCTCATGCTCACTGTTGCGCTGGTCGTCATGGTGCTCTTCCTGTTCCTGCGCAACCTCTCGGCCACCGTCATCCCGAGCATCGCCGTGCCGCTGTCGCTGGTGGGGACCTTCGGGGTGATGTACCTGCTCGGCTACAGCCTGGACAATCTCTCGCTCATGGCGCTGACGATCTCGACCGGCTTCGTCGTCGACGACGCCATCGTGATGATCGAAAACATCGCCCGCTACATCGAAGCGGGTGAATCGCCGCTCCAGGCCGCCCTCAAGGGCTCGGCCCAGATCGGCTTCACCATCCTGTCGCTGACGGTGTCGTTGATCGCCGTGCTCATTCCGCTGCTGTTCATGGGCGACATCGTCGGACGCTTGTTCCGCGAGTTCGCCGTGACCTTGGGCGTGACCATCGCGGTGTCCGCCGTGGTGTCGCTCACGCTGACGCCGATGATGTGCGCCAAGCTGCTGCGGCACCAGCCCGAGGCCGCACAAGGCCGCTTCTACCGCGTCATGGAGCACTTCTTCGACACGACCATCGAGCGCTACGGAACGACCCTGCGCTGGGTGCTGCGGCACCAGACCGCGACACTCTGGGTGGCCATCGCGACGCTGGTCGGGACGATTCTCTTGTACGTCGTGGTGCCAAAGGGCTTCTTTCCAGTGCAGGACACCGGCGTGATCCTCGGCGTCTCGCAGGCGCCGCAGACGGTATCGTTCAGCGCCATGGCCGAGCGCCAGCAGCAGCTCGCGCAAGTAATCCTCCAGGACCCTGCGGTCCAGAGCCTCTCTTCATTCATCGGCGTCGACGGCGTCAACACCACCATCAACAGCGGGCGGATCCAGATCAACTTGAAGCCGCTCGAGGAACGCCGCGTCAGCGCCAGCGACGTCATCCGGCGTCTGCAGCCGCAGCTCGCCGCGGTGCACGGCATCACCCTGTTCATGCAACCGGTCCAAGACCTGACGGTGGAAGACCGCGTCAGCCGCACGCAGTACCAGTACAGCATCGAGTGCCCCGATCCGAACGAGCTGCACACCTGGGCACCGCGGTTGCTGGAGCAGCTGCAGGGCCTGCCGGAGCTGCGCGACGTGGCCAGTGATCAGCAGAGTGGCGGCCTGCAGGCCTCGCTGGTGATCGACCGCGACACCGCCTCACGGCTCGGGATCACGCCGCAGATGATCGACGACACGTTGTACGACGCCTTCGGGCAACGGCAGGTCTCGACCATCTTCACGCAGCTCAACCAGTACCACGTGGTCCTCGAAGTGAAGCCCGGGTTTCAACAGAACCCGGAGGCATTGAAGGACATCTATGTGCATTCGGCGACCGGCGCGCAGGTGCCGCTCAGCACCTTTACGCACTTCGAGCCGACGACGACCGCGCTGGCGGTGAATCACCAAGGGCAATTCCCCTCGGTCACGCTGTCGTTCAACCTGGCGCCGGGCGTCGCGCTGGGCGACGCGGTCACCGCCATCACCAACGTCGAACGCGCCATCGGGCTGCCCGCCAGCATCCGCGCCAGCTTCCAGGGGACGGCGCAGGTCTTCCAGTCCTCACTCGCCAACGAGCCGCTGCTCATCCTGGCGGCGCTGGTGACCGTCTACATCGTGCTCGGCGTGCTGTATGAAAGCTACATCCATCCGCTGACGATTCTCTCGACCCTGCCCTCTGCCGGCGTCGGGGCGATCCTGGCGCTGCTCATCTGCCGCACCGACCTGAGCGTGATCGCGCTGATCGGCATCATCCTGTTGATCGGCATCGTGAAGAAGAACGCCATCATGATGATCGACTTCGCGCTCGACGCCGAGCGCAACGACGGCAAACCTCCGGAGGCGGCGATCTACGAGGCGTGCCTGCTGCGCTTCCGGCCGATCATGATGACCACGATGGCCGCGTTGCTGGGCGGTTTACCGCTGGCCCTGGGCACCGGCACCGGCGCCGAGCTGCGCCGCCCGCTGGGCATCACGATCGTCGGCGGGTTGTTGCTCAGCCAGCTCCTGACGCTGTACACGACGCCGGTCATCTATCTCGCCTTCGATCGGATCGCCAAGCGGCTGGCACAACGGCGTGGCGGCGAAGCGATCACCGTCCCCGTGCCGATGGAACCGCAATGAGCATCTCCACCATCTTCATCAAGCGGCCGGTCGCTACCTCGCTGCTGACGATGGCGCTGGCGCTCGCCGGCGCGATGGCGTACCGCTTCTTGCCGGTATCGCCGATACCGCAGGTGGAGTTTCCGACGATCCAGGTGACCGCGGCGCTCCCCGGTGCCAGCCCGGAGACCATGGCCTCGTCGGTGGCGATGCCGCTCGAACGCCAGTTCGGGCGCATCGCCGGCGTCACCGATATGACGTCGACGAGCAATCTCGGTTCGACGACCATCGTCCTGCAGTTCGACCTGAGCCGGAACATCGACGCCGCGGCGCGTGACGTGCAGGCGGCGATCAACGCGGCGCGCGGGCAGTTGCCGTCGAACCTGCCGAACAATCCGCAGTACCGCAAGGTCAACCCGGCCGATGCGCCGATCTTCATTCTGGCGCTCACCTCCGACACTGTCGACACCGCCCGCATGTACGACGCCGCGGCGTCGATCCTGCAGCAGAAGCTGGCGCAAGTAGAAGGCGTCGGCCAGGTGTTCGTCGGCGGCAGTTCCTTGCCCGCGGTGCGCGTCGATCTGAACCCGACGGTCCTCAACAACTACGGCATCGGCTTGGATCAGGTGCGTGCCGCTGTCGCCGCCGCCAACACCAATCGGCCCAAGGGGCAGCTCTCCGACGCGACCGCGGCATGGGAAGTCAGCACGACCGACCAACTCAAGCGAGCCGACGAATATCGTCCGCTGATCGTCACCTACCGCCACGGTGCCGCGGTGCGGCTGTCGGACGTTGGTGACGTGCACGACGCTGTCGAGGACGTACGCGTCGCGGGTCTGGCGAATGGCAAGCCGGCTGTCCTGGTGATCATCTTCCGGCAGCCCGGTGCCAACATCATCGCCACGGTGGAACGCCTGCGCGCCCAACTGCCGCAGCTGGAAGCGTCGATTCCACAAGCCATTCAACTCACGGTGATGCTCGATCGCACACCCACCATTCGGGCCTCGATCAACGACGTCGAGATCACCCTCGTCGTCTCGATCGCTCTCGTGATCCTCGTGGTGTTCATCTTCCTGCGCACGTTGTGGGCGACCGTCATTCCCGGCGTGGTCGTGCCGCTGTCGCTGGTCGCAACCTTCGGCGCGATGTATCTCATCGGCTACAGCATCGACAACCTGTCGCTGATGGCGCTGACGATCTCGACCGGATTTGTGGTGGACGATGCGATCGTCGTCATCGAGAACATCACGCGCTACCTGGAGCACGGCTTGCGTCCGGTGGAGGCGGCGATCCGCGGCGCCCGCGAGATCGGCTTCACCGTCTTGTCGATGAGCACCTCCCTGATTGCCGTGTTCATTCCGATCCTGATGATGGGCGGCATCGTCGGCCGGCTGTTTCGCGAGTTTGCGGTGGTCCTGTCCATCGCCGTCATGGTGTCACTGGTGGTGTCGCTGACCACCACGCCGATGATGTGTGCACTGTTTCTGAAGCCGCAGCGCGGGCGCGCCCACGGCCGGGTGTATCGCGCCAGCGAACGCGCCTTCGAGGCACTGCTGCGCGGTTACGAAACGAGCCTGTCCTGGGTGCTGCGGCACGCCCGGCTGACGCTCGCTGTGGCGATCATTACCGTGTGCATCAACATCTACCTGTACACCATCGTGCCCAAGGGCTTCTTCCCGGAACAAGACACCGGCCGCTTGATGGGGGCCATCCAGGCCGACCAGGACACGTCGTTCCAATCGTTTCGGCAGAAGCTCGCCGAGTTCGAACGCATCGTCCTGGCCGATCCAGCGGTGGATAGCGTGGTGGGCATGACCGGCGGCAACCAGGGAGCCATCAACACCGGACGCATGTTCATCGCGCTGAAGCCGTTGGCCGAGCGCAAGATCAACGCCAGCCAGGTCATGACACGCCTGCGGCCGAAGCTGGCGAGCGTGCCCGGTGCCAGTCTTTTCTTGCAGGTGGTTCAGGACGTGCGCATCGGCGGACGGCTGAGCACGGCGGCGTATCAGTTCACGCTGCAGGGCGACGACCTCAAGGAACTCAACCAGTG
This sequence comes from Candidatus Margulisiibacteriota bacterium, assembly GCA_035541735.1. Lineage (GTDB taxonomy): Bacteria > Desulfobacterota > Binatia > HRBIN30 > HRBIN30 > DATKMS01. Next base: position 34,256 of record DATKMS010000270.1, read on the forward strand.
GGCACCGCGCGTGTTCCGCAAGCTGCAGACATTGCCGCAGTTGGTCGACGTAAGCAGCGATCAACAGAATCGCGGGTTGGAAGCCGCGCTGGTGATCGATCGGGATACCGCGTCGCGGCTCGGCATCACCTCGCAGATGATCGACGACGCGCTGTACGACGCCTTCGGGCAGCGCCAGGTGTCGACGATGTACACGCAGTTGAACCAGTATCACGTCGTCATGGAGGTCGCTCCGGAGTTCTGGCAGAACCCGGAAACGCTGCGCGACATCTACGTCCGATCGACAACCGGGGCCCAGGTGCCGTTGAGCGCGTTCACGCACTTCGCGCCGGCGACCACGGCGCTGGCGGTGAACCATCAGGGGCAGTTCCCGGCGATCACCCTGTCCTTCAACTTGGCACCCGGCGTGGCGTTGGGCGATGCCGTGACGGCGATCACCAACGCCGAACGTGACATCGGTCTGCCGGCCGGCATCCGGGCCACCTTTCAGGGCACGGCGCAGGCCTTCCAGGCGTCGCTCGCCAACGAACCGTTCTTGATCCTGGCGGCGCTGGTCACTGTCTACATCGTCCTCGGCATGCTCTACGAGAGTTACATCCACCCGTTCACGATTCTCTCGACCCTGCCCTCCGCGGGCGTCGGGGCAATTCTCGCGCTGCTCATCTGCCGCACCGACCTCAGCGTGATCGCGCTCATCGGCATCATCCTGTTGATCGGCATCGTGAAGAAGAACGCCATCATGATGATCGACTTCGCGCTGGATGCCGAGCGCACGGAGGGCAAAGGCCCCGAGGAAGCGATCTACGAAGCCTGCGTGCTGCGCTTCCGTCCGATCATGATGACGACGATGGCGGCATTGTTTGGCGCACTGCCGCTGGCGCTCGGCGGCGGCACCGGATCAGAGCTGCGCCAGCCGCTCGGCATCACGATCGTCGGCGGCCTGATCGTCAGCCAGCTGCTGACCCTGTACACGACGCCGGTCGTGTACCTGTACCTCGATCGCTTGCGCCTGTGGTT
>DATKMS010000271.1:0-4681 GCA_035541735.1 Candidatus Margulisiibacteriota bacterium
ACGGTGGCGCATCGGCGACGTCACTGTCACAAAGATTGTCGAACTCGAGGTGACCGGCGGGACACGCTTCATCCTGCCGGACGCGACCCGCGACGCCTGCCGTCCCATCGCTTGGATGCGGCCGCACTTCATGGACGACGATGGCCGGCTGACGATGAGCATCCATGCGCTGCTGGTCGAGACTGCGTCGCGCCGCATCATCGTCGACACCTGCCTCGGCAATGAGAAGCAGGGGCGGACGGTGCCCGGTTGGAACAATCTACAGGGCCCCTTCTTGCGCGATTTGACAGCCGCTGGTGCACCGCGCGAATCCGTCGATACGGTGGTGTGCACGCACTTGCATGTGGACCACGTCGGTTGGAACACGACGCTGGTGGACGGACGATGGGTGCCGACGTTTCCGCGGGCGCGCTACCTGATGGGCGGCACGGAGTTCGAGTACTGGCGCGACCAGCGCGATGTCGCGGAGCAGGTCACGGTCTTTGCGGACTCGGTGCAGCCGGTTTTCGACGCCGGCTTGGTCGACCTGGTGGCCACCGACCATCGCGTCTGCGACGAGGTGAGGCTGGTGCCGACGCTCGGCCACACGCCGGGGCACGTCAGCATCCGCATCGAATCGAAGGGCGAAACCGCACTGATCACCGGCGATTTCCTGCATCACCCCTGCCAGATGGCGCATCCCGAATGGGCGGCGGCCGTCGACCATGACAAGGACCAGTCGACGCGGACGCGCCGCGATGTCTTCGCGGCGCTTGCGGGCACGCCAACGCTGGTGATCGGTACGCACTTCGCCGGCGCTACGGCGGGGCGCGTGGTACGAGACGGCAACGGCTACCGGCTGATCACCGCGTGGACAGCGGCCGGCTAGTGTCGCAGGTTGTGCTGCGCACACCGGAGGTGTTCTGCAACATCCCCTGGGGTTGCCTTGTCCTGGCTACCCCGGGCGGCGCCATCGGCACCTGACACGCGGCGCGGACGCCTGCGCCCAGGGTGCCGCTGAGAAACCGCCGCAACGCTGGGCTACACCGCACAACGCCTGCGGCGTAGAGATCAAGCTGAGACACGACCGGGCGGGTCCAGGCGCTGCGGGAGATTGACCGCGCACCGCCAACGACCCATGATGCCGGCAATCGAAGCGAGACATGGTCGCGGTCACCTGTCCCACGTGCACCCGCGCGCAACCGGCTGGCGCGGTCGTTTGTTCCGCTTGCGGTGGTGCGTTGTCTCGTCCGTGCCCGCGCTGCGCGCGTGCCAACGCACCGGACAGCAATTTCTGCAGCCAGTGCGGCGCACCCTTGGTGCAAATCCGAAATTCGAAATCCGAAATTCGAAATCGCGAAGCCCCCCGTTCGTACACGCCCAATCATCTCGCCGAGAGAATCCTCAATCTGCGCAGCGCCGTCGAAGGCGAGCGCAAGCAGGTGACGGTGTGCTTCGTCGACGTGAAGGAGTCGCTGCACCTCGCCGGCCGCGTCGGCCCCGAGGACTGGCACCGCATTCTCGACCGCTTCTTCGCCATTCTCGCCGACGGCATCCACCGTTTCGAAGGCACCATCAACCAGTTCACCGGCGACGGCGTCATGGCCCTCTTCGGCGCGCCGTTGGCGCACGAGGATCATGCGCAACGCGCCTGCCACGCGGCGCTGCAGTTGCGCGAGCAGGTGCGCCTCTATGCGCACGAGCTGAAGCGCACGCGTGGGCTGACCTTCGCGGTGCGCATGGGGCTCAACTCCGGCGAGGTGATCGTCGGGACGATCGGCGACGATTTGCGCATGGACTACACCGCCCAGGGCCACACTGTCGGCCTGGCGGCGCGCATGCAGCAGATCGCGGCGGCGGGAGCGATCTATCTCACCGCGCACACGGCGGCGCTGGTGTCGAGCTTCTTCACGCTGGAACCGGTCGGCAGAGTCCGTCTCAAAGGCGTGCGCGCTCCCGTGCGTACCTTCGCCCTGGTGGAGGCAAAGCCCATCCGCACGCGTTTGCAGGCGGCGCGCGCCCGCGGCTTCTCGAGCTTCGTCGGCCGCGCCGATGAGGTTGCCACGCTGGAAGCGGCGCTCAGCCGCGCCGTGGCGGGCCACGGTCGGGTGGTCGGCGTCGTCGGCGCCCCCGGCGTCGGCAAGAGCCGGTTGTGTCAGGAGGTCGTCGACCGCTGGCGGGCCGAAGGCATGACCGTCGTCGAGGCGCACTGCGCAGCGCACGGCAAAGCGATGCCTCACGCGACGCTGCTCGACCTGGTGCGCGGCTTCTTCGCGATTCCCGCTGACGAGCGCCCCGCCGCGAGCCGCCGGCGCGTGCGCTTGCGTTTGCGTGGCCTGCATCGTGGCCTCGAAGGCGAGCTGCCGCTGCTGCTGGATTTCCTCGGACTGCCCGATCCGCAGCGCCGGCCGCTGGTGGTCGACGCCGACGAACGCCGCAGGCGCCTCGCCGCCTGCATCTGCCGCCTGGTGCAAACGCAGAGCGCCAGCAGCCCGACCGTGTTGCTCATCGACGACGCGCATTGGATCGACGACGAGAGCAACGCCGTCCTGGCGCAGCTCGTCGAGGCGGTGGGTTGGACACGCACCTTGCTGCTCCTCAACTTCCGTCCGGAGTACAGGGCCGACTGGATGCGAGTGTCATACTGCCAGCCACTGGCGCTCGCACCGCTCGCGTCGGACGGCGCCGATGCGCTGCTGCACGAACTGCTTGGCGATGAGCCGGCGCTTGCTGCCGTGTGCGCACTGATCAAGGAGCGCGCGGCGGGTAATCCGTTCTTCATCGAGGAGATCGTGCAGGCGCTCGTGGATCAAGGCGTCCTCGTACGCGACGGGCCGGCGCGGGCCACTGCAGACAGGGCCGCGGGCTGGCGCCTGGCGCAGCCGATCAGCGAGCTGCGCATTCCGGCAACCGTGCAATCGCTGGTGGCGGCGCGCATCGACAGTCTTCCCGAAGCGCTGAAGTATGTGCTCCAGGGGGCGGCGGTCATCGGCAGACGCTTTGCGGAGCCAGTGCTGCGGTTGGCCCTGGAAACAGACGCGACGGCAAGCGAGCTGGCTGCGGTTGCCGACCTCGGCACTGCCCTGCGTACACTCGAGCATACGGATCTCATTCGTCGCGAACCCTCCGAGGGGCCTGTCGAGTACAGCTTCAAGCACCCGTTGACACAGGAGGTGGCCTACTCCTCGCAACTCCAGGAAGCGCGCGCCCGCAAGCACGAAGCGGTCGCACGAGCGCTCGAAGTCGTCCATGCCGATCGACTGGGTGAATACGCGGCGCTGCTCGTGCACCACTGGGCGTCCGCCAACAAGCGCTACGAGGCGCAGCTGTGGCGCGGGCGGGCGGCGCTGCGGGTGACAAGCATCCAGGTGCGCCGCGAGCGCGTGCGCCGTTCGACCTGAGCAGATTTCGTGGCACCCTGTGCCTGCCTTCTACCGATCAGGTCCAGCCGCAGCTGTCGTCCGGGGGGGTGCGCCGTTCGTTGCTCCCTCGCCCGGCGAATGTGGTAGCCTCCCCCCAGAGCCATGGACCGCACGGAAATTGAACACTTCTATGCGGACGAGTTCGGACGCATCCTTGCTACGGTCATCCGACTGGTCGGCGACTTCCACTTTGCGGAGGAGGCGGTGCAGGAGGCGTTTGCGGCCGCACTCGAGCAATGGCCGCGCACGGGCCGCCCGGCGAACCTGCGGGCGTGGATCATCTCAACCGCGCGCCACAAAGCCATCGACGCATTGCGGCGCGCCGGACGTTTCGAGGAGATCCGCAGCGAGCTCGGCCACCTTACGGAGCTGACGCGCGATCCTGACATGCCCAGCGAAGCCGATGCCGCAATTCCCGATGAGCGCTTGCGCCTCATCTTCACGTGCTGCCACCCGGCGCTGGCACCCGAGGCGCAGGTAGCGCTGTCGTTGCGCACGCTGTGCGGCCTGTCGACCGACGAGATTGCGCGCGCCTTTCTCGTGCCGCCGGCGACCCTGGCGCAGCGCCTGGTGCGTGCCAAGCGGAAGATCGCCGCCGCGCGCATCCCGTACGAGGTGCCGCCGGCGGCGGCGCTGCCCGAGCGCCGCGCTGCCGTCATGGCGGTCGTCTACCTCGTCTTCAACGAAGGCTACGCTGCCAGCGCGGGCGACACCTTGGTGCGCACCGACCTCTGCCGCGAGGCGATCCGGCTGGGCCGTCTCCTGTGTCAGCTCCTACCCGCTGAGCCCGAGCCGCGCGGGCTGTTGGCGTTGATGCTGCTGCACGATACGCGGCGCGCGACGCGCACGAGTGCGGAGGGCGAGTTGGTGCTGCTCGAGGAGCAGGACCGCACGCGCTGGGACCGGGCGCAGATCGAGGAAGGGCTGGCGCTGGCCGCCGCAGCGATGCAGGCGGTGCCCCCCGGAGCCTACGCGTTGCAGGCCGCGATTGCTGCCGAGCATGCCCGCGCCCAACGTGCCGATGAAACGGACTGGCGCACCATTGCTCGGATTTATGACCAGCTCATGCAGCGGCAGCGGTCGCCGGTCGTCGAGCTGAACCGTGCGGTTTCCGTGGCCATGGCCGCTGGGCCCGATGCGGGGCTGGCGCTCATTGCGGAGCTGACGCACAGTGGTCAGCTCGATGGCTACTACCTGCTGTGGTCGGTGGAGGCTGATCTGCTGCGGCGTCTGGGCCGGCGGACAGAAGCCGCGCGGTCGTATCGTCGCGCGCTCGACCT
>DATKMS010000272.1:0-15377 GCA_035541735.1 Candidatus Margulisiibacteriota bacterium
GACTGCCGGCAAACAGGACGGCCGCGCGGGTGACCAGTTGCTGAGCGATGCGCCGGCGTTCGCGCAGCGTATCGAGTGCAACCGTTACGCCCACGGTAGCTGTGAGGAAGACGCCGAGGTTTTGCTTGGTGATCACCGTCATGCCGATGGCGGTTGCCGCGGCGGCCAGCCAGACGGCCCGGCGCGTCGCCAGGTAGTGCAGCGTCAGCGCGACCGCAGCGAGGGAGAACAGCATGGCGATCTGCGAGTAGTTCACCACCGTCCAGAACGGGAAGGCGAGCGCCTTGATCGGCAGGAACGCTACGGCACCGAGGAATGCTCCGCCGGGACCCATAAAGTAGCGAAGGATGCGGTAGATGAGCAGCGTGCAGAGCACGAAGACGACCGCTTGCAGGACACGGCCAACGAGCAGACTTGGCCCGAAGACGTCGAAGAGTACCCGCATCAGTTCGTAGGTGAACGGCGGCAGTAGCGTTACGCGGTCGCGGTACAGCAACTCGCCGTTGTGCAAGCCGTCGGCGATCGCCAGGATCGAGCCCTCGTCGTAGAACGAGATGCCGCGGTTCAGGAAGGGAACCTGCAGCACGGCGCTCGTGAGGGTGAGGGTTGCGAAGGCAAGGCGATCGTGGAGTTGTCGCCTGGTCGCGGAGCGTGGTGGATGAGCCGTCATCAAAGAATGACCTGACCGCAGAGGACGCGGAGGGCCGCAGAGGAAAACGCGGAAAGGCGGTGGGTTCCGCCATATCGTCTATGTTTCAGGTCTCGGTCCTCCTCTGCGAGCCTCTGCGCCCTCTGCGGTGAGACTTCCTTCGATCAGCGCGGCTTCTGCGCTATCACGCGCTGGTTGGACGTCTGGAACCCCAGCCGCGCGCGGAGCGTGTCGACCACCACGAACAGGCCGAGGAGCAGCGGGTTCTGGTAGTGGAAGAAGCGCACGAACCAGTCCGGATAGCCTTTGTCGAGGAAGTAGTTGTGCAGCGAGATGGTCCACGCCGAGGTGCTGATCAGGTACTCGCTGCGGGCGATCGCGAAGCCGCTCTGTTCGAGAAGCCGGTGCAGTGCAGCCGTCGAGAACAGGTTCCAATGACGGGGGAAGTGATAGTGGCCCCACCAGCGGCCGGCGAAGAGGCGGTAGTCCCAGCCGGCCAGGTTCGGCGTCTCGATGATGAAGAAGCCGCCCGCGCGCAGCAGCGTAAAAACCCGCCTGCAGATCGCCGCGGGATCGTCGACGTGCTCGATCAGTTGCAGCATGATGACCGCGTCGAACTGCTCGCCCTGCGGAGGTGCGAAGTCTTCGGCGCGTGAGACGTAGGCGCGGAAGCCGCGCGCCACACATTGGCTGACCGCGTTCGCGTCGAAGTCGATACCGACCAGATCCCACTCGGCATGGCCGTAGTCGCGCAGCAGCGACAGGAAGCGGCCGTTGCCGCAGCCGACGTCAAGGATGCGGCGCGGACCGGCACCGACGAGATCGCGATACAGGCGCACCTTGCCCGCCTCCCAGGAACGGCGCACCCGCGCCACCAGCGCCTGTTGCGACCCGGAGAACGCGTAGTAGTTCGGCGGGTAGATCGTGCCGAGGTCGGCTTCCGAGGGGCGCGGGTTCAGGTAGTGGTGGCCACAGGTGCGGCAACGCACGAACTGAAACGTGTTGGGAACGGTCAGGTATTCGAAGTCGTAGCCCGATGCGACTGGATCGGCATGGTCCGACCCGCACAGCACGCAGCGGGCGTCAATCAGCGCCAGCGCGGCGTTCGACAGTGTCGGCCGGGTCGGTGCGACCGCCGGTGCGACCTCCGATGACGCGGTGTTCGATCGGGACTCCATGTTGCTTCAGGTAGCCGAGGCGTTCCTTGTAGACCGGTTTGTAGCGGTGCCACGGGATGCCCGGCCAGAGGTGATGAATGGCGTGGTAGTTGTGGCCGAGCAGCAACGGCGTGATCCAGTTGACATCGACGATACGGGTGCCGAGGAAGCGATGCGGGGGGAGGCCAACATGCGGCAGATAGTTGATGTACCAGTCCATGACGATCTTCGCCAACGCCACGGGCAGCAGCCAGAGGAGCAGCAGATCGGTGAGCACGCCGGCATACCAGCCGATGGCGAAGACGCTGAGCACGGAGCACGGCAGCAGCACATCGGCGCTCTTCTCGGCCGGGGTGCGCGGGTCGGTCTCGCGCAGCTTGCGCAAGAAGGGGATGGCCTGGAGGTAGCGGAGCGGGATCTGCCAGAACGGCCCGTCGATGTAGAGGTGATTCGGATCGTCGGCTGCGTTCAGCTTGGCGTGGTGCTGCAGGTGGATCCAGCGCTGCATGAAGTAGGGGAACATGTAGGGCAGGATGCCGGCGATGCCGACGAAGTTGTTGACCCAGTTGCGCGGCGAGACGTTGCGGTGCACGGCTTCGTGCCAGACGGTGAAGGCCAGGTGGATGGCGATGGTGGAGAGTAGGATATGGAGCAGCAGCGGTCCGGGGTGCGACCAATAGAGCGCCCAGTTGCCGACGAGCAAGAGGTACATCACCGCCAGTGTGGCCAGGGTACGCGTATCCGTCGTCGAGGCGTAGACTGGTGTCCGACGTGGGTCGGACTGCGGGCGCGCCGCCGCGGTAGGCCCTTCAGTTGCCGCAGCACGGTCCGCCGTTTCCTGCGGACGGGCGAGTGGGTTGGTCATTCCCATGGAGGATCCGATGCCGGCACGTTACTCAAACGCGGGAGTTTTTGCCAGAAAAATTGTGGAGCCGTGGTAGCCCCTCAGTCGCGGTGGCGCGGGAGACTCGCGTCGCAGCCGGGCGATGAAGAGATGTCTCAAGAACTCGCGCAGCGGACGTCCGGACGATCCAATCGCCTCAGTCGCAACAGAGCGCACCAAGGGGGCTCCAAACACGGAAGTGAGGGTGCACGCGCGGCGCCTTGTCCTGATTGGTTGATGCCCCCTGGCCCAGCCGTGCTAGACTGGCGACACAGCCGGGAGAAGACTCATGGAGATCCATCATTATCGGTTTCAGCGCATCACACTCGACCCGAACAAGTGCTTTGGAAAGCCCTGTATCCGCGGGCTGAGGATGCCCGTCGCTTCGATCCTCAGCTATCTCAGCTCGGGTACTCACACCAAAAGGACTTCTCATTGTACCTGCTTGGAATAACCGCTTACGCTCACGACTCCGCCGTAGCCCTTCTGGACGGAGCACGCATCCTGAGCTTCGTCGAGGAAGAGCGCCTCAATCGCAAGAAGCACTCGGGGGCGTTTCCCGAGCTCGCCGATCGCCGCGTCGCCGCTCGCTGCGAGTTGGCGCACATGGGCTTTAGGCCGTTGCCGGCGAGAGGGCAGGCTCCTACCGATCGGGTGCCAACCGTGCGACTCACAGCGGCAGGCCCCGCGCAATGCACCATTGCAGTGAGCGTCGCATGCCCTCTTCGAGCTCGATCGCGGGCTCATAACCCAGTGCCTGTCGCGCCTTGTCGATTCGGCAAGCAATCGTGCCGTTCATTTCGGAGAGCACGTGTATTCTTTGCAGGTAGAGTCCGCACCGCTGGGTCACCGCATCGATGCCTCTGGCCACGTCGGCGACCACGTTGGGCAGCCGCAAGCGCCTCCCCGACACCCGGATGCTGAACTCGGACGCCATCAGCCGCTCAATGGTGTCGACAATCTCGTTCATCGAATACGGCCGCGCGTCTGCGATCCAATATGTCTCGCCGTTTGCACCCGGGCTCTGGCCGCAGAGCAGGAGGCCCTGACACAGGTTGTCGACGTATGCCATTGATCGGAGGTTCGCTCCGTCGCCGACAATCGGGACGCTACCGCGACGGATCATCGAGAAGAAGACCGTCTGGCGTGCGGGCTGCGACGGCCCGTAGAACCATGGAGCCCGGACCACCACCGTCTCCAGCTTGCCGTGGTTCTGAAACTCGGCAACGACGCGCTCCATGAGCATTTTGGAGCGCCCGTATCCCATGTACGGATGGTAAGGAGACTGCTCGTCGAAGCGCTGCTCGCGCCCGGGATTAAGACCGAAGGGCGAGTTCGAGGACATCACGACAGCCCGTCGCACGCCGCACGCCTCAGCTGCAGCCAGTAGCTGGCGCGTTCCCTCCACATTGACGTCAAAAAACTCGCGGGTCCAGCGCATCGGGTGAACCACCCCTGCGCAATGATACAGGATGGCTCCATCGGCTCCCGAGCAGAATGCTTCCAAGGATGCGCGGTCTCGCAGGTCGCCGCGAAACAACACGATGCGATCGCAGATAGCGCGCACGCCCGCGTCATCGGCTGCAGGCGGCAGCAGGCATCTCAGGGACCGGGCTCTATCCGGTTCGGCGAACTGCGGCACATCCGGGAGCCCGTGTGCCAAGGCTCGGAGCAGGCGTGTACCCAGCCATCCAGACCCACCGGTCACGAGAATAGACGACGTCAATGGGTGTCCGAGCCCTTCGTGTGGTTGAGAAAGTGGCGGGCGTTCCGCAGGGCGAGGGTCATCACGGTGCCTTGCGGGTTCACGCCCGGAGCCTCGGGAATAATGCTCGCGTCAGCAACGTAGAGATTGTAGAATTTGTGGACCCGACCAAAGGAGTCAACGGCACAGCGTTCTTCGTTCTCGCCCATTGGGCAGCTGCTGGAGATGTGAACTGTGCTCAGGTTCATGTCTGACATCGGAATCGGCCTATCAAGCGCGTCCACCGCCTCGCGTAGAGACTCCAGCGGGGGGCAGCGCCGTAGCCCGGGAAAGAGCCGACGGGCACCACCAGCAAACAGGACCTCGCACAACCGCACAAGGCCGATGCGCAGGTTGTACCCATCCACGGGGGAGAAGACATATCGCGCGACGCTTTCGCCCGTCCATGGGAAGGCACGCACTGAACCCTGCCCGGTGCCTCCGCAGGCAGTGTAGTAGATGGCCATGTAACGCCAGTCCTTCAGGGCAGCCTCGTTCTCCGGCCACCGATCCGAGAGTGCCATTGCCAAGAAGCCTGGCGTGAATACCGAGCCGCCCAGGAAGATGCCCGTGAACGGGTCGCGCAGCTGGTAGACCGGCATGACACTCAAATGGCTGTCGAGCCGTTCCTCAAACTGCGCGGCGATCTTCAGCATAGGCTGAATGCGCAGCGAGTCACCAATGTTCCGCTTGATGCCGCTGAAGCGTAGGAGCGCCGGCGTCTGGATCGCGCCACCACACACAAAGACCGCCTCCGCCTCTATGCTGAGTGTGCGATGGCCGTTGTGATCGTCTTGCGCGACCGACACGCCCGTAACGTAGCCGTCATCCCGGTAGTGGAGTCGCGTGGCACGGCAACCGGGAAGAATCGTCGCACCCGCCTGCTTCGCGCGCGGCAAGTATGAACGGGCCATTGAGCACTTGGCGCCGGGCGCAAACTGACTGGCGCTGAGGTCGCCGCGCTGCATTCTAGGCGTCTCCAACGCCGGCGCACCCACGCTTTCGAGTCCGTTTTTGAACACGCGCGAGCTGGGACGATGCGAGCCCAGCTTCGACATGGAGACACCCAGGGTCGTTTCGATTTCGTGACAGATTTTCTTCAAGTCTTCGTCTGCCAAGTCGCGCACGTCGTAGAGGGCTTTCCACCGCTGCACAGCGCCGGGCGGCGGCCGGTGCCAAAAGGCGCTGTTGATCTCTGTGCTTCCTCCTACGCAGCACCCCTCGACGAAGGCAATCGATTGCGTACCAAGGATGGGCGACAATCCTGCGTTCCGATAGAGTGTCTGCATGGCCTGCGGGCTGTTGGTCACCAGCGTCTCCGTGTCGAATGCGGGGCCTTCCTCGACAACCAAGACGGTGCGCCCGGCCTCGGCCAACGTCGCCGCCGTAACGGCGCCACCGGCGCCGGATCCAATGACGAGGATTTCAGTCTTGAGGGTGGCTTCGTCACTGCCCATGAGCGCGTTCCAATTGCGTAGAGGAGTTGTCCACGTCAGGCTCCAGTTGAGCGCGGACAAGGGAATGATCGAGGTAGTAGAACAGTGTACAGGTTCGTATCAGCTTCACGAAATCGCGCTTCGGCGCGAGGCGGCTCATAGACCAGCCACGAACGATCTTCTGCTGGACAGCCGGTCGGAGAGCCGTGTATGGCCGCCCGCGGTACGCGAGCGGGAGGCCCTGAAACGCGAACAACGCCAGCACGTACGGGACACGCAGGTAGCTGGGCATCGCCCGAATTTCCCCGACCAGGAATTCCTCTAAGTCTCGCTCGACCTCTTGGCGGTCTGTTGCGTCGAGTTCTGGAAGTGCCGGCAACAAGGGTCGTGCAACGCTGATGAGAATCCGACCGGCGCTTTGCCAGAAACCAGATGCGTTGTGGTTGCGGCTCACTTGGTTCCCTTCGACAGCACCCTGAACAGCCCGCGGCTGATCGGTGCGCGGTGCGTGGAGCCTTGCGACAACTCGCCCGCCGAGCGGTTCTCCACATACCACTGGAAGGCCTGTGAGAGCATTTCGAAGTTCGAGTCCCGTGGCTGCCAGCCCAATATCTGCTGGGCGCGCTGGATGTCGAACCAAAACTCCTTGTCGATGGTCTTGTAGTGCCAATCGACCAGGGGCGAGAGGCGCAGCCAGTCGAGAGCTTGCAGGCCCGGGCGCGCAAGCCAACTCGGAATCGAGACCATGCGAGATCGCGAGGCAACCGCCTCGGCGAGATGGTTCAGATCTTGCCGCAGCGTAGTGAAGCGGTCGGTTCCGACGTTGAATTCGCCATCTGCCTGAGTGCGATTCGCCAAGAGCATCGCTTCAGCCAGGTCGCGGTTGCTGAGTAGCTGAAACGGTTTGTTGCCCGAGCCGAGCATGAAGATGGGCCGTCCGCCCCGGATCCATTCAAAGAGCAGATCAAATATCCCCAAGCGACCCGGCCCCACCACGGTTCTCGGCCGAATCACAGCGACCTTGAGACCACGGTCGCGGGCCTTCTGCGCGGCGCGTTCTCCGGCGAGCTTCGAACGACCGTACTCTCCGAGGGGGGTGGGCGCAGTGCTCTCGGTCACAGGGAGCGTTGCAGGTATTCCGTAGATCGCACTCGAGGAAAGGTGGACGAAATGCCCAACGCCGGCGGAGAGAGCAGCATCCACAGCGTTCTCAACCCCACCGACGTTGACTTCCCAGAAGCCCTTGCCGGCACGGGTGAGTGGGACCATGGCCGCAATATGAAAGAATGCATCCGCAGCGCGCGCCGCGGTGCGGAGCCCGTCGCGATCTCGCACATCACCGCGGACGAACACGATGTCGTTCTTGATATCCGGCGCGTTCGGATCTCCGAGATCGTACACCGTGACGGCGCAGCCTTCGGCCAGCAGGCGGCGCACCAACGCGATGCCTACGAACCCCGACCCCCCGGTGACAACGCACTTCCGCACTGGCAGCGCCTCTACAGCCACGGAGCCAAGTGTTGCTCGAAAGTCGTCTCCCATGAACCGTTTTCCGCACCGGTGAGCGCGTCGATCGCAAAGGGTCCTCTGTGCGCGCCCGGATGTATACCGACAATCAAGAACGGAATCGTTACGAAGAGTAGGGTGACGGCCACAAGCAGAATACTGAGCTGCGCCAAGGGCCTAGATTCCAAATCCTGCGTCAGGAGATGCGCAGCCAGCGCGCCGAGCGACACCGCGGTGATACTGAAGAGGTCCCAGTCATACGGTCCCATCACTGGGCGCACAATGATGGCGTAGAGGATCAGTGTAGCGCAGGCGCAGCTCAAGAAGGCGGTCTGCGGCGTTGAAACAAGACGGCGCGGGGAAATGAGCGCGAAGGTCGCGACTACCGGAACGATGGCAGGCGCCAAGATGAAGAACGAGTTCGCTAGATACTTGAGGTGCCGCCATGAAAACAGCGCATAGCGTGTTCCCGCGCCATCTTTGCCCCACGGGCGAATCCAGGCCTCGTGCCCGCCCGGCGTTGGGCCGACGACCGACCAACGCAACAGCTTCGCCCACGCCTTCTCGACGTCGCTTGCGTGGCCGCCAAGCCACATGAAAACGAAGAACGATATGATCGGCGCCGCGGCGATCACCAAGCCTAAGGTCCACTGCTTGACGAGCTCGCCCCGGGGGCGCGTCTCTACCAAGAGGGGCAGCAACAAGAGGCTGGGGAGCAAAAACAGGAAAGAGAGATGGATCCATATACCCACACCGGCGGCGAGAGACAGCGCAAACCAGTTACGCCGCCCTTCCAGGTAGGCAAAGGCGTAGCAGAGGTACACGCCCAGGCACACCACTACGAACGAGTACACTTCGATGTGACCTGCAAAGATGCGCATCACTCCGCCGCACAGGATCAAGGTTGCCCCGAATGCAGCGCGCCGGCGGCTGGGCGCCAGGTAACCACCAAGCTTGGCAAAACACAGGACGGCAAGGGCCGCGGTGGCGCAGACGAGGGCTTGGACTCCATTAAGACCGCCGACACCGAGGAGCTGACCCAGATTGAACCCCTGCTGCAACAAGTACGTGGCGCCGATGTCCGGGAAGTGGAACGCCGCATCCGAGGTTGCCGTTGCATACAGAATGATCTTCGAATCGCCGAGGAACTCGCGCTCGCGGAGCATCCACAATAGTGCCGGCACCACCGCTACTGCAGCCCACCGCAGCGGCCACGATGAAGGGCGCTCCAGGGCCCCATGCGATGCGCGCAAGACGCGTAGGGCGATTTCACGCGGGGCGCGCCAGCAGAACAACAACACCAGACCCGTGAGGACGACGCAACCGGCGCCAGGCAGATATTCCCACAAGGTGAAGCCCCAAGCGTACTGCAGCGCTGCGACCCAGCCGAGTTCAATCGGGATCAACAGCACGCTGGCTGCGACGGCAGCCCACATGGCCAGTTCGGCCCGCGAGGAGCCGGCCGCACCGCTGCCACCAATCGCAGAAGTAGTCATCGCGTCTTGGGTTTGGCGAGACCGCACACGCGCGAGGCGACAAGGGCGATGCAGAGCAACGACGAGGGCATCTAGAACTTCCTAGTCCAAGGCACTCGCGAGAATCAAGCGATTTGGCTCCCTCGTACTCCGACGCTACTCGGAAGTCTCCGCGAGCCGCTCAAGGCGAGCCTTCTTCCTTGACCGTCTCCGACCGGTCTACTAGCATCCGAACCTCCGACCCCAGCCGTGATGCCCCCCGCTGTTCTGTTCACACTGTTTTTCGCCTCGGGCGCGTGCGGACTCATCTACGAAGTCGTCTGGATTCGGTTGCTGACACTGACCCTGTCGGTGACGGTGTACGCACTCACCACGGTTCTCTGCGCTTTCATGGCCGGCCTGGCTTTGGGTTCGTGGCTCGCGGGGCGCTGGGCCGACCGGCTACAACGCCCGCTGCTGGCGTTCGGCGCTGCTGAGTTCGGTGTCGGCACCACCGGCGTCCTGACGCTGGTTGCGCTCTTCAATTTAGGGCCGGCTTACGTCTGGCTGCACAACCAACTCGGTGGCGCCGGTCCGGCGTTCACCCTGGCACGCTTCAGCTTGGCATTTGCGGTGCTGCTTGTGCCATGTACCCTCATGGGCACAACCTTGCCGATGCTGAGCCGCGCGGCCGTAGCTCACAGCGGCGTCGTCGGGCGCCGAGCCGGTGGCCTGTACGCCGTCAACACGCTCGGTGCTGTGCTCGGCTGCTTGGCTGCTGGTTTCGGGCTGATTCCCAACATGGGCCTGTATGCCACCAGCCTCACGGCGGCAGTGGTGAACGTGAGCGTGGGGCTCTTGGCCATGGGGCTGGGCCGGCGCGCAACTTCCGCGCGCAGCATTCCGCAGGCGACGAAGGGCTCCCTTCGCGCCTCGATGCCACCGCGCGTGCAGTTGGTGTGTCTGGCGTTTGCACTCTCCGGCTTCACGGCCATGGGCTACGAAGTGTTGTGGACGCGGGCGCTGGAGCAGTTCACGCACAACTCGACGTATGCGTACACGGCGATATTGGCCACCTTCCTTCTGGGCTTGGGAGCCGGGAGTGCGCTTGCCGCGGCCGTCGCGGATCGCCTGCTGCAGCCGCTGCGGATGCTGGGACTGATCGAGGCGGGTATCGGCATCAGTGTGGTAGCGGCCCTGATCCTCTACCCATTGCTGGTGGTGCTGGTGCCGGCAGCCGCTGCTGCCGTTGGCGGGCTCACCTCTTGGTGGCGCGTGATCGTGCTCATCTTCGCCCAAGCGGCTGTCGTGCTGCTGCCGATGACCTTGCTCTTTGGCGCGACGTTCCCGTTCGTCGCCCGTGCGGTTGTCCACTCCGTCGATTCGGTGGGACAACGCATCGCTGCAGCCGCCGTGGCCAACACGGTCGGCTCCATTTTGGGTGCGCTGCTGGTTGGCTTCGTCATCCTACCGACTCTCGGTATGCGCGGCAGCTTCATGCTGTTGGTGCTGCTGAACTGTGTCGTCGCTGCCGTCCTGCTCCTCGCCAGCGATCGCCGACAAGTAGTCCCAGTCGTTGCCGGACTCATGGCCGTGGTTGCTTTTGCTGTCGTCATCGTGCCTCCCCAGCTCTTCGAGCGCACGTTCGCAGAACGCTTCGGCCGCCTGCTGTTCTACCGCGAGGAAGTCACCGACACCGTCATGGTGACGGAGGATACGAAGGGGGAGCGCCTGATTCGCTACGGCGATGGCCGCGGAACGGCGGGCACCGCAACGATGCGCGAAGATCGAATGTACGCGCACATCCCGTTGCTGCTCCATCCGGATCCACGGCGCATCCTCAACATTTGCTTCGGCGTGGGCAACACGCTGGCCTCTGTGACCACCTACCCGATCGAGCGTGTCGACTGTGTCGAGCTGAGTCCCGGTGTCGTGCACGCGGCACCGTTCTTCGTCGCAACCAATCGCGACGTGCTCGCGGACCCGCGTGTACGCCTCACGATTCAGGATGGGCGGAACTTCCTTCTGACGAGTTGCGATCGCTACGACGTCATCCGCCTCGACCCGCCGGAGCTGCACACCGCCGGCGTGGTCAACCTGTACACGCGCGAATTCTACGAGCTGGCGCGTGACCATCTGGCGCCCGGCGGCATCTTCAGCATCTGGGTGAACGGTGTCATGACACCGGAGCCCGAGATGCGGATGATCGTGCGGACGATCGCCAGCGTCTTTCCCTACGTAACGGTGTGGGATTCACCCTACCGCTACTCGTGGGTGATCAACGGTAGTATCGAGCCGCGGCCGCCTGACCTGGCGTTGATCCTCAAGCACTTCGCCGATCCACACGTGCAGGCTGACCTGGCCTCGATCGGCGTTGACGACCCCTTCGCGTTCCTGCGCTACTTCATGCTCGGCGGTCGCGACCTGGAGCGCTTTGCGGAGCAGGGCCCGCTGGTGACCGACAACCGGACGTATCTCGACTTCACCGTCCCACGCTCGCTCGATGCCTTCTTCGGCATCGCCAACAGCAATACCAACTACAGCCTCGTCTCGCTCATGGAACCTGGTGAGGCCCACGATGTGGCGGCGTCGGTGTTTTTGCGCAAAGTGGCGCGCATGCAGACCTTCCGGCAGTCGGTGCTGCCGTATCTGACTAACATCGACGCCGCGGGGTTCGACCGCGAGGCGGTGCAGAAGCGACTCGAAGCCGTAGGCGACCCTGTTCAGGGCAGTGCGGGGCGCCAGCTATCGCCGAGCAGGGACGGTGGTTAGCACCGCGGAAGTACTCACGGCACGCAAGCGGCATCGGTCGGGAGTGGCAGCAGCTTCCTGCATCTGAGCTGGTCTAGGATGGCCTTGGCCGCCACGCGGTGGCCGGCTGCGTTCGGGTGCCACACGTCCAGGAACAGCGGCTCCGAGCCGTCAGTGCGTCGGAACGCCGGCAGCAGGTCGATCGTCGTCCACCCGCCCGCTTCGCCGATGTCGACCAGGCGGTCTTCGACGCGGCGCGTTGGGTTTGGGTCCAGCTGATCGCGATATGGGAACGCGAGCACGATCACTGGCGCGCCCAGAGAGGCGGCGCGGCGCGCGATCTCGCCGTAGCGTGCGGCAAGCCAGTTCCATTCCGGACCGTTGCCGCGCCCGTCGTTCGGCGCGAGCGCACGCCGTGTTGTCTCGGCGTCACGGGGCGTTGCCGTCCATGCGAGCACCGCATCGTTCACCAACGAGCAGATCCGCAGCCGGCGGCACAGGCGGAGGGCAGGGGAGGGTGGTGACGCCTGCGGCCGCTGAGCGGGATCGGGGAACGCACCATCGGGAAGCATGCCGACGTCCAGCCGCGTCTGCGCATCGAAGTGCAGCGTCGGGTCGTTCAGGTCGTTGATACAGAACTGGACTAGGACAAGATCGGGCTCGTAGGTGACTCCGATGTCCGCAAACAGCGCTGCCTCGTTGTACGGATTGTAGCCGTTCACCCCAAGGCTCAGTACTTCGAACTTTTGGTCGGGAGCGAGCTCCGCGAGCTGAGCTTCGAGCAGCTTAGGGAAGGTGTCCCTGACCTCCACGCCGTAGCCGAAGGTGATGGAATCGCCGAGCACGACGATGCGGAACGTGCCCGGCGGCTTCGGACGCTGGTACAAGCGGTCGCGGAAGCCGTCCGTGTTGATCCGATAGCGGACGCTGCCGGATACCGACAGCTGACCTTCCACCCCAGGCCGCAGGCCGTACAGCCACGGGCGATCAGGGCGTGGCTCATGCAGACCGCGGAGGTCGTTTGCAGTGCCGCGCGTCGCAAGCGCACGGAGCGCGACTTCTGTGACACCCAGCCCTGCAATTGCACCGAGCAGCACAAGAACTATACGCGCAGCGAGCGGCGTCGGCATCTTGGTAGGCATCGGGGTACTTGCTGTGTGGCGGGTCACTTCAGCACGGGGAACCAAATTGGCGCTGGACTTGCGAACTCTCTTTCAGATAAGCCAAGTGTACCACCATCGCTAACGCCCCGTGGATTGCAAGGAGACCCCGTGACCGTTGAAGTCAACCCAACCGGAAACCCGCGTCCGCTTTTTGGCGGGATCTTCTTGGTCGCCCTGGCAACCTTGCTGTTCGAAGTGACGCTCATTCGTGTCCTTTCCTTCACCATCTGGTACCACTTCGCCTACGTCGTCATCTCTACTGCGCTGCTGGGCTTTGGGGCGTCCGGGACGCTCGTGGCGGTGTGGCCCAATGTTGGCCGGCGCAACTTGCTCGAGAGCTTGAGCCGCCTCGCACTCGTGGCCGCGCTCACGGTTCCCGCCGTGCTTGGGTTTGTAGCTGTGGTGCCCTTCGAGCCGATGGAGATTACAACCCGAGCCAGCCAAGCAACGCTGTTTGTTACGTATCAGATCGTTGCGAGCGTCCCGTTCTTCTTCTCCGGTCTGGTCATCAGCTTGGTGCTCCGCGCCGCGCCAGATCGCGTCGACCGGCTCTACTTCTGGGATCTCGTCGGCGCCGGACTCGCCTGCGCCGGTGCGGTGACGCTGATGAACTTGCTGACTCCTCCAGGAGCGACCCTCATCAGCGCCGCGGCCTTCGGTGCCGCTGCGGCCGTGTTTACTCGGGCAGTCCGCTGGCGTACGGCGGGGTTCGTCGTCGCCGGTCTCATGCTGATCGCCAGCTTTGCGGGCAAGCGCTTGCCGTTCACACCTGCGCCCAGCAAGCATCTGGCGATTCATATGCAAACGCAAAGCATGGTGCCCATCTTCTCTCGGTGGACTGCTCTCTTCCGAACCGATGTGGTCGCCGATCGGGATTCAAAGGCTGGCTTCACGAATGCTAACGAATGGGGCCTGAGCCCCTCGGTTCCCTTTGACACGCAGCACCCCAGCTATTTTGTGACGCACGATGCCAGCGCGGGCACACCAATGTACGATCTGCGCGACCCATCCAAGCTCAGGTATCTGGAATACCACATCTTGCGCTTTCCGTATCTGATCACACCACCCCAAGCGCAGGTGCTTGTCATCGGTGTCGGCGGCGGCCGCGATGTCGTCACGGCCATCCACTATGGCGCCAGCCACGTTACTGGCATCGAGCTCGATCCCGTGACCGTAGAGTTGATCCGCACCGAGATGAACGAGGTCATGGACGGCTTCTTTCGGCGCCCAGACATTACCCTGGTTGCGGGCGAGGGACGGCACTACATCAAGAGCAGCGGAGGACAGTACGACCTCATCCAACTCACCGGCGTGGACACGCTCTCCGCCGAGTTCAGCGGCGCATATGTTCTCGCGGAAAACTATCTGTACACGGCCGAAGCGTTTCACGACTATCTCGATCACGTGCGGCCAGGAGGTAGCCTGTCGATCACGACCGGAAATCTCGCGATCAACAGCCCCAAAGCCGCCGGACGGATGGTGGCCGTTGCGCAGCAAGTGCTGCGCGAGCGTGGAGTGCAGCGGCCCGAGGACCACATCGCCGTCATCGACAGCCATAGTCTCTTTGTCGAGGTCCTCGTGCGTCCGCAACCGTTTACCTCGGAGGAGAGCGAACGGTTGCTGCAATACTGCCAAAAGCTGGGATTCGACCCGGTACTCGTGCCGGGCCACGCGGGCAATGCAGTTTTTCACGGGCTCGTCTCATTGAAGGGCAGTGAACGCCAAGCCTTCCTCGACGGGCTGAAGTATGACCTCAGCGTCACAACGGATGACGAACCGTTCTTCTTCAAATTCTTCCGCTGGCGCGACTTGCACGACACGGAGCCGTTGTCGCCGGTGCACACCACGGCACTCGGGCAGATCGTTCTGTTGCTCCTGCTCGTCAGCTTGACGGCGCTGGGGGCCGTCTTCGTGCTCGGCCCGCTCGTTGTCTTCCGCCGGCGCGGTATTGCCGGCGGCGGACGTGCCCCGCTGGGCGTGCTCGCCTATTTCACCGCGATCGGCGTCGGCTTTATGCTCTTTGAGATCAGCCTCATCCAGCGCTTCGTGCTCTTCCTCGGCTACCCAACCTACTCGCTGAGCGTCACGCTGTTCTCGATCCTGATCTTTCTGGGCTGCGGCAGCTACCTGTCGCGGCGCTGGGTTGGCCGGGAGCGCACGGTGCTGCCGATCGCGGTGGTTGCGGTTGGCGTGCTGGCGGTGTTCTACATGCGCGGCCTCCCCGTCATCCAAGCACATCTTTTGGGAGCTCCACTCGCCGTGCGCATCGTGGTGACGATGTTGATGCTTGCTCCCCTCGGCCTCGTCCTGGGCACGTTCTTCCCGCTGGGCATCCGCTGCGCCGCCGAGGTGCACGAGGACCTCGTCCCGTGGGCGTGGGGCATCAACGGCTGCGCCTCGGTGACGGCCACCGTGCTCGCCGTGGTGTTGGCGATGAGCTACGGCTTCGAGCGCGTGTGGATGCTGTCGGTGGTCATCTACGCGTGTGGCGTTGCGGCGCTGCTGCTGTCGCGCCGCGCGCGGGTGGTGCCGGAGATGGCGCAGCGCGCCGCGTGAATGCCCGAAGGATTGGATCAAGCCCGGCCCGAAGGAGGGAACGCAACGCGGAGTCGCCAAGGCGCAGAGGCGCAAAGG
>DATKMS010000273.1:0-15311 GCA_035541735.1 Candidatus Margulisiibacteriota bacterium
CTCATTGGCCCTCGCGGCGCGCCGCGCCGGACTGATCGGCCAGGTGACCGGCCTGGGCCGCAGCGCCGCCAACCTGCAGACCGCACAGCGCCTCGGCATCGTCGATCGCTACACCCACGACCCGCTCGACGCCGCGCGCGACGCCGATCTGCTGCTGCTGGCTGTGCCGGTGCGCAGCATGGCGGCGGTCACACAGGCCTGCGCGCCCGCCTTGCGTGCCGGCGCAGTGGTCAGCGACGTCGGCAGCGTCAAGGCGGCGGTGATACGCGACGTCGAAGCGGTGCTGCCGCCGGGGATCGCGTTCGTCGGCGCACATCCGATTGCCGGGACCGAGGCGTCGGGCGCAGCGGCAGCGCGCGCCGACCTCTTTGAGGGGAGCCGCTGCATCATCACCCCCGGCCGGTGCAGCGACCCTGCCGCGGTCGCCAAGCTGCGCGCGTTGTGGGAAGGGGTCGGCATGCAGGTGAGCGACATGGATGCGGAGCGCCATGACGAGACGCTCGCCTGGGTGAGCCACCTGCCACACGCATTGGCGTTCAGCGCCGTCAACGCGGTGCTCGCCGCCGACGGCGCGCTGGCCGAGTTCGCCGGGCCGAGCTTTCGCGACCTCACCCGCGTGGCCGCCAGTTCGGTCGAAATGTGGCGCGACATCTTCGTGGCCAACGCCGACCAGATCGACGCGGCCCTGGCGCGCTTCGTCGCCACCCTCGGGGAACTGCGCACGGCGATCGCCCGGCGTGATGAGACCGCATTGAGCACATTGCTGGAGCGCGCGCACGCGGCCCGCCGTCAGTGGACGCTGCTGCAGAAATGACCGCGCCGGCATACAGAGTGCAGCCGCTGACCCGGCCGCCCGACTGCACCATCCGAGTTCCGGGGTCGAAGAGCATTACCAACCGCGCGCTCCTGATCGCCGCGCTCGCCGCCAACGAGTCGGTCCTCGAGGGCGCGCTGTTCAGCGACGACACGCGCTACATGGCGGCGGCCTGGGGCCAGCTCGGCGTCGCCGTCGAAGCAGATGTGCCGGCGCACCGCTTCAGCGTGCGCGGCTGCGGTGGCGCCATCCCCGCCACAACCGCCGAGCTGTTTGTCGGCAACGCCGGCACGGCCATGCGCTTCCTGGTGGCAGCGCTGTGCCTGGGGCACGGTCGCTTCTGCATCGACGGCACCGCGCGGATGCGCCAGCGACCCATCAACGACGAACTGGATGCGTTGACACAGCTCGGCGCACATGTGCGCGGCGCCGCGCAGCCCGGCTACCCACCGGTGATCGTCACCGCCGACGGCCTCGCCGGCGGCCGCACACGCATCGCGGCGGCGCAGAGCAGTCAGTTCCTCTCCGCCGTCCTGCTGGTTGCGCCATACGCGCGGCGGGCCGTGGAGATCGACGTGGTCGGCACCCTGGTGGCAGCGCCGTACATCGACATGACCATCGGCGTGATGCACGCCTTCGGCGTCGCGGTCGAGCGCGACGGCTACCGCGGTTTCAACGTAGCCCCGCAGCACTACAGCGGGCGCCGTTACGCCATCGAGCCCGACGCCTCGAGCGCACACTATTTCTTGGCGGCCGCCGCGCTCACGGGCGGCCGTGTCCGGGTGAACGGTCTGGGCACCGCATCGTTGCAGGGTGACGTGCACTTCGTCGACGTTCTCGAGCAGATGGGCGCCACGGTGCAACGCGGCCCCGACTTTGTCGAGGTACGCGGCGGCTCCGAACTCGACGGCGTCGACGTCGACATGAACCTGATCTCCGACACCATGCCGACCCTCGCCGCGCTCGCCCCGTTTGCACGCCGCCGCGTGACCATCCGCAACGTTGCGCATGTCCGCCTGCAGGAAAGCGACCGGCTGCACGCTGTCGCCACCGAGCTACAACACTTGGGTGTGCACGTACGCGAACTCGAGGACGGCTTGGTCATCGAGCCGTCGGCGATTCGGCCTGCGGTGGTGCGCACCTACGACGACCACCGCATCGCCATGAGCTTTGCCCTCATCGGCTTGCGCGTACCGGGCATCGAGATCAACGATCCGGGGTGCGTCAGCAAAACCTTCCCCGACTACTTTGCGCGCCTGCAGGAGCTGCGGGGGTGACACGTTTGGTCGTCGCCATCGACGGTCCAGCGGGCGCCGGCAAGAGCACGGTGAGCCGGCGCCTTGCGGATGCGCTCGGCTATCGCTACGTGGATACAGGCGCCATGTACCGTGTCATCGGTGTCCTGGCAGCCGAACAGCACATTGACTTCTCCGACACTGCTGCACTCGCCGCGCTCTGCGACGCGACGACCATCGAGTTCGTCGAACGCGACGGCCGCATCCGCACGCTTGGCGACGGACGCGATCTGTCTGACGCCATCCGCACCGCCGGCGCAGCGCAGCTGGCATCGAAAGTCTCGGCGGTACCGGTGGTGCGCGAGCGCCTGGTGGCAAAGCAACGGACCCTGGGGGCTGGCGGTGGCGTGGTGATGGAAGGACGCGACATCGGCACAGTGGTGTTTCCGGACGCGGCCGTAAAGGTGTTCCTCGACGCTTCGGCGCAGGAACGCGCGCGGCGGCGCGCCGCCGAATCGCCCGGTGGATCGACGCCCGCGGAAGTCGCGCGCATCGCACGAGAGATCGCCGAACGCGATGCACGCGACCGCGGCCGGGCGCACTCGCCACTGCGGCCGGCCGCAGATGCAATCGTCATGGATACAACCAACAAGAATATTGACCAAGTCGTGAGCGAGCTGCGCGCGCTGGTGGCGACGCGTGCTGCGGCCCTTGCAAGCCACGGCTAGGGGCGATATGAGAAACGCGAGCTCATCCTCAGGGGGTACCATCCACATGGATCAACCACGAAACGCTGCGCCTGCGAGCGGCGAGAATGACTTTGGCGCGCTGTTCGAACAAAGTATGCGAGCAGTGCGGCCGGGTGAAGTCGTCCGCGGTCGCGTCGTGCACGTCTCACG
This sequence comes from Candidatus Margulisiibacteriota bacterium, assembly GCA_035541735.1. Classification (GTDB taxonomy): domain Bacteria; phylum Desulfobacterota; class Binatia; order HRBIN30; family HRBIN30; genus DATKMS01. Next base: position 2,949 of record DATKMS010000273.1, read on the forward strand.
GGACTTCGTCACCGTGGACATCGGCTTCAAGTCGGAAGGACAGATTCCGATCCAAGAGTTCGTCGACCGCAACGGCAACGTCGAAGTGCAGCCGGGCGAGGACATCGACGTCTACTTTGACGGCACCGACAGCGAGCACGGCGGCGTGGTGTTGTCGCGGGCGAAGGCGGAGCAATTCAAGGTGTGGCGCGACATCGAAGAGGCGTTTCAGCGCGATGGCGCGATTGAAGGAACGATTACCGGAAAGGTCAAAGGGGGGTTGAAGGTCGACGTCGGTGTCCCGGCGTTCCTGCCGGGGTCACATGCCGATCTGCGGCCGGCGCGCAACCTCGATCGCTATATCGGCCAGCGCTGCCGCTTCGCCGTCCTCAAGTTCAATCGCGCCCGCGGCAACGTCGTGGTCTCGCGCCGGGCAGTCCTGGAGCGCGAGCGCGAAGCGCTCAAGGAAGAGACAATGAAGGTGCTCGAAGAGGGCGTGATCCTCGAGGGCATCGTCAAGAACATCACCGAATACGGCGCCTTCGTGGATTTGGGCGGCCTCGATGGCCTTTTGCACGTCACCGACATGTCGTGGGGCCGCATCGCGCGACCCGCCGACCTGATCCATGTCGGCGAACGCGTCAAGGTGGTGGTGCTCAAGTACGATCCCGAGCGCGGACGCGTGTCGCTGGGCATGAAGCAGATCATGCCGGACCCGTGGAGCAACGTCGGCGATCGCTACCCGGTAGGTGCCCGGGTGCGCGGCAAAGTCGTCAGCCTTGCGGATTACGGAGCGTTCATCGAACTGGAGCCCGGCATCGAGGGCCTCGTGCACATCTCCGAGATGTCGTGGACGAAGCGGGTGACGCACCCGTCCAAGGTGGTCGAGCCCGGTCAGGATGTCGAGGTCGTTGTCCTCGACGTCGATACCAGCAACCGGCGCATCTCGCTGGGCCTCAAGCAGGCGGCGCCCAATCCGTGGGAGATGGTGCGCATCAATCATCCGGTCGGCAGCCGCATCCATGGGACGGTGAAGCACATCACCGACTTCGGCCTGTTCGTCGGCGTCGATGAGGGCATCGATGGCCTCGTCCACATCTCCGACCTGCACTGGACCCGTAAGGTCAAGCACCCGTCCGAGTTGTACAAGAAGGGGGACGAGATCGACGCGGTGGTCCTGGGCATCGACGTGGACAACGAACGCGTGGCGCTCGGCGTCAAGCAGCTCGTCGAAGACCCGTGGGCGACCATCGCGCAGCGCTACCCGGTGGGCGGCCGCGCCAAAGGCACGGTCACCACGGTCACCGATTTTGGCGTGTTCATCGAACTCGAAGAAGGCATCGAGGGGCTGATCCACGTGTCCCAACTGAGCAACGAGCGTGTGGAGCGCCCGCAAGCACTCTTTCAGCCGGGGCAGGCCATCGAAGCCGAAGTGACCCACGTCGATCCAAAGGAGCGCAAGATCGGCCTCAGCATCAAGGCACTGCGGCGCACGGAGGAACGCGAGGAGATGGAATCGTATCTGCAGCGCGAACGCGAGGGGGCGCGTTTTTCGTTCGAGGACATCCTGAGCGAGGAACTGCGGCTCGACCGCGACGAGAAGGAACACGCGTCCAAGAACAAGACGGAGTGAGGGGGCGCCCATGACGAAGCACGACTTGATCGAGGAGGTAGCCCGGCAGTTCCCCCGCTACTCACGCCGGGACGCCGAGGTCATCGTCAACTCGGTCTTCGACAGCATGGCGAACGCACTGCATCAGGGCGAGCGCATCGAGATCCGCGGGTTTGGAAGCTTCGTCGTCAAACAACGTCAGGCGCGCGAAGGGCGCAATCCCAAGACGGGCCGCCTGGTCTCCGTGCCCGCGAAGCGCGTCCCCTTCTTCAAGGTAGGCAAAGAACTGAAGCTGCGCGTCGACGGCAAACTCGCCACGCCCGCAGCCGCAACAACGGCGTCGGGCGAGTAGTCCCACCGCCATGCGGGTCCTCTGGGCGCCCTGGCGGATGGCGTACGTCGGTGCCCCAAAGACACCTGGCTGCATCTTCTGCACCGCGTCGACAGCTGACGATCAGCGGGCCGCGCTCGTCCTCGCACAGCGTCCCGCTCTCGTCATGCTCAATCGGTTCCCGTATGCGAGCGGCCATCTCATGGTGGCGCCGCACCGGCACGTGGCCGACCTGAGTGTACTTCCCCCAGACGACTTTCAGACGCTCATGGGCGTCCTCCAGCGCGCCGCCACGCTGGTGGCCGACGCCTACCACCCCGAAGGGATGAACATCGGCTTGAACCTCGGCGCGGCCGCCGGTGCGGGTGTGACCGACCACCTGCATTGGCACATCGTACCGCGCTGGAGCGGCGACACCAACTTCATGCCGATGCTGGCCGACGTGCGCGTCATTCCCGAGCATCTCGATGCAACCTACGAGCGCCTGCGGCCGCTCTTCGCACCGCTGGCGGCGTGAGACCGTCCAGCCTACCGCAAATGCGGTTGCCCCATGGGATTGATGCCCATATAATCCAGGTGCGGTTGACAATCAGAAAGGTGACCCCTTATGCAGCGAGCCGGCACGCGCGGTGAACTCAGGCGCAGCGGATACCAGGTGCTCACAGTTCGTGAAGAGATGCGGCGCAACCTGCTGGCGAAGCTCGCGGCAGGGGAACGCATCCTCCCCGGCATCGTCGGGTTCGACGACACCGTCGTCCCGGAAATCGAGAATGCCGTGCTCGCCGGGCACCACATGGTGTTTCTCGGTGAACGCGGGCAGGCGAAGTCACGCATCATCCGTGCGCTGTCATTACTGCTCGATCCGCTCGTACCGGTGGTGCGCGGGTGCGCCATCAACGACGACCCGCTGCGACCGATCTGCAAAGAATGCCGCCGCCGTGCCGCAGAAGACGGGGACGCGCTGGCCGTCGACTGGATCGGCCCCGACCACCGCTACGGCGAGAAGCTCGCCACCCCCGACGTGTCGATTGCCGACCTGATCGGCGAGATCGATCCGGTGAAAGTGGCCGAAGGGCGCTACCTCGCCGATGAAGAGACGATTCACTACGGCATCGTGCCGCGTACCAACCGCGGCATCTTTGCGGTCAACGAACTGCCGGACCTTACCGAGAAGGTGCAGGTGGGTCTCTTCAACTTGATGGAAGAGAAGGACGTCCAGATCAAGGGCTACAAGATCCGCCTGCCACTCGACATCGTCATCGTCGCCAGCGCCAACCCCGAGGACTACACTAGCCGCGGCCGCATCATCACGCCCCTCAAGGACCGCTTCGACGTGCAGATCCGTACGCATTACCCGCGCACCGTCGCCGACGAGATCGCCATCATGGAGCAGGAGTTGCCGCCGCTGGACCGGTTTGACCGCGTCCTCGGCGTGCCGCAGTTCATGAAGGAGATCGTGGCGCAGCTGACGTTCGAGGCGCGCGCCTGCAACGAGATCAATCAGGCGTCCGGCGTCAGCGTCCGCGTGACCATCAACAACTACGAGAGCCTCATCAGCAACGCCGAGAAACGTGCCGTGCGCCTGGGGGAGAGGGAGATCGTGCCGCGCATCACCGACCTACATGCGCTCGCTGCGTCAACCGCCGGCAAGATCGAGCTGGAATACGCCGGGGAGGAGAAGTCGGGCGAGGAGCTCATCGAGCGCTTGCTGAACCGCGCCGTGCTCAAGGTGTTCGATCGCTTGCTCAAGGTCGACAACCTCAAGGACGTCGCGGAGTACTTCGAAAAAGGGTGGGGCGTCGAAGTTTCGGATATGATGAAGGCCGAGGAGTATCTCGACGGCGTGAAGGCCATCCCCGGCTTGCGCGAAGGCATCCGCATCCTCGGCGGCGTCGAGAGCCCCGGCTTCATCGCCGCCGCCAGCGAGTTCATCCTCGAAGGCCTGCACTTGCATCAGAAGCTCAACAAGGACCTCGAGGGCGGACGGTATACGTATCGCGCCTGATGACGAGCGCGTATCGCATAGCGCATATGACATATCGTCGGAATGGCAGCTGGCCTCCGACCACATGCCGTACGCCATACGCCATACGCTCATCCGCATGATCACCATCCGCTACACACAGTGGGACGGCACGCAGCGTGTCCGGCTGAATGCCGAGCAGGTGTTCGAGAAACTGTCGGAGTACCTGTCCTACACCGACGACGTGCAGCAGGCGCTCGACTGGCTGATGCGTCAGGGCGCCGAGTGGGACGGGATGCGGATCATGGGCCTCGACGACTTTCTCGAAGAAGTGCGCGACCAACTGCGCCAGCGCTACCGCCAGTTCAACCTCAAGAGCGCGCTCGACGAGATGCACCGGCGCCTGGAAGATCTGCTGGACGTGGAGAAGGACACCCTCGACGAGCGGCAGGGATCCAACCCGGGGCTGAAGGACAAGCGCGATTTCCTCGACCACCTGCCGCATCGCCTGGCGGATGCCTTGGAGCGGCTCAAGCGCTACGGTTTCGAGGACGAGCAGGCGCGCCAGGACTTCGAGAACCTGCTCGAAGAGCTGGAGAACATCCGCGCCCTCGAGGAGTTTCAGCGCCGCTATGGCGAACTATTCCACGGGCCGCAGTCGCTGAGCTACGACGAGGCGCTGAATCTCATGCGCGAGATCGACCGCCTCAAGCAGCTCGAAGAGCAGCTGATGAGCGGCGACTTCGAGCGCATCGGCCTCGACGAGCTGCGCGATCTGCTCGGGCAGCAGGCGCTGCAGGACTTCCAGAACCTGCAGCAGATGATCCTGCTCCTCGACAAAGCGGGATACGTCACCACCAAGGGCGGCCGCGCCCGCTTGTCACCCAAGGGGGTCCGCAAGATCGGCCAGCTGGCGCTGCGCGACATCTACCAGGGGCTCCTGCGTGACCGGCCGGGGGGCCACCAGGCCGACCACCGTGGCATCCACGACGTGCGTCCGGACGCGACGCGGCCATATCAGTACGGCGACCCGCTCAATCTCGATCTCGTGGGCACGTTGAAGAAGGCCCTCGCCCGTAAAGGGGGCACCCCGCTCGAGCTGTGGCCCGAGGACTTCGAGGTCTACGACACCAACTTCGCCACCAGCACCTCCACGGTGCTGCTGCTGGACATGAGCTGGTCGATGAGCTGGGAAGGCCGCTTCGCCGCCGCCAAGAAGGTGGCCATGGCGATGGAGAGCCTCATCCGCGCGCGCTACCCGCGCGACTACTTCTCCATCGTCGGCTTCTTCACGCGTGCCATGGAGCTCAAGGTGAAGGACCTGCCGGAAGCCAGCTGGAACATGGGCGATCCCTTCACCAACCTGCAAGACGGCTTGCGCCTGGCTTCGGATCTCCTCAGCAAGCACCCGAGCAACAACCAGCACATCATCGTGATCACCGACGGGCAGCCGACGGCGTACTTCTCACGCGGCCGGCTGTACTGCGAGTGGCCGTTGTCCTTCGGCGGCATCAGCATGCGCGCCGCGCAGGAGACGCTGAAGGAGGTCGAACGCGTCACCCGCAAGGGCATCACCATCAACACCTTCATGCTCGACGACAGCGCCAGCCTGCGTGCCTTCGTCGAGCGCATGACGCGCATCAACAAAGGCCGCGCCCTCTACACCCGCCCGGACCATTTGGGCGAGTATCTGCTCGTCGACTACATCGGCAAGAAGCGCAAGAAGGTGTGAGGATCTTGGCTCTCGCCGAAGGCTAGTCTGCCTCAACCACCCTTCGAACGATCGCGTCGATTTGCGAGACCTTCTTCGCCACTCTGTAGGCCCAGTGTCCGTAGCTGCCTTCGGCGTTCACCGCAGTCGCCCATCGCTCAGCAGCTTGGCGTTTCACGTCTTCCAGCGGGTCATATCCCTTCGTCTCAAGAATGAGGAAGCGCGGCGGCTCCGTCTTCAATCGCACGATGAAGTCCGGAAGGTAGTCGTGCGGCTGGCCATTGTGGACGTAGGGAATCGCAAACCCGAGGCCGGCGTTCTTTGCGAATGCATCGACCATCGGATGCGTATCGATCACGTACGCCGCCGATTGTTCCCACTGCTTGGTGTCGGCAACCACGTAGTTGAGATGGCTATGCGCAACCTCGCGGACGTCTCGGCTCGTCCAGAAATCCACCTCGGCCGTCGAGCCGGGTCCGCGGTTGGTCTCGTAGCGCGGAACCTCGGGCGCTTCCCCTTGGGCAGTATCTGGTTTGATGGCCCCCACCAGTGTCTCGATCACCCACCCGTAGTAGGGAGAAAGAAATACGTCCAAGGTGTTGGCCGGGGAAACTGGCAGGACCTTTTCGCGCAAGAATCTCTCCACGATCCGCACGAGCTGCGGGAACAAGACATGTGAGGGCGCCTCGCAGCTGGGTTGCGTGACGTAGTCGCGCGTCAAGTCGCGCGCGAGGTCGAACACGAGTTCTTGGAGACGCCGACCCTTGCGGTATGGGTTGAGGTCGACACTCTCCAGCCGCCCGGGTCCCATCAGCGATGGCCGACCCTGGTTGTTCGGCAGCGCCGCCTTCACTTGCACCTCGGGAGGAATCTTCGACGGATCGAGAATGACTGGCGCAGCACTGTCCCAGTTCACGGCGACGCGATTCCGGATGGCTTGCCGGTAGCCTTCGACACGCGGATAGGTGATCTCGTAACGCGCCCTCTCCGGCAGAGCGTGGACGTGGTAGCGCTTCACGGGAGGCGGCTTCGGCCCTTGGCTCTCCTTGAACGGGATGACCTCGAACGGAACACCGAAGACTTTGGCAACCTCCTCGGTGAGCAGGCCCTCCCCGGTGAAGTCCTTGTAGTTCGTGCGGCGCAGCCCGCGACCCACCACCTGTTCGCAGAGCAGCTGCGACATGAAGGGACGCAAGCCGATGATGTGCGTCACCGTGTTGCAGTCCCAGCCCTCCGTCAGCATGCCGACGCTGACGATGCAGCGCACATCGCGCCCAGGCGGATGAAGCGGGCGATTCAGCTTCTTCGCCAGCTCCTGGAAACCTTCGGGATAGATGGGGCGTCCTTGGCGGTCCCTGGGCCAATCAGTCTTGCCGACGGTATCGAGCGTGCGCCGCATCCACGTCGATTCGTCGCTCTTGGCGTGATCGCTATCGGTCTCCTGGACGACCTTGGAGTCGACGCGAATGGTGTTGATACGCCCGTCGTTCCGAAACCCGTCGATGTTGGCCGGTGGAATGCCGGCCGGCGGGCGGTTCTCTGCCAGCCACTCGTAGACAACCTTCGCAATCTTTGTATTCTTGCAGACGATGATGAACACCGGCGGGCGCGGGTCGTCTCCGCGCTGCTCCCACTCGTGGCGTAGCTCATCCCAGATCCCACCCAGCATCGCGATTGGTGTGTTGGCCCACTTGAGAACCGCTTCGGGCTTCGGACTCCCCTTCTTCCCGCCGCGCTCCGCGGGGGTCAGGCGGTCGATGATCCAGCGCCAGATGTTGAAGTAGCCTGGGATTGACGCGCCGGTTGTGTCACGCACGACCAACTGGGGAATCTTGACGAGGCCCGACTCGATCGCGTCGGTCAGTCCGAAGTCGCTGACCACCCAGGGGAACGGCCGGTTCGCCTCCTGGCCAACGCGGCCCAAGAAGTACGGCGTCGCGGAAAGATCCACACAAACGTTGATGCCACGGAGCTTGTGAATCCTGTCCAAACCGTCAATCCACACGGTTGCTTCGTTGCGGTCGCTCAGCCACGCCTCGCGCTCATCCTCGTCGAGATCCTCCCAATCCTCCGGCCGTTCGTGCACGATCCGATAGGCGTGATGCGCTTCATCGTTGAATACGAGGATGTTCTGCTTCCCGCCCACCTCCCGGCCGAGAATGCGGTTCACCAGCGCCGTGTCGCTCTCCACGTGCTTCTCGGATTCGATCTGCACCTTCTTGAGGTTGCCGTGCTTGTCGCGCTCCTCGCCCACCACCCTGATCAGGCCCGCAGCCACTTGGCGCTGGAGCTCTTCAGCCGTCAGATAGCGCCGACCGCGTGCCGTCGTTGTCTTCGAACCGATGGTAATGGACTCCTTTACGCGGATCGGCACGCCTGCCTTCGACACGCGCGCCGTGACGCCGCCGGTTTGCACCACCTGCGGCTCGAACACGTGCCAGTTCGTCACCAACACCCGCCCATCCGCCATGCGTGGCATGAGATGCGGCGGCACCAGGTCGCGCGTCCGATAGAGACTCGCCTCTCCCTCGTTCGGGTCCAACTCGCGCAGGCGGTTGCGGATCGTCACGTTGGGACACACCACGAGCAGCACATCGGAGAAGCGCGCGTCACTCCGGTCGTTGACTTTGTTCAGGATGCTCCAGGCAGCCAGCATGCCCATCACAGTGGTCTTGCCGGAGCCGGTTGCCATCTTGCAGGCGTAGCGGCGGAATGCCGTGTACCCTTCCGCATGGCGCTCATCACTCGGCTCGTCGCGTGGGACTTCGATTCCCTGGCGGAAGTCTGCACGCGCCTCGGTCAGAAAGATGATCGTCTCGGCCGCTTCCAGTTGGGCGAAGAAGAGCCGGTGCTGCCGGCCTTCCCTTCGCCAGTATTGCAGCAACTCGAACGTCGTGCGGCTGACCCCTGCCCACTGCGCGTCACGCCACTCGCGTACGCGTTGGCGAATGCGATTGACCAGCTTCAGCTCGATCGCCGTGCCGGCGCCATCGGCCGGCGCAGACTCGTTGCCCTTGCTCGGCGGACGATAGTAGTACATCGCCGCCCGCCGGCCCGGCACACGTTTGGGCTCCTCGCCTTCGACGATGCGCCAGTGCTCCTGCGGCTCTTCAAACGGCGAGCACAGAATTGGTTGCGAAACTTCGTAGGCGCTCATTGCCGAAACGCCTTGACGATAGCGCCGAGCTTTTCGAGCGCTTCGGAGTGAATCTCCTCCGGGCGCATGACCGCAGCGATCTCGTGATAACGCGTGTAGGGAAATGCCGGCAACCCTGCGGCGTCGAGGATCGCCGGAAGCACTTCGGTGCGCGCCTTGCGTTGTTCGAGATATGCTTCGATGAGCGGGTGCCCTCCCATTGGGTCTTGCAGAAACGCCGTCGTGAACGTCCTTTCCAGGTGCGCTCGTAGGTCCGCCTTGGCGTGTTTCGAATGCTCGCCCGGCCCGATCTGTTGTTCGATGAATCGCTCGAGCGCGGCGGGATGCACCAGATAGCTTTCGATCTCGTAGCGTCGCCACCGCAAGCGTTGCAGGCCTTGGCCGGTGATCTGCGACGATTGCAGGTCGGGTCGCGCGTCGCCGTCGAGCAGTTCCAGGCCGGGAAGATCATCGCGTACGAGTGTAAGAGCCCTGTGGTGGTCGCGTGCGGCAATGCCCGCTGCACCGGCCCGGGGCTGGCTGACCGTCTTCTTCCAGAACAGCCGCGTGGTCAGCAACTCGTACGCCGGATGCGCAAGCGTCTTTGCCCAGGCGCGCAAGATCTCCAGGTCGGTATAGTCTTCGAGATACAGTACCCCCGGTGCTTCCAACGCCAGCATGATGTCTTCGTTGGAGAGAGCCCCCAGTGACTTGATCAGCAGCGCGCGCTCGTCCGTGTCGGCGAGGAGTCGGGGCCGATGCAGCATGAGGCACAGCTCCTTCGGCTCGACGGAGTTGATGATGACTTCCGAGTGGGTCGCAATGATCAGCTGCGACCGCTTCTCCGCCGCAACCGCCCGCAGCTCCCCATAGATGGCGTCCTGCAAGATCACGTGCAGATGCGCGTCGGGCTCGTCCAGCAAGAGCACGGCGCCCGGGCGCGTATGGAGGAACGTCAGCAGCATGAGCACTTGTTGAAAGCCGCTGCCGGCGCTGGCGATGTCGAGCGTCGGCCCAGCCGACCCGCGCCGATACTCAGCGGTGATGAAGGCGCCTACTTCCGGGGGAAGTAACTCGAGACCGAACAGGCGCCGGATTGCCTCGGTGAGAGCGCGCCAGGCGGCGTCGTTGTGGCTGGCCTCGACCAGCAGGTTGCGCAGGATGTCACCGGGCTTCGCCTGCCCCAGCAACGCGTCGAGTGTTTCCCGGCGCGCATAGAGAGGCTCCTCCGTACCGAGCCCGGTCATCGCCGGCACGAACGCGGTGGAGAGCGTCGCGGCGCGCGCGCTCGCCGGTTCGACGTCCGGCTTCGGCCGCACATAGATCTGTTCGGTGCTGTCGGCAAGGAATTCCATCGTGATCGCCCAGTCACCGGTGTGCACCGCGATCTCCATAGAGCCCGTGTACTTCCGCTCCGACCACAACAGATCGAATGAGCGCAGCGGCACGGCTGAAAACGCTTGGCGGGCGATCGGCGCCTTCGGATACGCCCCGCCGTGGCGTTGGAAGTCGTTGAGTTCCTTCCACCGATTGAACGCCAGCCCCCACGCGGCGATCGCCTGCAGCACCGTCGTCTTGCCGGTGTTGTTTGGACCCGCAAGCACGACGTGGTCGGGCAGGACGAACTCCACTTCATCGAACCGCTTGAAGCGGCGGATGACCACCTTGCGGATCACGCGTCAGCGTCCTTCAGACTCTTCACGACCATCAGCTCGTTGCCGCGGTCGTCGATGACTTTCACGGCCACCTGCGCATGCTCGCCGGCGTCGAAGGGCGCGCTCACCGTTCCGGCAAGGTGCTCCCAGACGGAGTCCTCGTACTCGCCCTTCAGTGCGCGCTTCAGGTCATCCCACGCGGCCGTGCGCGGGAAGAACGCCTGGCAGACGTGGAAGCAGAGCCCGTTGTAGTCGGTGTCGAGAAACCACGCCGGCACGTCGTTCCCGCCGCGGTGCACCGCCTCCATCGTCGCCGGATCGAACACGTCGAGCCCGACTAACTCAACCTGATACTCCGTCTTGCCACTTTCGACTTTGGACTTTCGACTTTGGACTTTTATTTCCGGCAACCCACACACGCTGAAGATCTGACTCGACCGCATGTGCTTGAGCAGGTCGCCCATCATGAGATCCGGCGTCGCTTGCACGTAGGTTGCGGGCACGCCGACAACTCGATCGCACTGGTCGACGAGTTGCCGGGCGTTGGGCTGTATGGCGAACCCGATGACATACAGGTGCGTGTAGCTCTTCGCGTACGCCTCGCGCGCCGCCGCGTACACCAGCTGCTCGCTCACCGCGCCGTTCTCCGGCCCGAAGACAATCGCTATCAGCTTGCCGCCAACGAGCCGGTCGGGACGGCTAGGCTCAGAAACCGAGCCGCCGCCATCTGCAGCACCGCTTCGCTCATGGGTCCCCTCTCCCCCCGGGAGAGGGTCAGGGTGAGGGGATCCAATGTTCTGCCCGTTCCCATTCACCACCACCGCCTCCGCCGACAGCGACAACGTCTTCGCCGGCAACCGCACGTTGCGCAGCGTCACCGTCTTCCCGCCGCCGACGTGCAGCACCGGCGACTTGCGCAGCACCTCCAGCATGCGATCGACGAAGGAGCCGTACTGCTCGGCGCCGACGCCGGAGTCCTCAACGCCGTCGCCTTCCCAATCCACCGGCGTCGGAATCGTCGCCTCGACGCAGAACGCGCCGGTGACGCGCGTAATCTTCGACTCGACCTCGGGCCGGTCGACCAGCACCTCTTCTTCGGGCGGCTCGTCCTTGGCAATGCTGCTGAGGGTTACATGGGGAACTACGCCGCCAACGTCCTCACCTCTGCTGTTCTGTCTGCGCACGTACCGGAACCCGCCTGCTGGGCCACGAGGCTCGTCCTTCAGGTGATAGTAAGGGAAGGTCGCCGTCAGGAGCCGTTGCCGTGCCAGTGCAAGTGGAACCCTGCTCGTGTCGATACTGATCCAGCGACGGCCCCAGTGTTCCGCAACGGCCGCTGTCGTCCCGCTTCCGCAAGTCGGGTCCAGTACGAGGTCGCCGGGGCCGGTGGTCATGAGAAGACAACGAGAAATCACTTGGGCGTTCGTCTGGACAGCGTAGAGCTTCTCCTCTCCGAACCCAGAGACACTAACGTCATCCCATGAGTTACTGATTTGCCGAAATGGAAACTCGTCGCGATAGGACTTCCATACAAGCGTCTTCCCAACTGCGAAGCCGCGGCCAACATCGACCACGTGTTGCGTGCCCCGGGCCGTAACCTTCCAGTGGCATCCTCGTGGTGGGAAGTACGGCCGCCCCTCGAAAAAGACGGGAACTTGCGAGTCCGGCGTTACGCCAGGAGAATCGGTCTTGTGAAGTCGTAGGATGCGCCCTTCGGGGATCGGCTCTCTCCCGAGCTTGTGGGCTACTGAGAGGTCGATGATGTCGCCGCTCGGAGTTTCGACACAGACATACCGCTCGTAGGGATTTTCGATAGGGGGGCGCGGCCGATACAGCTGGACATACTTCGTTCGCTCCTTGTCTTTGGCGAACCAGAGAATGTAATCGGAAATCGAGGCAAGTAGGCGCGGGGTGGCCCCACCGGTCTTCGTGAACGTGATGAGACCGCAGAAATTCGCCTCACCGAAAACCTCCCC
>DATKMS010000274.1:0-8205 GCA_035541735.1 Candidatus Margulisiibacteriota bacterium
GTCGTCCTTGTTATCGAACGCTCCGCGGGCCTGCATGGTGCCTGTCGTCGGATCGACGCGGTTGTCGACGAAATCCAAAACACCTTTGCGAGCGTAGCCGCTTTCGCCGACGAGTCCGATCTCGACCGGAACGTTGAGGACACGCACGTTGCCCGATTGAGGGAGCTTGCCTTGGCCAAGGTCCCGCTCTCGCACGCGCAGGATCGTCCGTTCGTCGACATCGAAGTAGACGTAGATCGGGTCCATTCGCACCAGAGTTGTCAGCGGGGCCGAACCGCTCTGGCCAATGGGTTGGATCAGGTTGCCTTTGGTGACCGAGGTGCGGCTGGCGCGTCCATCGATGGGTGCGGCGATGCTGGCGAACTCGAGGTTGAGCTTGGCGTCCGTCAGGCGCGCCTTCGCGGACATGATCTCCGCTTGCGAGGACTCTTTGGACGCGATCGAGGTTTCGAGGTCGCGTTCGCTGGCGGCGCCTTTGGGGAGTAAACGCGTGTTGCGCGCGACGTCGGCCTCGGCCTTGCGCAGTTGCGCCTGCCATTTCGCCACGTCGCCTTCGGCGCGCATCACGTCGGCTTCGTAGGGACGCGGATCGATTTCAAACAGCACGTCGCCGGCTTTGACATCCCTGCCATCCTGGAAGTTGACGTTGACCAGATACCCACCGACCCGTGCACGGACATCCACCTCCTCAACCGCAGCGGTGCGCCCGGTGGTGGTGAAGTACTCAACCGCGGGTTGCTCGACCGGCTGACCTACCGCGACTTCCGGCGGCGGCAGCGACGCCACCTGCGGCGCGTTGCTGCACCCCAGCGCGACGACGGCAAAGCCCACGGCGATCACTGCGGTTCCTTTGAGTATGTGGAGTCGTCTGAGTGTTCTCATGGTCAACCTATCTCCCGCATTCCGAGTCCGAGATTCACTGAATCTGCCATCACCTCACCCCGACCCTTTCCTGGGAGGAGAGGGAGCTGAGCGCACCACGCGTGGTCGCGCAGCGTCAGGCGCGATACGCGATCAGCCATAAGCGATGCACGGGGCCTCATTGCATCACCATTGCGGCGACCACCACCGCCAGCGCCACCAACCGCGGTCCGATTCAGTGCCGGCCGCGGCGGACACCGGCGTCTTCTGTTGCGCTTCGCTGCTCAACCGACCGCCCCAGTTTGTACGTTCACGCATCTGCTTAGCGGTCTCCGGCGGAACGAAGTCTTTGCCTGCGCGCAGCTCCCATCCGCCGCCCAGCGCCCGGTACAGCGTGGTCAGATCGAGCGCGACGGTGCCCCGGGTGGACACCAACTTGTCCTGCTCGGTGAGCAGGAACTGTTGCGTGTTGATCACGCGCGTGTAGTCGACCGCGCCTTCGCGGTACTGCAGGTCGGCGATGGTGACGGCGTTGCGTGCGGCGTCGACGCTGCGGGCGAGCAGGTCGACCTGGCGCCGTGCGCCCAAAAATCCGGCGAGCGCGCTCTCGACCTCACTCTGGGCTCGCAGCACCGTGTTCTCGTAGTCGGAAATCAACGCCTGGTACTCGGCGTCCTGAACGCGCACGTTGTTGGTGATGCGACCGTAGTTCAGAATCGCCCAACGGAAGCTCGGCCCGCCGAAGGCTTCGATGCTGTCGCCGTCGAACAGGTTGGCGAAGTCTTTCGAAGCCACGCTGACCGTCCCGAGCAAGCTGAGGCGCGGGAGGAGGTCGGTCTTAGCGACGCCGATCAGCGCACTTTGCGCGGCCAAGAGACGCTCGGCGCGTTGGATGTCGGGGCGCCGGCGAAGGAGGTCGGCCGGAATGCCAACCGCGACTTGGGGCGGCGCGCTGGGAATTGGGCGCGGGTCGCCCAGGAGATCGTGGAGGTCACTCGGCGGGAGACCGAGCAGGAGGCACAAGTTGTTCTGGGTTTGGCGAATGCTGGCCTCGAATCCGGGAATGAGCGAACGAGTGTCTTCGAGCAACGATGCGGCTTGTTCTTCGTCGAGCTTACTCACCGCGCCGCCCCGATACTTCTCGGAGACGATGTTGTAGCTGCTCTGCTGGATCTCGACGTTGGTGTGCGCTACCGCGAGCCGCTCTTCGAGGGTCCGCAACGTGATATAGTTGAGCGCGACCTCACCGACCAAGCTGACCAGCGCATCGTCATAGGCGGCAACCGAGGCCAGCAGTTGCGCGTCGGCCGACTCGATACCGCGCCGGAAACGGCCCCAAAAGTCCAGCTCCCATCCGGCGTTGAAGCCAATGTTCACATCGGAGAAGGTCCTGTCAAAGCCCGATCCCCGTTGGTTTGCCCGATTCGTGCTCGCGGTGTTGTACGAGTATCCACCCGCCGCTTCCTGGAGTTGAGGGAACAGCGTACCGATGGCGATGCCCCGGTTCGCTTCCGCCGACAGAACGCGCGCGCCGGCCGCCTGCAACGATGGGTTCTGCCGGTATGCGGTCTCGACGAGGGACGTCAACGTCGGATCGCCGAACAGCGTCCACCATCCGCTGTAGTCGGCGTGCTCGCGCGAGATCGTCGCGTCGCCGGTCTCCATCCACTGCTCGGCAGCCGGCGCGGGTGGGCGGACATAGTCGGGTCCGACCATCATGCAACCTGCCAACGAGAGCGCCGCTCCCGCAGCGGCAACGACTTTCCATGCGGAGCACGAACTCCCGCCCGTAACGTTCATCCTCGACTCCCTCTACCGCCGCACGCTATATCACGGCTATTTGACCGTGTAGCCCTTTCCCTCCATGCAGGCGGCGAACGCCCGTTGGTAGCTGTTCTGGGTCTCGGCTTGCGCGGCCTGCTTGTTCCTCTTCGACCCGCGTCGTCCGGCGACGCCGCCGACCACAGCGCCAGCGGCGGCGCCCTTCCCCGCGTCACCGGCGATCGCGCCAACCCCGGCTCCGACCAATGCGCCTCTAGCAGCTCCGCCCGCGGTTCCGCGCGCGTGTTCACCGGCTTGATCTGGTGCGGCCGGCGCCGACGGATCGACGCCGCTTTGCTCCTTCGCCCACTTGTAACACGAGAACTCGTCCTGCTCCTGCTGCTGCTTGCTCTGTCCCTTCTGCGGGAAGACGTAGACCTTCGGCGCTTGCGCCAGGGCCTGTGTGCTCGCGAGGCCGACAACGATTGTGATCATCCAAGCCCGGTACTGTCTCGTGTCTCTCATTTTTCACTCCTCCATCCCATCGCTAGTCTCTCGTCCGATGACGTCTTACTTGTCCTTCAAGCCCGTGCGTGCCTTTTCGAAGATCTCGCTGATTTGCTTCGCCATCATGTTGCGACCGATGGCCTGTTTGGCGGACGCACCAAAGCCGCCGAGTTGGTCGGTGGTGGTGCGGTTCACGTACACGACCGCCGTGCCGTTCTCCACCGGCAGCAGTGCGCCGACGGCCTGCGTGTCATTGTAGTCGTGGCTGACGTAGAAATCCCGGTCAGCAACCACGTATGCGTCCCCGAGTGGCATGGCGAGGCGTTGCCGCAACGCGAAGACGGGTCGCCCGCTCATGGCGTAGCGGATGCAAAAGAAGCGCTGTTTCAGTTCCGCGGGAATACCCTGTGGGTAGTTCATGAACGCGTCGTAGAAAGCCGGAGCATACTTCTTGAGCCCCTGGGCGGCCTCGGTCTGGCGGCGCAGATCGTCCGCCGGCTGGGATTGCTTGTCTTTGCCGCGGGCATACGGCGCGATGCCGGCCAAACCTTGCGAACGATACGCCTGATACCGCGCCAGCAGCAGCTGTCGCACGGCATCTTCGACTTGCGCCTGCCCGGCGCCCTTGAGCGCCGCGAAGCTGGCAATTTCCGCGGTGGAGAGATTCAACGTGTCGCCCGGTTCGGCGCTGAGATAGCGTTGGGCTTCTTTGTCGCCTCCGGGCTGGAGCGTCACGACCTTGGGATCGACCAGCGTCCCCTCGGCGTTGATCTCAGTCACCGCCTGCACCTGCGGATCATTGCGCGAGGTCGGGCCGCTCTTTAGGGACGACAGGATTTTTTGCGCCGGCGCCTTGACGAGGAACACCATCACCGCGGCGAGCTCTCGCTCGGACGTCTCCTTGGTGGTGGTCTTCACCAATTCGCCGTTGCGCACCCGTTGTACGTCGTCCTTGCTGAAGTCGAAATCGGCCATCAGCGCTTCGAGGGTCGGCAAGGCGCGCGCGGCAGTTGCGTTGCTCAGAACGGCGCCAACGGACAGCGCGATGGCTGCAAGTCGAGCACGGCGTCCAATGCGCTTTCGTCGAAATGAATGTGGCATACGTCCTCCGTGCGTTCGCTTAGTCGCGGTAGCGCGACACCTCGCCGGGTCTCGCGGCAGGTGAACCCGCGCCCGGTCCCAACTCCAAGTCGGCGGTGCGCTCGATCGCGGCAATCACCGCGGGAAAATCGTCCTGCGTTATCATCGTGCTTCCGGCCTTGGGGAATGGGAAGCCGTTTTTGACCAGCAGCTCGCCCGGCTGAATCTCGAGCGTCGCCATCTGCCGGAACGGCACATCGTCGATGCGATCGGGCACGTTCAACGCGAGCGCCGTCCAGTCGCCGTGACAGTACTGGTCGAATTCGTTCTTCGCTTCCGAGAGAACGGCCGAGGGCAGGGTATCCGCGAGCTTCCACGGGTACAGCTTTGGCCCGATGTTGAAGTAGCGGTGTCGCACGAGCTGGTTGTCAGGGACGCGCTTGGTGGAATCCCACCAGATCCCGTCGATATACTCGAACGCACGGCGACTCGCGTCGCGTGGAAGCGGCCCGAGTTTTGTCAACGCTTCCTTGAGGAGGACGGTGGCCGCGCGATTGTAATCCAACTCGCTGGACCCAAAGTGACGACGGATGAGTGTGCCGGTAATCTTCACACCCACTAGGTTGGAGTAAAGGTCCTCGGGCGAGAATGCGGACGGACGCTCAGAGAACGGCGTCGAAGACCAGCCGTACCAGGTGGTGATCTCGTGCCAGATGGAGGCTTGGAAGTCGAGCCATTCAGCCAGGCTGGTCGCCACTTCGCGCAAGCCGTGGGCGCGGACGAGATGCGGGTCGAGCGGTTTGACGACGATGCGTCGTTCGGCGCCTTCGCCGACGATAGGGATGGTGCCGCCGGTCGTCGCCATACGGGCGATCTGCGCAACCAGGTAGAGTGTGCGATCAGCGTTGTCGCGCACGTGGGCGATGTCGATGAAGCCGCCGCGACAGGTGTACACAATGCCGGACGCCTCGTCGGAGACCACGCTGCCGCTGCCGTACGGTTGCAGTGAGATCGTTCCGTTGTCGTACTTGTGCATGCCCAGGCTGTCGATGTCCAGCACATTGCGAACCTCGTAGCCCGGCACCGGGATCGAGCCGACTTTCACGCTGACGTCGTTGCCGAAAATGCAACACGGGCGCAAACTTTTCGGTTCGGGAACATTGGCAACTTCACTGCTGTCGAGTCCCGAGAAGAACGCCGCCTCCAACTCCTCGTCGCGGATCGGCTGGGCCTGCCACTTGGGCGCGCAGGCGGATGACAACAGGGCGACTGACAGGATTGCCGACAGAACGATGCGGATCGAAAGTTGGCGCCACCGCAACCTCCTCGACATCACCCTCCGGCTCATCACCGCTTCCTCCTTTCGCATCGCCGCCGTTCGGTCATAGCCGGCAGTCACGACAAGAAGCTCACGCTACCTGAGGCGATATCGAACACAGCGCCCACGAGTTTCATCTCGCCTTCAGCCATCCGCGCTTGAGCTTCTGGCATCTCAAGGAGCTGGCGCATGGACCAGCGCACGTTGGCCTCGACGGCGTGAGTCAGTTGCAAGGTCGGCGAAGCCTGGGGATCGACATCGCCCAGTCCGGGCAGCATGTCATCGATCAAGATCTGGATACGCGACCGTTCTCGTACACCTTGCCGCTTCATCGCCAGGGCCGCTTGCACGGCGCCGCAGCCTTCGTGGCCGAGTACGACGAACAGCGGCGTGTGCAAGTGAACGCCCGCGTACTGCATGCTGCCGGTGACCTCGGGCGACACGACGTTGCCAGCCACGCGGACGACGAACAATTCGCCGAAACCGGCATCGAAGAGCAACTCCGGCGGAACCCGCGAGTCGCTGCAGCCGATGATCGTGGCGAACGGGTGCTGGCCCGAAGTGAGCAGCGCGAGAAAGTCTTTCCAACGCGTCGGAAAGCGACTCTCACCGCGCAGAAAGCGCTGATTGCCATCGATCAAGCGCTGCAACGCCTCGTCTGCGGAAACGTGAGGAGTCTTGCTCGGAGAGGCGGTCACGATGCCTGCTCCGATGCGGTCGGCATCAGCGTGAAGATGGAGGCTTGCCAGGGACGCGCATCCAGATAGAGCCCGCGCGATTGCAAATCGTCGCCCTCTCGATCGTATACGACTTCCTCCATTTGATCGCGCAGGCGCCACTGGCTGCCTTCGAGGTTCGCAAAGGGTAGCCGGACGTAGCATTGACTCTGGTTGGGCGCGTAGTTCACCACGATCAGCAACCGCTCTCCGCCGGGACCTTGCCACATAAACGCGACGAAGCAATCCCATGTCCAGTTGCCTTCCCAGGCCGGCATGCACTCAAGCAACTGCCACTGGCCCTCGCGGACAACGGGCTGGCGCAACACGCTGCGCAGTCGATCGTAGAATTGTTTCAGTTGCTGGTCAGCGGGCTCGGCCGGACCGCGACAGAGATGCGGGGAGATCCGCTTCTTTCGTCCCTCGAACTGCCCCTGATGGAAGAACCGCAGTCCGGGCGACAGGAAGGTGATGATCGCCGCGGCTTGGTGAACGCCCGGTGGGAATGCGGCGGCCGCCCGTGGCTCGTCGTGGTTCTCCAGAAACCGCGCCAGCTTGTTCTGGTAGTCGGGCTCCGCGTGGAAATGCTCGCGCACCGGTCGCGCATGACCGTCGCGCAGACGGTCGTACAGCCGCTTGTCGTACGTGTAGTCGAACCCCTGTTGTTGCAGCGTCCATTCCAGATCCCAGTAGACCTCAGCCATGAAGCAGAAGTCGGGAGCGCGCTCGCGCACGCGCTGCGTCGCTCGTGGCCAGAAGGGCTGAGCTTGGATGTCCCAGGTCCGCTCAAACACGTCCGGCAAAACCAGCATCGCCATGTCGCAGCGCACGCCGTCGCATTGCCCGGCGATCTTGATGAGCTGCGCGATCATCGCTTCCTGCGTCGCCGGATTGCCGTAGTTGAGCTGCAGCGTGTCCGGCCAGCCCGCGAAGTACGGATCACGCCCGTAGGCAAGGAGCAGGTCGCCTTGTGTTCGCTTGACCCAGGTATAGTTCTGCGGTGCGCGCATCAGGTCCAGCTCGGTTCCCTGGACATAGTACTCGAGATGGTTCTCCACCCAAGGATGATCGAGACCGGTGTGGTTGGGGACGAAATCGAGGAGCAGCCGCAGACCCCGCTTGCGCAGCCGCTCGCGCAAGCGGGCCAGGGCCGCGTCGCCGCCGAGCCGATCGTGGACGGTGTAGCCGGTGATGGCGAAGCCGGACCCCGCGATGTCCTCCTCACGCAAGTCCGGCAGGGTCTGCTGAAACTCTCTACGCCACTCCGGGTTGGTGCGCGAGATTCGCTGCCCTGCCTGCCCGGTCTGCCAAACGCTCAGGAACCAGATCCAGTCGAAACCCATTTCGGCAAGGTGGTCGATCTCGGCATCCGGAATATCATCCAGCGTGGCCCGACGGCCGAGAGCTTGGGACAGCTCCGTCAACCAGACGCGCGTGTTGATCTGATAGAGCGACGGATAGAGCGGCTGCATGTCAGCGTCCGCGGCGGCGCGCCGCGCCTCCGGACCGGCCCTTCTTTTCCGGCTCCACTTCAACGATGCCGGCCTTCGAACCGATCTCGAGGAACTGCTCCGCCGTGCTGGAGCCGAACAGATGCATCAGGCGGGCGACGATACCGGTCCACCCGGTCTGATGGCTCGCGCCGATGCCGGCACCGTTGTCGCCGTGAAAGTACTCGTAGAACAGCGGGTAGTCCCGCCAGTGCGGGTCCTCCTGAAACTTCCGCGCCTGACCGTGGACCGGGCGCCGGCCGTCCTTGTCGCGCAGAAAAACGCTGGCCAGGCGGCGCGCGATCTCCTCGGCGACCTCGTACAGGTTCATCAGCCGCCCGGAACCCGTCGGACACTCCACCTTGAAATCCATGCCGTAGTACTGATGGTAGTGCAGGAGGGCGCGGATGATCAGCCCATTGACCGGCATCCAGATCGGCCCGCGCCAGTTGGAGTTGCCGCCAAACATGCC
>DATKMS010000275.1:0-4314 GCA_035541735.1 Candidatus Margulisiibacteriota bacterium
CCTCCTTCCCTGGTCCGGGTGATTCATGCTGAATGTAGAGATCCACGGAACCGTCCGGGTTCGTCTGGAGCTTGTTGCGCTCGCTCAGCGTGTAGCGATTGAGCGCGTTCGCGACGAAGAAATAGTTCGCGTCGTACATCGTGAGTGACCAAAAGCCATTCACGGGCGGCAGCTCGCCCTTCTTGAAGTGCATGACGTACTTCTTGGCGCCACTATAATTCTGCAAGATGTCCGGCCCCTCGGACATCGGGTAGATCGCATCCTGCGGCCGGTTGGCACCGAGACCGATCGCCGTCACCAGCGCCCGTTGCCGATACGCCGTTCCGTAGACGCCGGCCTTGGTCGTGAAGAGCCAGCCGTCTTGGAGCTTCATGTCGCCGGTGAGGATGCCCTCCTTGAGCCACGCCATGATCTTGTCCTGCGCGGGCTTGGGCGCCGCGTTGATTCCCTCCACCACGGCTGGGTCGAGTTTCGATGCGTCGAAATCGCTCCCCGGGACGATGCCAATCGTCGCGAGCTTCTTGACCATCGCTGCGTCCGCCGCGACCGGCGGATTCGTTTTCATGAGCTGAGCGAGCAACGTGAAGTAGGCGACCCCGTCAAGGGCGTTCACCTGATCGCGGACCGCCGTCTTCATGTCTATTTTCGGATCAACGACCCCTGGTGGCGGTGTGTATGATTTCCCGTAGGCGCTGAGCGGTACGACCGACACCTTGTCCTGTAGCGCATGCACGGCGGCGTAATCCTCGGGTGTTCCCGTGCAGTAAATGCGCCCTAGTACCCAGACGATTCCGGTCGGCGACTTGTACTGCTTCACCCCGGCGGGCAGCGTCCCGCTCCATCCCGGCCCGGTGATGGCGTATGTCTGGGCTCCGGTCCCCGTCGTGCGCTTGCCAGGGACCTGAAACACCTCGGTCCAGCCATCCAGCATGGGGAAGAGAGAGTAGCGCCCGCTCATGTCTGGGAGGCTGAGAACCCAGGGCTCCTTCGAGACATCGAGCCAGGTCGTTGTGTAGAGCGTATCGGCGTTCGGCGCGGTGACATCCTTGAACGTCGCGTCGGGATACGTCCGCATTCTCACGAACTGCCCCATCGGGGCGCGTGTCCCTTCCGGGCCCGCCACGTTTGTCATCACGCGGCGCGTCATCTCCATGGTGACCAGCGGATAGCCGAAGATGTACGCTTCGATCGCCGTCTCCCGCGCCTCGAACTCCCTGATGTGACCCAGGATGCCCTCGTGCTGCGACCATGCCGCAGGTGACCACGCCACCAGTGCCACACCAGCCACAATCGTCATCGACAAGCGTCTCACAGTCGATTTCATATATTGCCCTCCTCGAGTTGGGTTCCAATGCGTTTCCATTCTTGCTTTTCTCTCCATCAATTCAGTCACGGACCGCATGCCAGAACGGACTCGACTGCCGGCAGCAAATCCGTGGCAATGGCGCGTGTCAGCACGAAGCCATCGGCCCCGGATTCCATCGCTGCCTGGCGCACACTCGGCTCGTCGTGGAAGCTGAGGACGATCAGCTTCATCTTGGGGCAGCGCTGGCGCAGCCGTCGCAGCCAGTGAAGATTGCTGTCGCGCGTGAGCGAGATGTCCACCACCGCCATTTCGGGCTGCAGCCGCCCCGCGCTTTCCTGCAGCGAATGCGCATCGGCGACCATGACCACGCTCTTGAACATCGTCTCGAGCAAGCCGCGCATGCCTTCCGTCAGACCGGGGTGACGGTCTGCAAGCAGGACACAGTTGAAGGTCATCTCCGTCGTCATGGCCTCGTCTGCGGTTCGTTGGGCGGCGCGAATCGTAGCCCCGTTGGGAAGGGCCTGTCACCTCGTAGAATTACGGGGTTTGGCCCTGAAAATTTACGAGGTGGTAATCGTTTAGTCGAATGAAGTTGTGGCTGAACCATCTCGCATAGCGTCGGCTACCTGGGGCGGCTGCAGAACACAGGACCGTGCTGCCCCAGGCTGATGTCTGGCTGCCCCGTTGGGGCTGTTGGTTCTCCAGCTTTCGGGTCGCAGCCCCGTAGGGGCGGCCAGACATCAGCCCAGGGCAACGCCCTGGGCGACGGTGCCGGTGCGTGTTCATGCGCAGGCTCTCGAAGGGTGAGCTTCCCTTTTTAACGGGGCTTTAGACCGCCACGATGCCGTGCTTAATGGCGAAGTGCACCAGCTCGGCGTTGGCGCGCAGGCCGAGCGAGTCCATCATCTGGTACTTGTGGAACTCCACCGTGCGCGCCGAGATGCCGAGCGCGGCGCCGATTTCCTTGGCCGAGCGACCTTCTGCGAACAGTTGCAGAATCTCGCGCTGCCGCGGCGTGAGGGAGGCGACGGGGTCGTTGGCCGTCTGCGGGGCGCGTTTCATCGCCTGCAACAGCTCCCCCGCCAGCGCCGGGGTCAGATAGGTCTTGCCCGCCAGGGCCGCCCGGATAGCGTCGAGCAGCTCGGCCGGCGCCGAGTGTTTCAGCACAAATCCCGAGCCGCCGGATTCGAGCGCCCGGCGCGCGTAGGCCACGTCCTTGTGCATGGTCAGGAACACCACCTTCACGTTCGGGTTGTCCTTCCGCAATTGCAGCAACGCATCCAGGCCATTCAGAAAAGGCATGGTGATGTCGGCCACGATGACGTCGGGCCGCAGCTGCTTGGCGGCCGCAACCAGGGCGCGGCCATCCTCCACCACGCCCAGGAGCTCGAACTCGGCAGCGAGCAGGCTCTTCAAGGCTTCGGCCACCAGGCGGTGGTCGTCAGCCAGCAGTACACGCGGGCGAGGCGTTGTCACGGTTCTTCCCTCAATGGCACCCAGGCCAGGACCGTTGTACCCTGCCCGGGCACGCTTTCAATGTCGAGGTCTCCCCCGAGCAATTGCACCCGCTCGTGCATGCTCGCCAGACCAAGGTGTGGGCCGCCCTTCTCGCGGGCGGGATCAAACCCGACGCCGTCGTCGCGCAGCGCGAGTTGGACGCCGCCGTCCAGGCTCCGCAGGGAGACGTCCACCGTGCGCGCCTGCGAGTGACGCCCCGCATTGCGCAGCGCCTCCTGCGCGATGCGAAAGACACAGAGCGCCGTCTGGCGCGGTACCGACGCGGGCATCTCACCGACCTTGACGTCGACCAGAATCGATTCCTGCTGGGCGAACCGCTCGCATTCGGCCTTGAGGGCGGCGACCAGGCCGAGGTCTTCCAGTATCGAGGGATGCAGCCGGTAGGAAAGGGCGTGGATGTCCTCGCTCAAGCGCACCAAGCCCGCGCGCACGCCAGCCATCGTTTCGTTGACCGTCGCCGCAGACGGCGCGCGCTCGACCTGTCCGGCATCGATTGCCAGGCGGGCCAGGCGCTGCGTCACGTCGTCGTGCAGCTCGCGCGCCAACCGTGCCCGCTCCTCCTCGTGGGCGCGGAGCAATCGCCCGTGAAAGCCCCGGGCTGTGGCTTCGGCCACGCGTCGCCTGGCGCGGTTCACGAGCAAAGCGACAATCAGCCCGGTTTGCAGCAACACGAACACGCCGACGCCCACCACCCACCCCGCGTAGAGTTCCCAGAAGGACGGCTGCCGGAATTTGATGACACTGCCGGCCGGCAGGCGCGCCTCGCTGATTCCCCAACGGCCGAGCTCCCGCCAGTCAAAGACAGGGTCCGCGGCCTCGAGAATCTGCGGCGGGATGCTGTCCGCTGGTTCACCGCGAAGGACACGGATGCCGGCGCGGGCCGCACGCCTGCCGACTTCCGAATCTTGATACATGTGCCCGCCAATCGTTCCCAGACCGAACCCGCTTCCGAAATACCCGAAGATGGGGGCGTTCGCGACGGCACGCAGGCGTCGCAGGGCCTCGTCGTTATCGAAGGGAATACCCGAGGCATCCATGACGAACATTCCGAACAGGATGAACGAGTGCGGAGGCAGTGCGGCGCTGCGCTCCAGCACCTGCGCCAGCGGCAGATCGTTGAGCCACGTGAAGCCCACCCGATTGGAGAACGGTTGAAATTCGCGCCGGCACTCGCTCACCCAGAATTTCTCCAGCCGTGAGGCGCCAAACACCACCACGATGTTGGTCGTATCCGGTTGCATCTGCAGGATGTCCTCGACGATGCCCGAGAGGTTGACTTTCTGTGTCACGAGCGTGGCGTTGGTGCGCAGAACGTCCGGCGGCACCAGCCTGGGCTCCACTCCGGCGAACACGATGGGCGTGCCCGGGAACAGGCGGTCCCGGTACTGCGCCGTGAACTTGACAGCCGGCGCTCCGAACGGCACGACCAAGTCCAGCCGGCGGTCTCCGAATCGGGCCCTGAGGAAGTCCACAAAGGGACCTTCCGTCTC
>DATKMS010000276.1:0-2924 GCA_035541735.1 Candidatus Margulisiibacteriota bacterium
GGTCACCGATCTCGCCGACCTTTCGCTCTACGTGATGACGCCCGAGTTCGGCGCCGCCAGCCAGCTCGAGAAGATCGAGATGTTGGATCACGCCGACATCGTGGCGGTCAACAAGTTCGAGCGCAAGGGCGGCGAGGACGCGCTGCGCGACGTGCGCAAGCAGATGCAGCGCAACCGCAAGGCCTTCGCGGCAGGGCCCGAGGCCATGCCGGTGTACGGCACGATCGCCTCGAGGTTTAACGACGACGGGGTGACCGCGCTTTACCACGGCGTGCTGGCGGAGCTCACCGAGCGTGGGTTCAAAATGCCGAAGTCGAAGCTGCCGCGGCCGGCGAGCAAGGTGTCCTCGGTGGGCGCCGCCATCGTGCCGCCGGCGCGGGCGCGCTATCTCGCCGAGATCGCCGAGACGGTGCGGGATTATTACGCCAACGCGGCCGCGCAGTCGCGCCTGGCGCGCGAGACGCAGCAGCTCGGCGCGGCCGCGCGGCTGCTCGACCAATGCGACCGGGATGGCGCCGCGGCGGCGGCGCTGGCGGCGGAGCGCTGGAGCCAACTCGACCCGCGGGCGCGCCGACTGTTGGAGACCTGGCCAACGGTCAGGGCGCGCTACGACGGTGATCAGCTTGTCTCGAAGGTGCGTGGACGAGAGACGCGCAGCGCCCTGACGACGACGACCCTGTCGGGGACGCGCATCCGCAAGGTGACGCCGCCTTCGTTCGCAGACCACGGCGACCTCTTGGGTTGGCTGCTGCGCGAAAACGTGCCGGGGCGCTTCCCCTATACCGCCGGCGTGTTCGCCACCAAGCGTGATCAGGAGGACCCGACTCGCATGTTCGCCGGCGAAGGCGACGCCTTCCGCACCAACGCCCGCTTCAAGATGTTGTCCAAGGACAGCCCGGCGACGCGCCTCTCCACCGCCTTCGACTCCGTGACGTTATACGGCTGCGACCCCGACGAGCGACCCGACATCTGGGGCAAGGTCGGCAATTCGGGCGTCTCGATCGCCACGCTCGACGACATGAAGTCGCTCTACGACGGCTTCGACCTCTGCGCTCCGGCGACCTCGGTCTCAATGACGATCAATGGGCCAGCGCCGATCATCCTGGCGATGTTCTTCAACACCGCGATAGACCAGCAGCTCGACGCCTATCGCGCCCGCGAGGGGCGCGAACCGGGCCCCGAGGAGACGGCGGAAATGCGCGCGCGCGCACTGGAGGTGGTGCGCGGAACAGTGCAGGCCGACATCCTCAAGGAGGACCAGGGACAGAACACCTGCATTTTCTCGACCGATTTCGCGCTCAAGCTGATGGGCGACATCCAGGCTTGGTTCATCGAAAACCGGGTGCGCAACTTTTACTCGGTTTCGATCTCGGGCTACCACATCGCCGAGGCGGGGGCGAACCCGATCTCCCAGCTCGCCTTCACCCTGGCCAACGGCTTCACATACGTCGAGAGCTACCGGGCGCGCGGCATGAAGGTCAACGACTTCGCGCCCAACCTCAGCTTCTTCTTCTCCAACGGCATGGACCCGGAATACGCCGTGATGGGGCGGGTGGCGCGGCGCATCTGGGCGATCGCCATGCGCTTCAAGTACGGCGCCGACGAGCGGGCGCAGAAGCTCAAGTACCACATCCAGACGTCGGGCCGCAGCCTGCATGCGCAGGAGATCGACTTCAACGACATCCGCACCACGTTGCAGGCGCTGATCGCCGTCTACGACAACTGCAACAGCCTGCACACCAACGCCCACGACGAAGCCTACACCACACCGACGGCGGAGAGCGTGCGCAGCGCGGTCGCAATCCAGATGATCATCAATCGCGAGTGGGGGGTGGCCAAGAGCGAGAACCCCAATCAAGGCTCATTCTTCCTCGAGGAGTTGACCGATCTGGTGGAGGAGGCGGTGCTCAAAGAGTTCGAGCGCCTGGCCGAGCGCGGCGGCGTGCTTGGCGCCATGGAGACCGGCTATCAGCGCGGCCGCATCCAGGACGAATCGCTGCACTACGAGCACATGAAGCACGACGGCAGCTATCCGATCGTCGGCGTCAACACCTTCCTCAACCCCGAGCCGCCGGCCGAAGCCGCGCCGGCGCTGCAGCGCTCTTCGGAGGACGAGAAGAAAAGCCAGCTCGCCCGTCTGCACGCCTTCCAGGCCCGCAACGCCGAAACGGCGCCGGCCGCGCTGGAGCGTCTGCGCCGCGCCGCCATCGCCAACGAGAACCTGTTCGCCGTGCTGATGGACGCGGTGCGCTGCTGCTCGCTCGGACAGATCACCACCGCCCTCTACGAGGTTGGCGGCCAGTACCGTAGAAACATGTAGGCCCCGGAGGCCACAAGGCTACGGGACGGGGCGGATGTCCGCCGGGTCTTGTGAGACAAGAATTCGGCACACGGTGACACCGCCTGGGCGATGGACACGCAGGGCGTTCGCGCCGCCGCGCCGCTCATAGGCGTTGTTGTTGCCTTTCTGCGTCCGCCGGACCTCATCGCCCGCCACAAACATCGGCACACCGCGAGAAAGCATGAGGATCGCGGCGAAATTCTTGATCTGTCGTTCCCGCAGCCCTTCGATCGCGGGATCCTCGGTCGGACCTTCCGCGCCGCAGTTCCAGCTCAGGTTTTCGTTGATGCCGTCGCGGTTGCCTTCGCCGTTGGCCTCGTTGTGCTTGTCGTTGTAGCTCACAAGATCGTCGAGGGTGAAACCGTCGTGGCAAGTAATATAGTTGATGCTGTTGATGGGGAGATGGCCGCTGGTGTGGTAGATGTCGGCGCTGCCCCCTAGTCTCTTATGTTCGCGGTCAAGAGGCTAGGCGCGGTTGAACGCCCAGCGGCGGGAAGGGCCGTTGGGGAGGAGGGGTTTAGCTGCGCAGAGCTGGGAGCGGAGCGAGAGACGACGGTTGATCAGGCTCTTATCCGCGGGTTGG
>DATKMS010000277.1:0-18019 GCA_035541735.1 Candidatus Margulisiibacteriota bacterium
GAAGGCGCTGGCGGCGGCGGTGGAGCGGCTGGAGCACACCCGCCGAGGCTACGAGGAACGGCTCGCCGAGGTTGAGCAGCGCGCCCGCGCGACCGCCGAAGCGCAGCGTGAGACGCAGCGGCTGCTCGAAGACCTGCAGGCGAAGCGCCGCCGCCGCTGGGCTGAGGAGTTGGAAGCGGCAGGCGCGTTCGTGCGCGACGTGCGTGAGCAGGGACGCGAGTTGCTCGGCGCGTTGCAGCGCGGCAGCGCCGACCGCGGCGCGCTCACCCGTTGGGTGCAGCAGCAGGAGGCGGCGATCGATGAGCAGGCAACGGCGCTGGCGGAGCCGCCCCCGGCATCGGGGCCACCGCGCATCGGCGATGTCGTGGAGGTCAGCGAGAACGGCATCCGTGGCCAACTGCTCTCTGTGGACGGTGACCGCGCCTGGATTCAGCGGGGCAGCATGCGCTTCGAAGTACCAGCGGCGCGGCTGCGCCGCATCGACAGTCATCCGCTGGCACCAGTGGAAGTGCGCGTCGCCACCGTCTCAGAGGACACGGCGCAGGAGATCAGCCTCCTCGGTTTGCGGGCGCGCGAGGCGGTGGCGCTACTGGAGGACTTTCTCGACCGGGCTGTGCGCGCCCGCTACCCGTCGGTGCGCATCGTCCACGGGATTGGCAGCGGCGCCTTGAAGCGCGCTGTCGAGTCCTACCTGGCGAGCTCGCCATATTGCACGGCGTTCCGTCCGGGTGCGCCGGCTGAAGGCGGGGCTGGGGTGACTGTAGCTGAGCTTGAGGCAGTCGGGTAGATCTCCGTAGCGGCGCTGTCGTTCTGAAAAACGAAAGGGGCTGCGGGATGCACCCGCAGCCCCTTGTCACCTCAGGGCAAGGTGATCAGTTTCGCCGTTTTATCGGTTTAACCGCATCCGGGCGAGACCGATCAAGCCCACCAGTGCGAGGCTGGCCACCAAGACGACGATCATCTGTGGCGACAAGAGCGGCGCAACCGGCGGCGGCTGCACCACCACATTTTGCCCAGCTTGGAAGAGCGGATCGTTGCACCCGTCGGAGCAGTAGACGAAGTGCCCGGCGACCGCCGGCGGGGAGATGCCCACCGGGATGTTACTGCTGCTCGATTGGTCCTTGGTCACCATACCGATCATCGGATTCGGACAATTCGCCGTGGTCGGTACGCATCCCGCGCACGCACTCTGGTCCGTACCACAGTCGTAACAAATGAGCTTGCCAGATGTTCCCGTCATGCAACCGGGCGAGGTCATAACATTGAGTATGGTAGACCCACCGGTGTTCCCACTCATGATAACCGGTGCCTTGGGTGTCGGGGTCGGCGTTTCGGTCGGGGTGTTGGTCTGCGTCGGCGTGTTGGTTGCCGTGGGCGTCTGCGTGAACGTGGGGGTTTGCGTGAAGGTGGCGGTTTGCGTCGGCGTGTTGGTCTGCGTCGGCGTGTTGGTCTGCGTCGGCGTCTGCGTGAACGTCGGAGTTTGCGTGAAAGTGGCGGTTTGCGTCGGGGTGTTGGTTTGCGTCGGGGTGTTGGTCTGCGTCGGGGTGCTCGTTGCCGTCGGGGTGCTCGTTGGCGTCGACGTGGGAGTTGCCAGGACGCAAGTGCCCGAAATGCACGTGGCATTCTGTATAGTGGTGCCGCCTTGGTCGCTACACTGAGTTCCTGTTGGGTCGTTAAAGCAGCCGCTTGGGGACAGCTGACAGCAGCTGGTGGCCGCAGAGGCCGAGTGGAGCGGCAACAATGAAACACCGACCGACAAGACAGCGGCAGTCCAAAGGCTGAAATGAATTCCCGTTTTCCGCATCATGATCGTGGCCTCCTGTCCTCTGATCCACCGATTGGGGGCTGACACGGGCTGCGATCGAACCCCCTTCCGGCCCCCCCTGACACGAACCTGCCGTGCAAGACGTCTGCGCCACAAAAGCTAAGAACTGGGCTCAATCTCGGCATCAGTTGTCTTCAGGCACCCTGTTTCCAAGTCGCCGCGGAAGAGCGACACGCGGCGACTTTAGTGGGGCTTTCTTTACCTCACCAAAAGGGGGTCGTCAAGCGAAAAGCCTTGTTTTTTCAGAAACGACACCCTGCTGCTACAGGGTCTACGATATCCATACGTATATGTGCGTATATGTCCGGCGCCGCGCCGGCGCTGCAGGCGCCGGTCACCCGCACCGTCACTGCGGTAGACAATGCGCTAACCAGATGTATGGCATCACTGACTTCGTCTGCTTCCCTTATTACGTCACGCCACTGAACCATGCCTGGAGCGCCCGCCCAGCCAGGTCACTCGACGGAACCACGACCCTGCCCCGTCGCCGCTCGCTTCCGCGCTTTTTTCCCGCTAGGTTCTGGTCATGACCGTCAGGGAATGCAGCGCGCAGGAGAGGTGATGGTCACGCCGCAGCAGGTGCTCGAAGAACTGAAGAAGGTGAAGTATCCAGGCTTCGCCCGC
This sequence comes from Candidatus Margulisiibacteriota bacterium, assembly GCA_035541735.1. Lineage (GTDB taxonomy): Bacteria > Desulfobacterota > Binatia > HRBIN30 > HRBIN30 > DATKMS01. Next base: position 2,450 of record DATKMS010000277.1, read on the forward strand.
GACATTGTGTCGTTCGGGATGGTGAAGGACATCGAGGTGGGTTCACGCGGGGTGAACGTCATTCTCGCGCCGACGACGGCACGCCCCGATGTCCTGCAGCAGATCCGCGAAGCCGTGGCCGCGACCGTGTCGCACATGTCCGGCGTAGCAGCGGTGGAGGTGACGGTGATTGCCCCCGACCAACCACCACGGCGCGTGCAGCAGGGGCCCAGCGGCGTGCCCGGCGTCGCGCACGTCATCGCCGTCGCCAGCGGCAAGGGTGGCGTCGGCAAGTCGACCGTCGCCGTCAATCTCGCGCTCGCCTTGTCGCAGCTCGGCCACCGCGTCGGCCTGCTCGACGCTGACGTCTACGGGCCGAGCGTGCCGCTGATGCTCGGCCTGACCGAGCGGCCGCAGTCGACGGAAGACAAGCGGATCATCCCATTGGAGCGCTTCGGCCTGAAGGTCATCTCGCTCGGCCTGTTCATCGCCGAGGGCACGCCGGTGATCTGGCGCGGGCCGATGATCAACAAGCTGCTGACGCAGTTCCTGCGCGAGGTGAACTGGGGCGAGCTGGACTATCTCGTCCTCGACCTGCCGCCCGGCACCGGCGATGCGCAGCTCACCATCACTCAGCAGGTGCCGCTCGACGGCGGCGTGATCGTGACCACGCCGCAGGACGTGGCCCTCGAAGACGTGAAGCGCGGCGTCAAGATGTTCCAACAGGTCAATGCGCCCGTGCTCGGCGTGGTGGAGAACATGAGCTATCACGTGTGCAGCGGATGCGGCGACCGGGCCGAGCTGTTCGGCCACGGCGGCGGCGCGGCGATGGCCAAGCAGTTCGACATCCCGTTCCTCGGTGAGATCCCGTTGGTGCGCGCCTTGCGCGAAGCAAGCGACAACGGCACACCGCTGGTGGCATCGCAGCCGGAGCATCCCCAGAGCGTCGCCTTGCGCGCTATCGCGCAGCGGGTGGTCGACGCCGTCACCGCGCGCCCCGCACACGCGTTGCCCACGATTCACTGAGAGCTTTCGGGCGCCAGCGTTCAGTCGTCAGGAAGATGAAGAACGAACAGGAGTCCCAACGCAAACTGATCAGCGCCGAAGGAGCGGCGGCCCTGGTGCGCTCCGGTGACTGGGTGGACTACGGCTTCGGTGTGGGCCAGCCTGACCGGTTCGACCAGGCGCTGGCGGCGCGCCGCGATCAGTTGCACGACGTGAAGATTCGCGCCGCGCTGACGCTGCGGCCGCGTGCGGTCGTCGCGTGTGACCCGGAGGGCGCACACTTCCTGTGGTTCAACTGGCACTTCTCCGGGCTCGACCGGAAGTGGCACGACGCCGGACGCAGCAACTACATCCCCATGAACTTCGGCGAAGCGCCGGACTACTACCGCCGCTTCATCGAGCGCGTCGACGTGGCCTGCATCAAGACCTGTCCGATGGACGCGCACGGCTACTTCAACTTCGGCGGTGCCGTGTCGTACCAGAAGGCGATGACGGAGCGCGCCAAAACGTTGGTCGTCGAGCCGTGCCCGACGATGCCCTACGTCTATGGGGCGGAGGAAGCGGTCCACCTCAACGACGTCGACTACATCATCGACGGTGAGTCACCCGCACCGCCTGAGCTGGCCAATCATCCGGTCACCGCCATCGACCGAAAGGTCGCGGCGTTGATCGCGCCGGAGATCGAGGACGGCGCCTGTCTGCAGATCGGCATCGGCGGCATGCCCAACGCCGTGTGCACGCTGCTGTGCGACAGCACTGTGCAGAATCTCGGCATCCACTCCGAGATGTTCGTCGACGGCATGATCGACCTGTGGGAGGCAGGCAAAGTCACCGGCGCCTGCAAGACCATCAACCGCTACCAGATGGTATTCACCTTCGCTGCCGGCTCGCGGCGCCAGTACGACTTCATCCACCACAACCCGCGCGCCCACAGCTTGCCGGTGGACTACACGAACTTGCCGCACAACATCAGCCAGAACGACCGCGTCGTCTCGGTGAACAACACCACGCAGGTCGACCTGCAGGGCCAGGCCGCGTCGGAGTCGTCGGGGCACCGGCACATCAGCGGCACCGGCGGGCAACTGCAGTTCGTGCGCGGCGCCTACGCGTCGCGCGGCGGCAAGTCGTTCATCTGCCTGGCGTCGACCTACGAGAAGGACAGCGAGCGCCGCAGCCGCATCGTCTCGACGCTGACGCCGGGGAACATCGTGACCACACCGCGTACCGACGTAATGTACGTCGTCACCGAGTACGGCATGGTCAACCTGAAGGGCAAGTCGGTCGCCGAGCGCGCCAAGGCGCTGATCGGCATCGGCCACCCGGATTTCCGCGAATCGTTGGAACGCGAGGCGCGGCAGTGCAATATCATCCCCAAGGGATTCATCTAGTAGAACTAGAGACGGCGAGTCACCGTCACGCAGCCGACCGGCTCAACCGCCGCGACGCAGAGGCAGCCGCGGATATCCCTGTTTCAGCGCGTCGGCGATGACGCGTTCGATGAACTCCGTCTTGGCGTCGGCATACGACTGACGTGACTCGAACGTTGCGGCGCTGAACTTGCCCGCCAGACGCAGCTTCAGTTCGGCATACTCCCGCGCGCAGTCTCGATGGTCACGAAGATAGTCGCGGAACGCCAACGTGCGCCGCTCCTCGGTGCCGCCGGCGCGCACCACGTGGATGTGATGGCTGTGCGGCCACTCGCGCGGCCGGTGGAAGAACGGGCAGAATGCATCGTCCGGATGCGGCACGTGGGTGTACCTGATGGATTGCAACGGTTGCCGATACGCACCCATCGGCTGCAACTCGGCAACCGACACTTGGATGTCGATGACCGGCTTCGCCGCCAGTCCCGGCACGGCGGTGGAACCGTTGTGGTCGATGCGCAGCGCAAGCGTCCCAAGCACCGCCCGAAGGCGTTCCGCCTCGGCCGCGAACGCCGCCGGCCAGCCCGGATCGTACGCGACCACCTCGAGGGGACGATCAGACATGAAAGCGAGAACCCGACGGCGGCGGCATCACACCAGGCTGAATGACTGCCCCGCAAGCGCTGCGATGTGCTTGCCGATCGCCAAAGACGCCGTCGCAGCGGGAGACGGTGCATTCAGCACGTGAATGGCATTCGCCGTCGCGGTGATCGTGAAGTCGTCGACGAGGGCGCCGTCGCGCGTCACCGCCTGGGCACGCACACCGGCCCCACCGGGCGCAAGATCTTCCGCGCGTACGGCGGGAACGAGCCGCTGCAGGGCCCGCACGAAGGCGTGCTTGCTCAGCGAGCGGTACATCTCGTAGCTCCCCGTGCGCCAGTACTTGGCGGCCATTTTCCAGAAGCCGCGGTAGCGCAACACGCCGAGCATCTCGCCGACGCTGATGGTCGCCATGCGGTAGCCTTCCCGTGCAAACGCCAGCACCGCGTTGGGACCGGCCTCGATCTCGCCGCTGATGCGCCTGGTGAAGTGCACGCCGAGAAACGGAAACTCGGGGTCGGGCACCGGATAGACGAGGCCGCGCACCAGCGCACGCTCCGGTCGCAGCGTGTAGTACTCGCCGCGAAACGGAATGATGCGCACCTCCGGCTGCACGCCCATGAGACGCGCAACCGTGTCCGCATACAGACCCGCGCAGTTCACCAGGTTGCGGGCGTGCACCGGGCCGCGGCTGGTGTCGAGCCCTAGCCCATCCCCTTGGCGCGCGATCGCACGCACTGCCGCCCCGCTGAAGATGTGGACACCGCGCTGTTCGAGCTGCGCGCCCATTGCGGCGGCAACGGCACGATAGTCGACGATCGCTGTTTGCGGCGAGTGCAGCGCCCGTACTGCGCGGGCATGCGGCTCGATCTCGCGCACCTCGGCCGCCGCCAGCATGCGCAGCCCCGGCACGCCGTTGGCGGTACCGCGGTCGTAGAGCATTTCGAGGCGGGGCAGCTCGTCCGCGGTGGCTGCGACAATCACTTTCCCGCAGTTCTGGTAAGGCACGCTGTTGGCCTCGCAAAACGCCTTCATCAAACGCACCCCCTCGACACACAGCTGCGCCTTGTACGAGCCGGGCTTGTAATAGATGCCGGCATGGATCACGCCGCTGTTGTGACCGCTCTGGTGGCGCGCCAGCTGCGTCTCCTTCTCGACGAGAACGACGCTGCAGCGCGGCCAGCGCTCCGTCAGCGCCAGCGCGCTGGCCAGGCCGACGATGCCTCCGCCAACGATTGCCACATCGTACCGCTGAGTCGTCATGCCCTGCACCAACAGCCTCCAGGTACTCGAATCGCCGCACGTGCACAATCGGCGGCGTTCGCTTGCCGCCGAACCGCGCAGTGCCGTATGCTGCGCGCCGACCGTGAAGGGCGAATGAAACGCGTCGTGTGTCTCATCAGCGCGGTGTGTGGTGTCGGCTTCGGTGTCGTGCCGCGCGCCTGGGCAGCAACCTTCGTCGTCAACAGCACGGCGGATGCCGTCGACGTGGCGCCCGGCGACGGCGTTTGTGCCACGACGGTGGCGACGTGCAGCCTGCGCGCCGCGATTCAGGAGGCCAACGCATTGGGCGGCGCGGACACCATCACCCTCCCCGCGGGTACATACACGCTTGGCGTGACCGGCGCCGGTGAAGACGCCGCGGCAACCGGTGATCTCGACATCACCGGCGACCTGAGCATCACGGGCGCCCCGACCGGCCAGACCATCGTCAGCGGTGCAGGGATCGACCGCGTATTCGACATTCTGAGCCCCGCCGTCGTCTCGTTATCGCGCCTCACCGTTCAGAGTGGCAACGCCAGTGCCGCCGGCGCCGCTGGCGGAGGAATTCGCAACGCTGGCACACTGAACTTGTCGCAGGTCACCATTCAGAACAACACCGCCACCGGCGACGGCGGCGGGTTGGCGACACTCGCCGGGGCCACCGCGCGGCTCACCAATGTGACCCTCGCCGGCAATAGCAGCCCCCTCGGGCTCGGTGGCGGCATCGCCATCATCGACAAGGATGGTAGGCTGCAGCTGATCAACGTCACCTTGAACGGCAACAGTGCACACCAGGGCGGGGACATCGACAACCTTGGCAAAGCGCAGGCGGTCAACACGATCTTCGCCAACAGCCTTCCAAGCAGCACCTGCGCGGGCGCCGCGATCACGTCCCTCGGCCACAACATCGACAGCAGCATGACCTGCTTCTTCCCATTGGGGCCCGGCGATCTGGAGAACAAGGATCCAAAGCTCGACACCTTGCTCGACACGGGCTCGACGTTCGTCTTCCCACTGAAGATGGGGAGTCCGGCGATCGATGCCGGCGATAACCTCAGCTGCCCATCGATCGATCAGCGCGGGCAACTGCGTCCCGCCGCCGGTAATCCCAACATGATCTCCTATGTGTGCGACATCGGCGCGTACGAGGTCGCCGGCCCGGTGCTGCCGACGCCCACCGCGAGCCCAACCGGGACGGCTACTAGCACCTCGTCGCCGCCGACAGCGACCAACACCCCACCGCCGACCGGCACGCCAGCGGGCGGGTCGATCAGTCTCAGCCACGTCATCGGACAACCGGGCGAGCAGGTCGTGTTTGCGGCGACACTGAGCACGAAGGGAGCGAGCATCGCGCGCACGCAGAACGACGTCGCCTTCGACAGCACGAACGCACCAGTTGCCGCATTGCCCAACGGCGCGCCGGACTGCACCGTGAATCCGCAGATCGGCAAGGAAGCAACCTCCTTCGCGTTCCAGCCGGGCGGCTGCAGTGGAGCAGCGTGTAACACGGTGCATGCCTCCGTGCTGTCCGCGATCAACAGCAACGCCATCGCGGATGGCACCCTCTACACCTGCACGGTGGCCATCGCTGCCGGCGCGGCGGCCAGCGCCTATCCGCTGACAATCAGCGGCGTCGTCCTGCAGGCACCGGACGGTCAAGCGCTGCCCAACGCGGTGGGCAGTAGCGGTGCGGTCGTGGTCGTCATTCCCACGCCAACGTCCACACCCGGCTCCGCGGACTGTTGCCAGTGCGGCCCCGCCGTCTGCGGACCCGGCACGGGCGGCTGCGTTGGCTGTACCGTGGTTTTCGGCGGGACCTGCGACGGCACCACTGGACAGTGCGTCACCGCCACGGTCACCCCGACTGCAAGCCGCACCGCCACCCCGCCGGCTGCGTCCACCCCGACCCCCACGCGTTCACCAACACCGCCGCCCTCCGGCACGCCAACGACCACGACCACTTCCACCCCGACGGGTACGCCGACGGTGACGGCGGTGGTAGAAACGGCGACGGCAACCAACACCGTTGTGTCCACGGCCACGCCAACCACTCCCCAGTCGCCAACGCTGACACCGACCTCGTCCGCAACGGCAACCTCAACAACCACCGACACCCCTGAGGGAACCGCCTCGGCGACGCCCACCACCACACCGACACCCGGCGTTTCGGCGACCACAACCGAGACGCCCACGGCAACGCCGACAACGGAGGAAGCTGCGACAGCAACTGCTAGCCCGACCGCGAGTCATACGGTGACCCCGACGGAACCCGGGACCGCCACTGCCACGGCGTCACCGAGTCCCACACCGAGCGCATCACCGACGCAGCGGCCATGCCCCGGCGACTGCGATCACTCGGGCAGCGTCACGATCACCGATCTCGTCACCCTGATCGACCTCGCCCTCCAGAGTCCGCCCACGAGCGGCTGCCCCGCCGGCGACATCAACGGTGACGGTCAAATCACCATCGACGAGATTCTGGTGGCGGTCCACAACGGCTTGAGCGGCTGCCCGTCTTCGTAGCGCTCAACGGCCACGCAAGTGGCGCACGCGTTTACGCACCGAAGACGAGCTCCCGCAGCACCGTGTTGACGAGCGACAGGACGATGGCGCCGAAAAACGCCGGCAGAAAGCCGCTGACGATGAAGCCCGGCACCAGCGCGGATGCGAACAGCAGCATGAGCGCGTTGATCACCAGCAAGAACAGACCGAAGGTCAGGATGGTGAGCGGCAACGTCAACAGCTTGACCACGATGCCGATGGAGGCATTGATCAGACCAATGACCACGGCAGCAATCAACGCCGTGCCGAAGCTGCGCACCTCAAACCCCGGAATCAGGTGCGCAACAATGACAATGCTCAGAGCGCTCAGGAACCAGTTGGTGAGCAGGTACAGCATCACACCTCCCTCCAATGGGCCGGGGCCACCTTTAGGCTGCGCGCTGCTTGGTTGTCAAATCGAGCCGATCGCTTGCAAAGGCGGTGGCGTGAGACACACGTACGTCGCCGGTTAGCGAACTTTGCAGCGCGCGATGGCAGGCTGGATGGCCCCGGACCGGGCGAAGGAACGGCGAGCGGCAGCCCTTGGTGCGCTGCGCAAAAACTTCTTGCACCCGCCGACGAAACCGGCTAAACGACCTGCACCTCGGCACCGGTTTGAGGTTCCTTTTCCCCGCTATCGACGGACCCACGGGCAACACGCCACGCTGGTGTTCGGGAGGGCGACGGGCAGGGGGTGGAAAACTTGTGGATTCTGGCTTCGGCTCTGGCTTTAACTAGCTGAAAAGCGGTGTTTATTTTATTTACTCACAGCTGTTGATAGCTCTGTGGACGCCGTATGGAGCAGGCCTGGAAGCAATCACTGGAGATCTTGCGCGACCGCATCGATGCCAGCGACTACGACACCCTGATCCGGCGTCTGCATCCGGTCGCCGCGCGCGGTAAGAACCTGTTGCTGGAGGCGCCCAACAAGCTTGCCATTGATTTGATTACAGCACGCTACTTATCGCTCATCGAGGACATTGTGTCGCAGGCCATCGGCTCCCCGGTGCGCGTCCTTCTCCAGCCGCCGGCAGCCGTTCAGCAAGAGCTCTTCCCCCTGTCCGTGCCGGCCGCAAGCCTTGCAGCAGGCGCGCGGACACGGCGCCCGTCGAGCCTGATCTCCAAGTACACGTTCGACAACTTCGTCATCGGCGCGAGCAATCAGTTCGCGCACGCGGCGTGCAAAGCGGTCGCCAATCAACCGGGCGACCACTACAACCCGCTGTTCATTTACGGCGGGGTCGGCCTCGGAAAGACGCACCTAGTCAACGCCATCGGCCATCAAATCCTCAACCGCTCCCCCGATCGACGCGTGATCTATCTGTCATCCGAGTCCTTCATGAACGAGTTGATTACGGCGCTGCGCCGGGACCACATGGATGAGTTCAAGAACCGCTTCCGCCGCATCGATGTGCTCATTCTCGATGACGTGCAGTTCCTCGCCGGGCGCGAGCGCACGCAGGAGGAGTTCTTCCACACCTTCAACTCGCTCTACGAGGCGCACCGCCAGATCGTCCTCACGTCCGATAAGTTTCCCAAGGAGATTCCCGACCTCGAAGAGCGCCTGCGCAATCGCTTCGAGTGGGGGTTGATTGCCGATATTCAGCCGCCTGACATGGAGACCCGAGTGGCGATCCTGCAAAAGAAGGCCGAAGCCGAAGGAATCGATTTACCGCACGACGTGGCCCTGTTCCTCGCCTCCAACATCGACTCGAACGTCCGCGAACTCGAGGGATCGCTGACGCGCCTCGGTGCCTTTGCGTCGCTGAACAAGTGCGACATCAGCGTCGAGTTCGCCAAGCAAGTGCTGCAGAGCACCTTGCGCGAGAAGAATTCGACCCTCACCATCGAGTCGATTCAGAAGGCGATCTGCGACTTCTTCCACGTTCGTCCAGCCGACCTGCGATCGAAGAAACGCAACCGCAGCATTACGGTACCGCGCCAGGTCGCCATGTATCTCTGCCGTCGGCACACTGAAGCGTCATTCCCGGTCATCGGCGATCGCTTCGGCGGACGCGATCACTCAACGGTGATTCACGCTACGCAAGTCGTCGATCAACGGGTCAAGCAAGACCCGACATTCCGCGCCACCATCGAGCGCCTCGAACGCATGTTGGAAACTGGGGGATAACCTGTGGACGCGGTGCGCACTGCCTGCGGGCAATGGACGCTGTTAGCCGTTGGCCGGTCATTCCGCCGCCGCCACCGGGACACGTTCCAACTCGTTACGGTTGGTCCGGGTGGCTCGCAGAGCGGATTTCCACATATCAACACCCCTTACTACTGCTACGAATTCTTTCTGGAATAATATAAGAGAAGAAGGAAGAGGTTGGGGAGAGGGCAGGAGCATGGAGTTCACGATCGCACGCGAAGAACTGCTACAGGGATTGTATCTCACCCAGGGCATCGTCGAACGTCGCACGACGATCCCGATTCTTGCCAACGTTCTACTCGAGTCGACAGCGGACGGCATCAGCATCGCCGCGACCGACCAGGAAGTCGGCGTACGCCGCACATGTGAAGCCAAGGTGAAGCGCAAGGGGGCGCTGACTGCCGGGGCCCGCAAGCTCTACGAGATCGTACGCGAATGTCCCGAAGGAGCGATCGTCCTGCGCTCGCTGGAGAACAACTGGATCGAGGTCGTAGCCGGCAAATCGCTGTTCAAGATCGTCGGGCTCGACCCGAAGGAGTTCCCCGCGATGCCGAGCGCAGCCGCGGAGCGCGAGGTGCAAACCATCAGCGTGCCTTCGGCAATGTTGCGGGAGATGATCGAGCGCACTGCATTTGCCGTTTCGAGCGACGAGACGCGGCTGAACTTGAGCGGCATCTTTGTCGAGCGGCCCGAGAAGGGAAAGCTGCGGATGGTGGCCACTGACGGTCACCGCCTCAGCATGATCACCCGCACGGTGGATGGCGGGGCGGCTGCAGCCGGGGTCATCATTCCTCGCAAAGGGATCGCCGAGATCTCCAAGGTGATCGAGACCGGAGACGAACCGGTGACGATTGCCGTCCAGGGCGGCGTCGCGCACGCGACCCGCGGGCAGGTGGAGCTGTCGATGCGGCTCGTCGAAGGCGAGTTCCCTGACTACAACCAGGTCGTGCCACAGAAGTCGGAACGGCGCATGCTGGTCGGCGTGGAGCCGCTGCTGGCAGCGCTGCGCCGCGTGTCCATCGTGTCCAGCGAACGCACACGCGGCGTGAAGCTGCAAATCGACGCTGGAAAGGTGGAAGTCTCCTCGATCAATCCGGACGTCGGCGAGGCCAGCGAAGAGGTCGCCGTCGACTATGATGCCACCCCCTTCAGCATCGGCTTCAATGCTCGGTACGTGATGGATGTTCTTGCCGTGCTACCAGCATCGGCGCAGGTAGAGGTTGGCTTCAACGACGAAGTGAGCCCGGCGGTCATCCGTTGTGAGGGCGAGCCGGATTATCTCTACGTTGTCATGCCGATGCGCCTCTGACAGTTGCATTTCAGGCCGCGCAACCTCCCGCAACCGTGACAAATCTGCCCCAGTTTTTTGGGCGCGATTTCCTCCCCGACAAAAACTCCAAGTTGCTGAAATACAACGTGAAAAATGTAACTATAGGCCTTTACGGGAGGGGTGTCCTCTGCTACCATCCGAAGCGGAAAGCAGAACGCAATCCTTGCACAGGTTGTGTTGGTGAGTTTGGGGTGGGGTGACGTGTCAGAGAATACCGAAAAAGTCCAACACGAAGACGTCGGCGCCAGCGAGTACCTCGCCAGCCAGATCAAGGTGCTCGAAGGACTTGATGCGGTTCGCAAACGGCCCGGCATGTACATCGGGGACACCGGCGAGCGCGGCCTGCACCATCTCGTCTTCGAAGTCGTCGACAACTCGATCGACGAGGCGCTCGGGGGGTTCTGCGACGAGATCAGAGTCACGGTCCACATCGACGGCAGCGTCACGGTCGAGGACAACGGGCGCGGGATCCCGGTCGACATCCACGCCACCGAAGGTGTCTCGGCGACCGAAGTCGTGCTCACCAAACTGCACGCCGGCGGCAAGTTCGACAAGGGCGCCTACAAGGTATCAGGCGGCCTACACGGCGTCGGCGTCTCGGTTGTGAATGCGCTCTCGGAATACATCGAGGTCGAAATCAAGCGTGAGGGAAAGGTCTATCAGCAGCGCTATCAACGCGGCAAACCCGATGCGCCGCTGAAGGAGGTCGGCACGACGCGCCAGCGCGGCACCAAGGTGACCTTCAAACCCGATGCGCTGATCTTCGAGCAGCTCGATTTCAGCTTCGACATCCTCTCACAGCGGCTGCGTGAACTCGCGTTCCTCAACCGCGGTGTGCGCATCTTCATCGACGACCAACGCACACAGAAGCAGCACGAGTTCTATTACAAGGGCGGCATCGAGGAGTTCGTCAAGCACCTCAACCGCGCCAAGACACCGATCCATACCAAGGTGGTCTACCTCAAGGGCGAACGCGAGAACTTCGAGGTCGAGGTCGCCCTGCAGTGGAACGATGGCTACGCCGAGAACATCTACTCCTTCGCCAACAACATCAACACCATCGAAGGTGGCACACACCTCATCGGCTTCAAGTCCGCCTTGACCCGCACGGTCAACACCTACGCCAGCGCCAACGGCCTCTTGAAGAAAGAAGGCGAGACGCTGCAAGGCGAGGACGTCCGCGAAGGGCTCACGGCGGTGGTTAGCGTCAAGGTGCAGGAGCCGCAGTTCGAAGGGCAAACCAAGACCAAGCTGGGCAACAGCGAGGTCAAGGGCTTCGTCGAGCAGTTGGTGAACGAGAAGCTCGGCGAGTATCTCGAAGAGCATCCCACCGACGCCAAGAAGATCGCCCTCAAAGGTTTGGACGCAGCGCGGGTGCGCGAGGCGACGCGCAAGGCGAAAGAACTCGCACGACGCAAAGGCGCGCTCGATTCGGGATCCTTGCCGGGCAAGCTCGCCGATTGCCAGGAGCGCGACCCAGCCCTGTCCGAGCTCTACATCGTCGAGGGCGACTCTGCCGGCGGCTCGGCGAAGCAAGGCCGCGACCGCCGCAACCAGGCGATCCTGCCGCTGCGCGGCAAGATCCTCAACGTCGAAAAGGCCCGCTTCGACAAGATGCTCTCCTCGCAGGAGATCCGCCTGCTGGTGTCAGCCCTGGGCACCGGCGTCGGCAAGGAAGATCGCGACCTGTCGAAGCTGCGCTACCACACGATCATCATCATGACCGACGCCGACGTCGACGGCTCGCACATCCGCACCCTGCTGCTGACCCTCTTCTATCGCCAGTTCCAGGAACTGATCGAGCAGGGCTATGTCTACATCGCGCAGCCACCGCTGTACAAAGTGAAGAAGGGCAAGACGGAGCGCTACCTGAAGGACGACACGGCCCTGGAAGACCATCTCATCGAACTGGGCACCGAAGACATCAGCTTGCGGTCACAGGGTGAGACCGGCGGCCTCACCGGCATTCCGCTGAAGAACGTCGTGAAGAAGGTGCGGCGGCTCGAACGTGTGCTCGACATCGTCGAACGCCAGCACAAAAACCGGCACGTCGTCGCGGCACTGGTGCGCGACGAACGCATGAACCGCGAAGTGCTCTCCGACCGGCCGACGCTCGAGCAGCTGGTCGCCGACGTGACCGCGCGCCTCAAGCAGAGCGCCCCCGAGCTCGAACCGCTGAGCGTCGAGATCGCCGAGGATCCGGAGCACGCATGCTACCAGATCAACGCCCGCACCCGGATGAATGGCAGCAGCCAGATCACGGTGGTCGACATGCCGTTCTGCCTCACGCCGGAGTTCGAGGAGCTGCGCCGTGTGGCGAAGGACCTGCGCCCCGTCGGCAATCCGCCGTTCGTCGTCGTCGAGGACGAAAAGGAAACGCGGACACAGACGCTGCGTGAGGCCGTCGCCCACGTCATCGGCCAGGCGCGCAAGGGCCTCGACATCCAGCGCTACAAAGGCCTCGGCGAGATGAACCCCGAGCAGCTCTGGGAAACCACGATGAACCCGGAGACGCGCACCCTGCTGCAGGTGAAGATCGAAGACGCGTACGAGGCGGACGATATCTTCTCGACGTTGATGGGGGATGAGGTGGAGCCGCGGCGCAAGTTCATCGAAGACAACGCACTCAACGTCCGCAATCTCGATATCTAGGCCGCGGACAGGTTCCTCCCCTGTGAGCACTTCCGCGAACGGGGGAGGTCGGGAGGGGGCCTCCCCGCCGGAACGCGGGGGTCCCCGGAGTACACATGGACGCCACCCTGAAAGCCAACAAGATTCCGATCAACATCGAGGATGAGATTCGCCAGTCCTACATGGACTACGCGATGTCCGTCATCATCGGCCGCGCGCTCCCCGACGCGCGCGACGGGCTCAAGCCGGTGCACCATCGCGTGCTCTTCGCCATGTACGACCTCGGCAACGACTGGAACCGGCCGTACAAGAAGTCGGCGCGCGTCGTCGGCGACGTCATCGGTAAGTATCACCCGCACGGCGACGTCGCGGTGTACGACACCATCGTCCGCATGGCGCAGGACTTCTCCATGCGCTACCCGCTGGTCGACGGGCAGGGCAACTTCGGCTCCGTCGACGGCGATCCACCGGCCGCCATGCGTTACACCGAGATCCGCATGGCGCGCATTGCCAGCGAGTTGCTCGCCGATCTCGACAAAGAAACCGTCGACTTCGTCCCCAACTACGACGACACGCTCAAGGAACCGGTCGTCCTCCCGGCGCGCATCCCGAACCTGCTCGTCAACGGCTCCTCCGGCATCGCCGTCGGCATGGCCACCAACATTCCACCGCACAACCTCGGCGAGGTGTGCGATGCACTGGTGGCGCTGATCCAAAATCCGAACCTCACCGTTGCCGAATTGATGCAGTTCGTCCCGGGCCCGGACTTCCCCACAGCGGGATTCATCCACGGCCGGTCGGCGATTCGTGACGCCTACACCACCGGCAAGGGCATCCTGCAGCTGCGTGCCCGCGCCGGTACCGAGACCGACAAGCGCACCGGCCGCACCTCGATCATCGTCAAGGAGATCCCCTATCAGGTCAACAAGGCCAAGCTCATCGAGCGCATGGCCGAACTGGTGAACGAGAAAAGGCTCGAGGGCATCTCCGACCTGCGCGACGAATCAGACCGCGAGGGCATGCGCATCGTCATCGAGCTGAAGAAGGACGCCAACCCCGACGTCATCCTCAACCAGCTCTACAAGCTGACGCCGATGCAGGAGTCCTTTGGCATCATCATGCTCGCCATCGTCGACAACCGTCCGAAGCTGCTCACCCTGAAGGACGCCCTGCAGGTCTTCATCGGCCACCGCAAGGAAGTGGTGACCCGGCGCACCGTCTTCGAGTTGCGCAAGGCCGAGGAGCGGCTGCACATCCTCGACGGCTTGAAGATCGCCCTCGACCACCTCGACGCCGTGATCAAGCTGATCCGTGCCGCCAAGGATCCGGCCACGGCGAAGACCGGCCTGGTCCAGCAGTTCCAGCTCTCCGAGATTCAGGCGCAGGCGATCCTCGACATGCGCCTGCAGAGGCTCACCGGCCTCGAACGCGACAAGATCCTCGAAGAGCACGCCGAAGTGCAGAAGCAGATCGCCCGCTACAAGGAAATCCTCGGCGACGAGCGCGAGGTGTACAAGATCATCGTCACCGAACTCGAAGAGGTGAAGAAGCTGCACGCCGACGAACGCCGCACGCAGATCGTCGACGAGTCCACCGAGATCTCCATCGAGGATATGATCGTCGAAGAGGACATGGCGGTGACGATCTCACACGAGGGTTACATCAAGCGCAACGCCGCCGCCCTCTATCGCGCACAACGTCGCGGCGGCCGCGGCAAGATCGGCGCGACAACCAAGGAGGAAGATTTCGTCGAGCACCTGTTCGTCGCGTCGACGCACTCGTACATCCTGTTCTTCACCACCTCCGGCAAGGTCTACTGGATCAAGGTCCACGAGATCCCACAGGCGGGGCGCGCGGCGCGCGGCAAGGCGATCATCAACTTGCTCAACCTGGAGAAGGACGAGAAGATCTCCGCCTTCCTGCCGGTGCGCGAGTTCCAGGAGGGCCGCTACGTCGTCTTCGCCACCAAGAACGGCACGGTCAAGAAGACCGATCTGATGGCGTACTCGAACCCGCGCAAGGCCGGGATCATTGCCATCACGCTGGACGAGGGTGACGAAGTCATCGGCGTGCGCCTCACCGATGGGCAGCAGGAACTGATCCTGTCGACGCGTGAGGGTCAGGCGATCCGCTTCAAGGAAGAGGACGTGCGTTCGATGGGGCGCGGCGCGGGCGGCGTGCGCGGCATCACGCTGGACGAAAATGACAGCGTCGTCGGACTCGACGTCGTCAGCCCGGGGGCCACATTGCTCGCGGTCGCCGAGCGCGGCTACGGGAAGCGGACCGAGATGGACGAGTACCGCCTGACGCGGCGCGGCGGCAAAGGCATCATCACCATGAGGACCACCGAGAAGACCGGCCTGGTCGTCGGTGTGCGCATGGTCACCGACGACGACGACATCATGCTGGTCACTGACGGCGGCAAGGTCATCCGCACGCCGGTGCGCGGCATCTCTGTCATCGGTCGCAACACGCAAGGCGTGCGGCTCATCGACCTCGCCGACGGCGAGAAGGTCGTCGGCGTGGCGCGGCTGGCGGAGAAGGAAGAGGAAGACGAAAATATCATTCTGCTGACCGATCCCATTGACGAGGAGTGAGAACAAGCAGCGGCATCTTATGGCACGTCTCCGTGACTGGATCTTCACCGTCCCCTTCCTGCTCAGCTTTGGGCTGATTTTGCTCGTCTTCGACGTCGTTCAACGCGT
>DATKMS010000278.1:0-15361 GCA_035541735.1 Candidatus Margulisiibacteriota bacterium
GTCGATGAGCCCGATCACAAAGTACGGTATCAGTTTGCCGATCATGATCTCCCGTGCCGTCACCGGGGTCGACACCAGTTGTTCCATCGTGCCGCGTTCCCACTCGCGTGCGATGGTCAGCGACGAGAGCAGCGCGCCGACCAGTGTCATCACCATGGCGACGATGCCGGGGATGATGAAGTTGCGGCTCTCGAGATCTTCGTTGTACCAGGTGCGGAATTCGACCGAGAGCGGCGGTGTGGCCGCACCCTCGGGGAGCCCGTGGCGCCGCATCCAGTCGAGCTGCACGTCCTGCGAGAATCCACTGACCACCGCGGTGGCGTAGCCGATCGCCAGGTTGGCGGTGTTGTCGTCGGTGGCGTCGACGATGGCCTGCACGGGGGTGCGGCCGCCGCTGCGCAACTGACGCGCGAAGTCGGGCGGGACGACGAGCCCGAGCTTGCAGCGTCCGGCGTCGATTGCAGCGACGATCTCCGCGTAGTTGTCGACGACGCGTGCGAGATCAAAGTACTCGGATGCCTGGAAGCGCTTGAGCAGCGCCTGGCTGTCCTGGCTGCCGTCGCGATCGAAGACGTAGACGGGAACGTGCTTCGCATCGAGACGCACGCCGTAGCCGAGCAAGCCGAGCAGCATGATCGGCATGAAGAGAGCGATCAGCAGGCTGCGCGGGTCGCGCCGCACCTGCAGAAACTCCTTGCGCGAGATTGCCGCCACACGCCCGAGGTTCATGACGGCGTGGCTCCTGCGACCACCTCTCGCCCGACCTTCTGCACAAACACGTCCTCGAGCGAGAGCGGGATGGGTGTGATGCGCCCGCACCGCAACCCGCGCGCGCTAAGGTAGCCGGGCAACTCACGGAGCGCCGGCTCGGTGGCCAGGACGGTGACGTGGAACGCGTCACCAAAGATGGCTGCTTCAAGGACGCCGGGGGCCTGCTCGAGAGCAGCCAGCGCCTCGCCGAGCGGTTCGCACTCCACGAGCAGCAACCCGCCGGTCATGGCGGTGCGCTTCAACTCGCCCGGCGTGCCCAGCGCCACCAAGCGTCCGCGATCGATGAGGGCCAGGCGGTGGCAGTACTCGGCTTCGTCCATGTAGTGCGTCGAGACGAACACGGTGACCCCGGTTGCCGCCATGCGGTGGATGAGATCCCAGAACTGGCGCCGCGAGATGGGATCGACTCCGGATGTCGGCTCGTCGAGGAACAAGATGCGCGGCTGGTGCAGCACGGCGCAGGCGAGGGCCAGGCGCTGCTTCCAGCCGCCGGCGAGCGTGCCGACCAGCGCCAGCTCGCGGCCGGCGAGCCCTGCCATCTCGATCGCCCACTGCAGGCGAGGTCCGAACTCCGTCGCCGTAACGCCGTACAGCCCGCCGAAGAACCGCAGGTTCTCAACCGCCGTGAGGTCGTTGTATAGCGAGAAGCGCTGCGACATGTAGCCGATCTGTGCCCGCACCGCCTCCGGCTGCCGCGCGACGTCGAGTCCGGCGACGCGTACTTCACCAGACGTGGGGTGCAGCAGCCCGCAAAGGATGCGAATGATTGTCGACTTCCCCGCACCGTTCGGGCCCAGGAAGCCCAACACTTCCCCGCGTTGTGCCTCGAAAGACACATGGTCGACCGCGGTGAAGGCGCCGAAGCGCTTCACGAGATCCTGGACCGTGACGGCGGCTGACGGAGCGTTCACGATCCACCCTCGTCCTGGCTGCCAACCGACGCCACGAAGAGGTCCTCGATGGTTGGTGCAACACGTGCGACCTCCGAAAACGGTATCGCCGCCGCGCGGAGCCGTGCCCGAATCGCCGGTAGGTGGCTCTCCGCGTCGTCGACGACCAGATGGGTCCCGTCGCCGACCACCAGCACACTCGAGATACCCGGCATCCCTTGCAGCTCGTCGCGGACCGCGGCGGGTGCGGAAGTGGTGACCGCAACGACGGCCCCAGGCATCCCGGCCTTCAGACGGCTGGGAGCGTCACACAGGAGGAGCCGGCCCCGGTGCAGGAGCGCGAGCCGATGGCAGCGCTCGGCCTCGTCCATGTAGGCGGTCGAGGCGAGCACGGTGACGCCCTCCGCCGCGAGGCGGTACAGCAGCCGCCAGAAATCCCGGCGGGACACCGGGTCGACGCCCGTCGTAGGCTCGTCGAGGAGGAGCACCCGCGGCGTATGGATGAGCGCGCAGCTCAACCCGAGCTTCTGCTTCATGCCGCCGGAGAGCTGGCCGGCGAGGCGATCGTGGAAGCGTGCCATGCCGGCGGCGGCCAGCAGTTGCGCCGCACGCAGCTCACGCTCGCGCCGGCCGATGCCGAAGAGGTCGGCGTAGAAGCGGATGTTCTCGTCCACCGTCAGCTCCTCGTACAGGCCGAAGCGCTGCGGCATGTAACTGATGTGGTTCTTGACACCCTCGGGGTCACGCACGACATCGCAGCCGGCAACCGTCGCCGTGCCGGCATCCGGCGCCATGACCCCTGCGAGCATCCGCATCGTGGTGGTTTTGCCGGCCCCGTCGGGCCCGACGAGGCAAAAGATCTCCCCGGCTGCCACCGCGAAGTGCAGGTGATCGACAGCGATGAAGCCCGCAAACTGCTTGGTGAGGCCGTCGACGGTGATCGCTACGGCCGGCTCAGCCATTGGCCCCCGTCGACGCGAGGTCGATCGTCGCGTCGGCCGGCATCCCCGGCTTCAACTCGTGCGCCGGGTTGTCGGCGTCGATCCGGATGCGATAGACGAGGGTCACCCGTTCGGTGTGCGTCTCGACGCTCTTCGGTGTGAACTCCGCCTGCGACGAGATGAACGAGATGCGGCCCGCATACGACCGGTCGGGATAGGTGTCGGTGCGAATGGTTGCCCTTTGCCCCCAGCGAATGCGACCGAGGTCGGTCTCCCGCACATAGGCCCGCAGCCAGACGTGATCGAGGTCCGCGAGCGTGACGACCGGAGTTCCCGGCATCATGACCTCGCCGAGTTCGGCCTGCCGGACGAGGATCACGCCAGCAAACGGCGCGCGCAGCACGGTGTAGCCGAGCAGGATGCGCCCGAGCCGCAGCTGCTCGCGCGCCGCGCGCACGTTCGCGCGCGCCACTGCGACATCGTGCGTCCGCGCGACGGTGAGTGCGCGGTCGCGCTGCAAGATGGCGTCGGACTGCTTCAAGGCAGTTTCCACCTGGTCGAGATCCTCACGCGAGGCGATGCCTTTTTCCCAGAGGGCGCCGATGCGCCGGCGGTCGAGGGTGCGCTTCGCCTGGTCGGCGACGTCGGCGAGCACGGTACTGCGCGCCGCCTCGAGCGCCTGCACTGCCGAAGCAAGGGCGGCGCGGCGCATGCGCAACGCCGCCTCGTCGATGGCGACCTGCTGGCGGTAGTCCGAGGCATCGAGCCGCGCCAGCAGCGTGCCCGCCTCAACCCACTGCCCCTCGTCGAATGGCAGCTCCTCGATCCGTGATTGCACCGCTTTGAAGCCAAGCACACTTTCGTGCGCCTCGATGTTTCCCGAGACAAGCAAGACGCGGTCGGCCGACCGCACGGGGAAGAGCGGCAGTAGGAGGTACAACCCAGCCGCTGTAGCGACCACCCCAACCGCGATCGCAAGGACTAGACGCGGGCGCTTCATCACAGGATACGAGCGGCAAGAGTCTTGCCAGATCGGCAAGGGGCGGTTTCGCGTGGTCGCCGGCCTGAGCATCCCAGGAGCAGGGATCAGCGCCCCTTCGGCTCTCAGGTCTGGGAACTGCCGGAACTGGTAGGGATCGGGAGGCGCCGGCAAGCGGCGGCGTTGAAAAAAGCGTCAGGCGGCGCGCGGGCTCGACGCCCGTGCCGAACGCGACCGCAGGGGGCCGCGAGGGGGTGAAGAGGCAGCCCAGAGGACAGGCAGCGCCTTTACCGCACCGCTTGAGCTGGCGTGCTCGGACCGCCCGTCACCGCCCGCGAGTTGCACGTGGGGAAGGAAGTTGCGCCGGACGACATTGGTCCACGCATATTGCTGGGCGGTGGATCTGCCGCGCTGGCGGACGGCGCGCTCTTCGGCGGGATCGGCGTGCAAGCGGGAGAAGAGGTTCACGAACTCGCGCGGGTCGTTCCGCTGCAACACCAGGGCATTCCACCCTGGCACCGCGTAGTCTTCGCCGGTGCTTCCCGTGCATGCCAATCCGCCCGCAGCCATGGCTTCGAGGCCGACGAGACCGAAGGGTTCGTGGCCACTGTTGGCCAGTACGGCGGCAGCCCCGCGGAACAGGACGCGCCGCGCTTCCGGCCCGAGGTATGACCGCAGGCTGACAATGTCGGCGGTGCCGACGTCGGCGAGGCTCTCGAGTAAGCCATCGACGCCATGCGCCGCTGAGGAACGTTCCACGACGCGCAGGTCGGTCGCAGCCGCACGCGCGAGCACCTCCGCGCCATGGGCTTCCACGCCACCGCGGGCGATCAGCAACGGACGCAACCCGCTGCGCTTCAGCTCCCCCACAGTGTCAATCGCCAGGAGCCAGCGCTTGTCCGGGTCCCAGCGAGCGACTTTGCTCAGGACCACGCGCTCGCGCAGGCGGTGGCGGAACATCGCGGTGGCGCGGCGATCCGGCGGCTGGAGCGCTTCGGCCGACAGGCCGTTCGGAATGACGATCGGATCCACGCCCAGGCTCCACATCCGATGCTGCATGTAGCGGCTCACCGTCGTGATGACCGCCGCGCGCTTCAGCCGTACCCAGTCGATGCGATCGAAGCCGCAGAGGTTGTTGGCATTCCAGAGAAGGGTGACCTGGTCACGAATCCCGGCACCGCGGAGCAACCAGTCGAGGTGCAGCACGGCGTCCACGGTCTGCCATTCATCCGCGAGGACGATCGCCTGCCCGGCGTTGTCTCTGATGCGCGGCAGAAGGACGTCACGCACGAGATGTGGGGGCAGGGAGGACGCGAAGTCCTGCCACTTGCCCTCTTCGCCGTCATACACTCCACCAGGGTGATACCGGCTGATCCACTGGCACCAGCGATGCAGATGCAGCTGCCCTCTCACCTCACTTCCCGGCAGGCTCGGGTCGCCGACGAACCAGAGGTGGGTCTCAAAGCCGAGATCGGCAAGCGCTTCCGTCAAGCCGCTGATGCGAGTCGCCAGCCCGCCGGCGCGCGAATACGCGTCTGGGCCTTCGAACGAAAGAACGTGGAATTGAATCATGGTGCCGTCGTCCGGCAAGCGACTTGAGCAGTCTATAGTGCAAACCCGCTGCCTCGTAAAGGTACCTCTGCGGCGCGAAGCCTCATCCGGGGATATGACGCATGTCATACATTCTCTCCCGACCGTTCGGTAGGCCTGAGCTGTGAACCCGATAAGCGAGACGGCTCTGCGCGATCGCTATGGACGAGCGGTTACCTATCTCCGTGTGTCGGTCACCGACCGCTGCAATCTGCGCTGCTTCTACTGCCTGCCGCGAGGCGACGACCTATGTGTGCGACGCGAGCAACTGACGCTCGACGAAGTTGCAGAAATCGTCCGCGTCGGAGTCAGGCTCGGCATCACCAAGATCCGCATCACCGGCGGCGAGCCACTGGTCCGCCCGGGAGTGATCGATCTGGTGCGCACCTTGAGCGCGGAGCCGGGTATCGTCGATCTCGCCCTGTCTACCAACGGGACATTGCTGGCGGAGCACGCGAGTGCACTGAAGGCGGCCGGCCTCCAGCGCGTCAACGTCAGTCTCGATTCTCTGCAGCCTGCGGTGTTCCGCGCCATCAGCGGCCGCGACGATCTGCATCGTGTTCTCTCGGGCATCGGTGCCGCGCGTGCTGCCGGGCTCGCTCCGATCAAGCTCAACGTCGTCGTCATGCGTGGCGTCAATGATACGGAGTTGCCCGCCATGCTCGACTTCGGCGACGCCGCGGGCGCCCAGGTCCGCTTCATCGAGTACATGCCCTTCGGACGCGGGCAGCGCTGGGCGCAGACCTACGTGGCGCGTGACGAAATCCTGGAGCGCATTCGCTCGCCCCTCGCGCCGCAGCCCCCGCGGCGCCAGCGCGGTGATACCGCAACCTACTATGCGTTGCGCAGCGGCGGCGAAGTCGGCGTCATCAGTCCAGTGAGCTGCCGCTTTTGTGATCTGTGCAACCGCTTGCGCCTCACCGCTGACGGACGCTTGCGTCCCTGCCTGACCAGCGAGGGGGAAGTCGACGTGCGCTCGGCGGTTCGGCGAAACCCTTCCGCCGATGCCATCACAGAGTGCTTCCGTGCCGCCACCGCCGGCCGCCCGCTGCACGGCCGATACGCGAGCGAGTCTGACCGTGCTGCCCAGCTTCAGGTCCGCCCGATGGCGGCGATCGGCGGGTGATACGTATCAGGTTGATCGCTGAGGTCGGTCATACTTTCCCTACCGAACGTTAGGTAGGGAATCGCGCGGAACGGCATGGCGTCCACGACTACATCGTCCCCGCTGGCTGAAATCACACGACGCGTTCTGTTGGGACGCGGCCTCAGCGCCGTTGGCTGGGGCGCCTTTGCAACGGTGCTCGGGACCGGGACCTTGGAGACTGTGAGTTTCTTCTATCCGCGTGTGCTCTTCCGGCCGCCGAGCACGTTCCGCATCGGCACCCCCGAGGCCTTCCTTGGCAGCGGTGAACACCCGGACGCCTACGGGGTGATCCTGGTCGATGAGCGCTGGAAATCGAGTCAACGGTTTTTCGTCGTCAGGGAGCGGGACCGGATCTACGCGCTGTCAGCGCGCTGTGCCCACCTCGGTTGTACCGTCAATTGGTTTCAAGACCTCCACACCTTCAAGTGCCCGTGCCATGGTAGTGAGTATCACGGCAACGGCGCCAACTTTGCCGGCCCCGCTCCCCGTCCGCTTGACCGTTTCCACATTGCGTTGAACGTCGACGGCGAACTCGTCGTCGACACAGCCGTCGTCTACGGCCCTGAGCGTTTCGGCGTCGACGGCACGTTCGTCCGCGTATGACCAGCGCTGCCATGGACGATGTCGGGTCAGCCAGCGACGTGAGGAGCCCTGAGCCGCGCACCGCCCGGCGCGTGACCAAGAGCGCCGACGGCAAGTTCATCGGCCAACGCAAGGTGAAGCCGAAGCAGCTGGCGGTGATCACCGACGCTTGCAGCGGCTGCTCCGGTGCACCGGTCTGTGAGATCTACTGCCCGGTCGACGAATGCATGCTGCTCGTGCCGGCGGCGGACGGAGCGCCGCACATGCGCATCTGGGTCGATCCGCTCAAATGTGTCGGGTGCAGGAAATGCGTCAGCCGCGGGCCGGAAGATCTCTTCCTGGACGGGTGTCCCTGGGATGCGATCCGCATGGTCCCGACCCCGGAGTGGGAGGCCGAGCATGGCGAACTCCCGTACTGAGGCGGCGCTGCAGCGCGTTGCCACCTCGGTGACATCGTCGCAGCTCTACCGTTCGATTTTCCGCCACGACTACGTCGATTCGGTGCGCAACCGGGCTCTGGAGGTCACGAGCAACGTCTTCCTCCACCTCCATCCCATCAGCATTCCGCGCCGCGCCTTGAAAATCACCTACACATTCTGCCTCGGCGGGCTGACGTTCTTCCTGTTCCTCGTCGAGACGCTGACCGGCGTGCTGCTGATGTTCTACTACCGGCCGGTGCCCGAGTACGCTTACGTCGACATGAAAACCCTGGCGTACGCGGTGCAGTTCGGCACGATCCTGCGCAACCTGCATCGCTGGGGCGCACACCTCATGGTGATTTGCGTCATGCTGCACATGCTGCGCGTCTTCCTGACCGGCTCGTATCGGCCGCCGCGCGAGTTCAACTGGGTCGTCGGCGTCATGCTGCTGGTGCTGACACTGCTGTTGAGCTTCACCGGCTACCTGTTGCCGTGGGACCAGTTGGCTTACTGGGCGGTGACGGTCGGGACGAACATGGCGGCCGCCACCCCGGTCATCGGCGCCGAGGGACCCTTCCACAGCCTGCTCGGCATGACCTCGATGAACGACGTGCGCTTCCTGTTGCTCGGTGACATGCGGGTGGGCTCCAACGGCTTGCTGCGCTTCTACGTGTTGCACTGCGTCGGGCTGCCGTTGGTCGCTGTGGTGTTCATGATGGTGCACTTCTGGCGGGTGCGGAAGGACGGCGGCATATCGCGGCCGCTGTGACGGGAGGATCGCACAGGCGATGGAGTCAGCTGCCACGAGTCCTACGCAGACCGATCACGTGATCACCACCGCTGCCGGCGTGCGTGGCAACGATGCCGCGGTCTTTCCCTACCTGGTGTTCAAGGAGTTCCTGTCGGCGCTGCTGATTTCCATCCTGTTGCTGGTGTGGTCGCTGACCGTCGACGCACCGCTCCTGCCGGAAGCCAATCCGGGCAAGACGGAGAACCCTGCGAAGGCGCCGTGGTACTTCGTCGGGCTGCAGGAGTTGCTCGTCTATTTCGATCCGTGGATTGCGGGTGTCGCCATTCCCACGCTGATCATCGTGGGCTTGATGTGCCTCCCGTATCTCGACACCAGCCGCAACGCCACTGGGCGGTACACGTTCAGCGCGCGGCGGCTGGTGATCGGGCACTTCCTGTTCGGCTTCGCCCTGTGGTGGGTGCTCATTGCCATCGGCCAACTGCTGCGCGGACCGAACTGGCAGTTCTACTGGCCGTGGCAAGCGTGGTCGGTGGCCAAGAGTACCGAGGAGAGTTTGTGGAGCTTGCCGTGGTGGCTCGGCCTTCCGGCGTTGGTGGCGTACTTCGCCGCCGGCCTGATGCTGCCGCGGCGGCGGTGGCCGTGGTTGTACGACGGTCTCGGCCGCCGCCGGTACGTCACTACGATGATCTTCACGCTGCTGCTCTACGGTGTGCCAATCAAGATTCTTCTGCGGCTGCTGTTGCACGTGAAGTACGTACTGGTGACGCCATGGTTCAACGTGTAAAGCCCTGGGAGCGATCATCATGATGCGTGGCACGCCGCGGATGCGCTTGGCCATGGCCATTCTGAGCCCGCTGTTTCTCCTGCTCTGCGTCGTGGCCATTCACAGTGAAGAGACGCGTCCCTGGATGGGCTTTCAGGAGGAGTTCAACAAGCTCTACGTGAGTCGTGCCACGGCCAAGCTGCAAGAGGCGGAAGCGCGCAAGGATGCGGCCGAGACGGCGCGCTGGCGCCACGTGATCGAAGACCTGGCGCAGTCACGGCCGGAAATCGCGCAGGTCTACATCGAGGATCTCAAAGTGGCCGACCGCTGCACCACGTGCCACCGCGGCATCGACAATGCGCTGTTCCAGGACGCGCCGCAGCCTTTCCGCACGCACCCAGGAGACCTCCTCAAGCATCATGATCCCAACACGTTCGGCTGCACTCCTTGCCATCAAGGGCAGGGCGTTGCGACGACGGCTGATGCCGCGCACGGCAAGGAAGCGAACTGGCTGACGCCGATGCTCCCGACGGCCTATCTGCAGACGAGCTGTGCGCGCTGTCACGAGGTGACGCACGGCGTGAGCGGCGCCGAACGCCTGACCCAGGGCACCGATCTGTTCATGGAGAAGGGATGCTACGGCTGCCACGACGTGAAAGGCGTGAGCTACCTTCCGAAGTTCTCGCCGCCGCTCAGCGGGCTGCGCTCGAAACTGGCAGATCCACCGAACTGGACCTACGCCTGGATCAAGGACCCGGCACATTTCAACCGCGACACCGCAATGCCGAACTTCAAACTGACCGACGACGAGGCGGGAAAGGTCACCGTGTTTCTCCTAAGCCTCACCGGCGGTAAGCAGCCGCCGCCCGTGGCGATCGCCGATGCTTCGGCCGACGCGGGCGAACGTTTGTTCACGGAGCGCGGCTGCCGCGGTTGCCATGCCGTGAAGCCCGACGAGCACAGCGTGTCACCGCGCGTGCCGCATCTCGCCGGCATCGGCTCCAAGGTCAAGCCCGAATGGCTGGACCGCTGGATCGCCGACCCGAAGTCCTACAACCCCGACACCGCCATGCCGAAGGTCGAGCTGACGGAGCCGGAACGCCACACACTAGTCGCGTACTTGCTGACGCTCAAACGGACGGAGCCGCTGCCGCCGGCACCCGACTTGAGCCGCTTCACGCCCGAGGATGGCAAACAGCTCGTCAAGCAGTACGAGTGCTACGGTTGCCACGCGATCGAGGAATTCGAAAAGGTGCGCCCTTCGGTACCCGATCTCGGCGAGTTCGCGCGCAAGCCGGTCGATGAGCTGGACTTCGGTACGACAACGGACGTGCCGCACACCAAGTGGGATTGGCTGCGCCGCAAGCTCACCGATCCGCGCGCCTACAACACCGACAAGATCAAGCTGAAGATGCCACTGATTCCGCTGTCGGACGACGAAGTGCAGGCGCTCATCGCGCGCGTCCTCGCCTTCGAAACGCCGGCGCTGCCGGCACGCTATGCCGTGCGTGCGACGCCGGCGCAGCTGTCATTGCGCGACGTGTCCTGGATGGTGGCGCACCTCAACTGCAACGGCTGCCATCGTATCAACCAACGCGATGCACGGATCGCGCAGTTCTTCGAACGCAAGAATCTGACACCGCCCACGCTCGACAGCGTCGGCGCGCGGCTGCAGGGGCAGTACATGTATCAGTTCGTCCTCGAACCCAAGCCGGTGCGGCCGTGGCTCAAGATTCGGATGCCGAGCTTCGGCTTCAGCGAAGCGCAGGCCCGCACCCTGGTCGAAGGCTTTGCCGCTGCTGCCGCGGTGACCAACCCGTACACCTACGTGGCCAAGGAAAACGTGGCCCAGGATCACTTCGAACGCGGCATCCGCCGCTTCCGCCACTACAAGTGCGTGCAGTGCCACCCGACCTCCATCGATCAGGGGCTGCCGGAAGGTGTCGATCCGGACGACCTGTCCATCAACCTGATGCTCAGCAAAACCCGCCTGCGCCCGCAGTGGATCAAGGACTTCCTGTCGCGTCCGAAGCAGATTGCGGGCGCCCAGACGCGTATGCCGACCGTCTTCTACACCGTCGAGGGGAGTCCCAAGGTCGAACGCCCGCAGGAGGACATTGACGACATCACCACGTATCTCATGGCCATGGTCGAGCCGCCGGAGGCGACTCTGAAGGCTGCGGAGGAGTCCAAGAAGGCGGAAGAGGAAAAGCAAGTTGATTGGTCGAATGTGCAGTACTGAGCTGGAGCTGATCTGGATCATGTTCTCGCGTGATCAATGTCCTGTAGACCTTCCGACCGTTCGGTAGACTCCCTGCCATGACTGTCGGCCAAGAACACAGAACACGGGAGCGTATTCTGGAGGTAGCCGAGGACTTTCTCGGCGAGCGCGGCTACGACGGCACGCGCCTGCACCTCATCGCCGAGCGCGTCGGCATCCAGAAGGCGTCGCTCTTCCACTACTTCCCGAGCAAGAAGGACCTGTACCGGGCGGTGCTCGACGAAGGGGTCGGCGAAACCGAGCAAACGATCACCCAGGTGCTCGAGACGGAAGCCGAGCCACGCGAGAAAATCCGGCTGTTGATTGAAAAGTACATCGACATCGTCGCCACCCATCCGCAGCGGACGAAAATCTTCTTGCGGCAATCGCTCGGCGATGCACCCGATGGGCCGCTGCCGATCGCCGGCTCCCAACGCCTGCTCGGTGCCGTCGTCAAATTCGTCAGCGACGAACAGCAAGCCGGGGTGTTCGCATCGATCGACCCCTTGGCGCTGGTGCTGAGTGTGATCGGCACCGTGGCCTTCTTCTTCACCTCCGCGCCGGCGCTGGCGCCCGCCTCGCTCGGCGATCCGTGGAGCGCGTCGGGCGTGACGCGGGTCAAGTCCCACGTGCTCGACATCGTGGAGCGCTGTCTGACCGGGGGCAACCAATCCAGTGCGCCTGCCAAGCTGGCGCTGGCAAACGGGTGAAGCACAACCGCGACGTCACAGGAAGGACCATCGCCGTGCCCCCCGCCGTCATCCGCCCACTGCTGCACACCATCCATCTCCTGACGTTCGCCCTGCTCTTCATCACCGGGCTGTTGCTGGCTGTGCCCGGCCTGCGCGCTGCGGTCACCGGCGGGTATTCGCTGTTGATCGGCAACGTGCATCGTTGGGGTGGAGTAGCCTTCGCGGCGTTGCCTGCAGCCGTGGGCTTGCGTTTCGGGGTCCGCAGCGTCTTTGCAGTGCCGGATGGGTGGACCTTGCGGGCGCTGTGGCAAGCACTCCACGTTGCGGTCACCGTGCTCGTCAGCCTGGTGTTCACGGCGACGGGCGTCGTGCTGTGGGGGAAGCGCACACTTCCGGAGTCGATCGTAGAAGCCTCGCACTCGGTGCACAGCTGGCTGACTTATGCTGTGAGCATCCTGCTGGCCGTGCATCTGCTCGACGTGGGTTTGGCGGCCATCGTCGGCCGCATCAGAGTGGCCGTGGCGCGCGCGGGCCAAGCCGCGACATGACGCAAAGGAGACACGACGATGCAATGCAAGCGGGTGAGTGCTACGCGTGATCAGTTGCTCGATCCGCTGTCCGCGGAATGGCAGAGCATCCCCGGCGAAGCGCTGAAGATGGATGCGACGCCACTGGCGAACCAGCCGTCGGAGTACATCAAGGCCAGCCGTGACGAGAAGCAGATAGGCAAAGTTCGCAACCTCATGGTGCAGGCCGCGCACAACGGCACCGACATCTTCTTCCGCCTGACGTGGGAGGATCCCACCGAGAACACCACAATCACCGACAACAACATCTTCCCGGATGGCTGCGGCATTCTCATGCCCTTGAGCGGCGGCGATCCACCCATCGATGAAATGGGGAGCAAGGATTTCCCGGTGAACGCCTGGTTCTGGCGCGCCGACTTGATGGACGCACCGCGCAACACGGTCGCCCGCGGCTTGGGAACGACCCAGTTCTCGAAGACCTCTCCAATCCAAGCCAAGTCGACCTGGGGCCACGACGCCTGGGCAGTCGTCTTCGTCCGGCCGCTCGCGGTCCCGGAGCAGAAGGATGAAACGACCCAGTTGGCTGCCGGCCAACCGGTGAAGATCGGCTTCGCGGTGTGGGAGGGCAGCAACGGCGAACGCGCCGGCGTCAAGTCGTTCTCGAAGGAGTGGCGGGAGTTGGTGCTGGAAGGATGAAAGCCGTGATCAGTGATCGAGTGATCAGTACTCAGTGAGAGCAGTTGCATATTCTCGGTTTTGCGGACCCATTGTTTACCGGCAGGTTCCACTGATCACTGATCACTGATTACTGATAACTCGATCAACTGCCGAGGAGGAGCCATGGCAGAACTGACGGAGCAACAGAAGGCGGAACGGGCGAAGCAGCTGGCCAGCGAGCAGAAGAGCCAGAAGGCGCTGCTCAAACAATCCAAACGCCAGGTCGCCATGGTCTTCGACTTGAACAAGTGCCTCGGCTGCCAGACATGCGTCGTGGCGTGCAAGACGTTGTGGACCCGCGACGAGGGCATGGAGTACATGTGGTGGGCCACGGTGAACACGCAGCCGGGCAAGGGCACGCCGCGCGATTGGGAGAAGATGGGCGGGGGCTTCCGCGACGAGGAGCCGCAGTCGGGTCAGCTACCCACCAAGCGCGACTTCGGCGAAGCCTGGGAGTTCAACTACGACGAGGTGTTCTTCGGCGGCAAGGGCAACACGGTGCACCTGCAACCCAGTGGCGATCCCGACTGGGGGCCGAACTGGGATGAGGATCAAGGCGGCGGGCAGTACCCGAACAGCTTCTACTTTTATCTGCCGCGCATCTGCAACCACTGCACGAACCCCGCTTGCCTCGAAGCCTGCCCGCGCAACGCCATCTATAAGCGCGAGGAAGACGGCATCGTGCTGATCAGCCAGGAGCGCTGCAAAGGCTACCGCTTCTGCATGGAGGCGTGCCCGTACAAGAAGATCTACTTCAACCACGCGCGCCAGCTCTCACAGAAATGCATCTTCTGCTTCCCGCGCGTCGAAAAGGGCGTCGCGCCGGCCTGCGCGCGGCAATGCCCCGGGCGCCTGCGCTTCGTCGGCTTCCTCGACGACGAAAAGGGCCCGATCCACAAGCTGGTGAAACAGTGGCAAGTGGCCCTGCCGCTCCACCCGGAGCGCGGCACGCAACCAAACGTGTACTATGTGCCGCCCATCTCGCCACCGCGCTTCGACGCCGACGGTAACATCGACGAGTCGAAGCCGCGCATTCCGACCGAGTATCTGCGCTATCTGTTTGGCCCACCGGTCGACGCCGCGCTGGAGACCTTGAAGACCGAGATGGCAAAGACCAAGGCGGGCGGTAAGTCGGAACTCATGGACATGCTGATCGTCTACGAATGGAAGAGCCTGTTCGGTCCGTTCACCAAGGACCCGGCGGAGCTCGAGCCGCGCCGAGTGTGACCGGCGGTGTGACCATGGAGCTCGCCAACCTGCAGACCGCAAGCGAGCGCGCTGCCGCCGAGCGTTCGCGCGTCTATCAATTGCTGAAGCTTGCTTTCGCGTTCCCCGATGAGGATCTCTACGACGCGGTACGCGACGGGTCGTTGGCCACCGCGCTTGGGGAGGCCTGTGCGGCGTTGCCCTACGACGTGACGGGCATTGTTACATCGGATTTGGATGTGGCTCCCGACGCGTACGCCGACTTCGAGTCGGAGTACATCCGCCTGTTCGACGTCGGCGCCGCCGGCCCGCCGTGCCCGCTCTACGACGGCGTCTACGTCGGCGACCGCATGAAAGTGATGGAAGACGCCACACGCTTCTACAACTTCTTCGGTCTACGCGTGTCGCCGCAGATGCGCGAGCTGCCGGATCACATCACCGCCGAGCTCGAGTTCCTGCACTACCTGACCTTCCGCGAAGCCGAGGCGCGCCAGGCCGGGCTCGACCCGTCGTCGTTGTTACGCGCCGAACGGGACTTCCTCGCACGGCATCTGTGTAAGTGGGTCCCGCGCTTGCAGGCCAAGCTCGTGAAGCAGACCACGGTCCCCTTCTATCCGGCGCTGGTGCGCTTCGCGGCAGCGTTCTTCGAGCGCGACCGCGCGTACGCCGCGGCGGCAGCAGGTGCGTGAGGCACGCGGTCGTCCCCCGCCTGCGCGGGCACTTCTCCGGAGCACGCTGGGAACGTTCGCGCCCGCTGCCGGGTGTGCGCCCCGTGCGCACGACGCTGCGCACCGCGCACACCATCGCCTTCGCCGCGCTGTACGGTGGCCACGTCTATGGCGTGCCCGCCGCCAGCTTGCATCCAGCGCTCGCAGCCACCATCGCCACCGGCGCGGCGCTCATGGGGCTCGAGATGTATCGCACCCCGCTGTGGCCGGTGCAGGTGCGCGGTGTGGCCGCCTTCGTGAAGCTGGCCTTGGTCGCCGCCGTCGCAGTGTGGTGGGACTGGCGCCTGCTGTTTCTGACACTCGCCCTCGTCATCGGCGGCGTCGTCTCGCACATGCCCGGCCGCTATCGCTACTACTCGCTGCTGCACGGGTGCATTGTCGGCCAGCAGGAGGCCGGC
>DATKMS010000279.1:0-8567 GCA_035541735.1 Candidatus Margulisiibacteriota bacterium
CCCACACCGTCTGAGGCAACACGTCGATTTGCCGGTCGACGAGCCGGCGTGCTAGCTTCCACCGCTTCTCTTTCCAAAGTGAAATGCGGCAGAGCATGATCCACAGATTTGCTTCGATCATTCTCGTCACTCTTGCGTTGACCGCGCTGACGCTCGGAACAACGCCCCGCCTCGCTTCCGCGGCAAATCAGGTCGTCAACAGCTGCGGCAATGACACCGAGCTGCGCGCGGACCTGACGGCCATGCAAAGCAGCGGTGGCGGCACGCTGACGTTCAACTGCGGGACAGCGACTATCTCCATGGTGACGCAGCTCCCGGGCATCAAGACCGCGACGACGATCGACGGCGCCGGCAAGATCACCCTGAGTGGACTGAGCGCGACGCGCATATTCGCGCTCACTGATTCGGGTTCCCTGACGCTCAAGAGGATCACGCTCGAAAGAGGCTACGGCGGCACCAGCGACGGCGGCGCGATCTTCGCCGGCGCCGGGCACCTGACCCTCGACACGACGACGATTCAGAATTCCTATACGCCATTCAAGGGCGGCGCGATCTATGCGTTCGGCATTCTCGACATCGCCAACAGTACGTTTGCCAACAACGTCGCGGGCAACGGCGGCGCGATCTATGCCGATGGTGGCACCGGGCCGGTCACCATTACCGGCAGCACGTTTGACGGCAACAGCGTGACCAACACGAGCTTGGGCGGCGCCATCTACACGAAGCAGCCGTTGAGCATTACCAACTGTGAGTTCGCCGGAAATTCAGCGGGGAGCGGCGGTGCGATTTATGCGCGACGTGCGGTAGCGAGCACAACGACCAGTATCACGGCCAGCACCTTCCATGACAACCGCACGACGGGTCAGTACCCCAACGCGAACGGCGGCGCGCTGCTCGTGGACAATGTTCCGGTCACCGTCGACACCAGCCTCTTCCATGACAACAACGGCCAGTCGGGTGCGGCGCTCTATGTCATGCCGAACGGCCAGGTGCTGGTCTCGGACGGTACGCTGCGCGACAACCACGCGACCAACGGCGCGGGTGTCTACAACCGCGGCGCGGCGAACTTGAACGATGTCACCATATCCGGCGGCGATGCCTCGCATGGCGGCGCCATCGACAACTTCGGCGGACTGGTGCTTACCAACGTCACATTATCCGGGAATAGCGGAACCTATGGCGGCGCTCTCAAGAACGAGGATGGTATCGCGGCGTTGACCAACGTCACTTTCTGGGGCAACTCGGCGGCGAACCAATATGGCAGCATCTGGAATAGTGGCGACAACACCAACCTCTACCTGAAGAATGTCATCGTCGCCAACAGTCCCACGGGCGGCAACTGCAGGTTCTTCAAGGCACCTGACAGTGTGCTCTTCAATCTCTCTTCGGACGATACCTGCGGTTTCGGTGCTGGACGCGACAATGCGAACGTCAATCTCGGTCCGCTGGCGAACAACGGCGGGCCGACGCAAACGCATCTGCCGCAGTCGGGCAGCGCGGCGATCGACAACGGCACGAACAGCGGCGCGCCCTCTACCGACCAGCGCGGCGTGGCGCGTCCGCAAGGGGCAGCGTACGACGTCGGCGCGGTCGAAGTCGAACCCACGCTGACTCCGACGCGCACCCGCACGGCAACCCCGACACGCACGCGCACGCCGACGCCAACAAGCACTCCGCCTACACCGCCAACGCATACCGCAACTGCGACGCGGACCGCGACCGCTACGGCGTCAGCGACCGCAACGCCGACATTGACGCCATCAGCGACACCAACGAGCACGCCAACGGCAACCACGACGCCGAGCCCGACAAGCAGCGCCACCCCGACGCCGACCACCACGCCCACGCACACTGCGACTCCGACCCCCTCGGCAACCGCTTCGCCGACGACAACGCCCACATCGCTACCCACGGCCACCGCGTCGTCAACCCCCACTGCCTCGGCGACCACGACGCCGACAGCAACCGCCAGCCCCACCGCACCGCCCACCGACACTGCGACGCCGACCGCGTCCGCCAGTTCAACCGCCTCGGCGACCCCACCGTCCACGGCAACGCCGTCAGACACAGTGACCGGCACGCCGACATCGACAGCCACCCCGTCAGCGACCGAGGTCGTCACGCCGAGCTCGAGCGGCACGCCCACGCCGACCCCAACACCCATGGCGTGCGACGGCGACTGCGGCCACGACGGAACGGTCACGATCAGCGACCTGATCCTGATGGTGAACGTGGCTTTGCAAACCGCGCCAGCCACCACCTGCAGCGCCGGCGATCGCGACCAGAACGGTGCGATCACCATCGACGAGATTCTCCTGGCCGTGAGGCGCGCGTTGAACGGCTGCGCGTGATTTCGTCCCGAGGCGGTCGCGCCGCGGCGGCGGAATCCTGCCTTTGCGGGGCTTGTCCACGGACATCCCGGCGAATTTCCCGGGGCGTCGCGGTCGTGCGCTTTGACTCACCGTCCCGTGCTGGCTAAAGAGCACAACTCATCATGACCACGACGCCATCACTGGAACCGCCGTCGCGCGTGCTGCTGGGTCCCGGCCCCAGCACCGTCAGCCCACGCGTGCTGCGCGCCATGAGCATCCCGCTCGTCGGCCACCTCGACCCCGCGTTTCTGCGCATCATGGACGAGACGAAACGTCTGCTGCAGTTCGTCTTCCAGACGCGCAACGAGCTGACCATCCCGATCTCCGGCACCGGCAGCGCCGGCATGGAAGCGTGCCTGGTGAACCTGCTTGAACCGGGCGACGAGGCGGTGGTCTGCATCAACGGCGTCTTCGGGACGCGCATGGCCGACATCGTCGAGCGTTGCGGCGCGACGCTCGTGAAAATCGAAACGCCGTGGGGGCGTGTGATCGATCCTGCCGATATGGGCGCGGCGCTCAAGCGCTGCAAACGGCCCAAGCTGCTCGGCATCGTCCACGCCGAGACCTCGACCGGTGCGTGGCAACCCCTGGAGGAGATCGGCAAGCTGGTCCACGGCGCTGGTGCGTTGCTCCTCGTCGATACGGTAACGTCGCTCGGCGGTCACCCGGTACGGGTCGACGACTGGGGCATCGATGCCTGCTACAGCGGTACACAGAAGTGCCTGAGCTGTCCGCCAGGGTTGTCGCCCATCACCTTCAGTACGCGCGCGGTCGAAGCGTTGCGGCAACGCCAGGCCAAGGTGCAGAGCTGGTACCTCGACCTGACGATGATCGAAAAGTACTGGGGCGCCGAACGTGTCTACCACCACACGGCGCCGATCAGCATGAACTACGCGCTGTACGAAGCCCTGCGGATCATCGAGGAGGAAGGGCTCGAGGCGCGCTGGGCCCGCCACCAGCGCAACCATGAGGCGCTCAAGGCCGGGCTGGCGGCAATCGGGTTGTCTATCGCAGCGCAGGAGAGCCATCAGTTGTGGACGCTCAACAGCGTGCGCATCCCTGACGGCGTCGACGACACACGCGTGCGCACGACCCTGCTCGACGAGTTCAACATCGAGATCGGCGGCGGCCTCGGACCGCTGAAGGGCAAGACCTGGCGCATCGGCTTGATGGGCGAGTCGAGCACCGCCGCCAACGTGCTGCTGGTGCTCAGCGCACTGGAGCGCGTGCTACCGCGCTGCGGGCATGCAGTGAGCGACGGGGCGGCGGTCGGCGCGGCGCAGCGCGTGTATGCGGGAAAGCGTGAGAGCGCATGAGCGCGGGAGCGTGGGAGCGGCGGTGGGAAGCTCAATCGTGAGACACGCTCGCACGCTTGCACGCTCTCACACTCGCACGCTCGCACGCTCACACCCACCCACGCACGTCGCCGCGTTGTTCGCACTCGCGCTCGCGTCCTGCGCGTACCTGCCGGCCCCGGCCGGCCAGGCGCCGGTTTCCGCACAACCCCATCTGGTGGCGCTCGGCGCCGCCGAGTGTCACG
Source organism: Candidatus Margulisiibacteriota bacterium (assembly GCA_035541735.1). Classification (GTDB taxonomy): domain Bacteria; phylum Desulfobacterota; class Binatia; order HRBIN30; family HRBIN30; genus DATKMS01. The sequence continues at coordinate 3,913 of DATKMS010000279.1, forward strand.
CCGTGGTGAAGGACGATGCGTCCGCCACCTCGCTGCAGCAGGCGGCACGCCGCAGCCTCGACTACCTCAGCAACCTGCCGCCGGATCGCACCTTCCCGCTCCTCGACCGTCAGGTCACAGCCGGCGAGTTGGCGACGATGATGCGCGACGTCGGCGATGGGGCACAGGTCTGCGATCGATTCCGCCTCTACCGCGCCGAGCTACCGCGCGGTTTGCTGGTCACGGGATACTACCAGCCCGAGCTACCTGCGCGGCGCACGCGCAGCGCACGCTTCCGGTACCCGTTGTATCGCATCCCCGACAATCTGGTTGACGTCGATCTCACCCAGTTCTGCCCGGCGTGCGGCGGCCGCGTCATTCAAGGCCGCGTGAAGGATGGGCAACTGGTTCCCTACTACTCACGTGCCGAGATCGACGCCGGCGCGCTTGCGGACCGGGGGTACGAGGTGGCCTGGCTCGACGATCCCGTCGAGGCGTTTTTCCTGCACGTGCAGGGCTCGGCGCTGCTGCACTTCGACGACGGCGTGCAAATGCAGATCAGCTACGCCGGCTCGAACGGGCGGCCCTATACCAGCCTCGGCCGCGTCCTGGTCGAGCAAGGCAAGATGGAACGCGCCGCGGTATCGCTGCAATCGCTAAAGGACTACCTGCGCGCGCACCCGGCCGAGCAAGAGCAATTGATGGAGAGCAACCAGCGGTACATCTTCTTCCGCCCGGTGATCACCGGACCCATCGGCAGCATCGGCGTGCCCCTCACCGCCGGCCGCTCGATCGCCGCCGACGCCAGCATCTACCCGCGCGGCGGCTTGGCCTTCCTGCGCATTCTTCCCGGCGACGTGCCGCAAGGCGCGCCCGCTGCGCCGATCCTTTCGCGCGTTGTGCTGATCCAAGACGCGGGGACCGCGATCACGGGTCCTGGCCGCATCGACGTGTTCTTCGGCAGCGGCGCAACCGCCGCGTCGATTGCCGGCACCCTGCGCAACCCCGGCGAGCTGTACATGGTGCTCCCCCAGTAACGGCGCGGCCAGCGCCGCGCGCGGTTGGCGCACGGGCAGACCGACCGGCCGCCGCTGGCGCTATGGAGTGTGACCGTGCTGCCGACTTCGCCGCGGTAGCTAGTTCAGTTCTTTGCTCGAGTAGCCGAGGATGCGGCGGGCGATGATCATCAGGTTGATCTGCTGCGTGCCCTCGAAGATGTCGTTGATCTTGGCGTCGCGCATCCACTTCTCCAGCAGACACTTGCGCGAGTAGCCGAGTGGGCCGAGGAGCTCGACGGCTTTCTGGGTCACCTGTGTCACCGCGAGCCCTGCCTTGGCCTTCGACATCGACGCTTCGAGGTTGTTGTGCATGCCCTGATCCATCATCCACGAAGCACGCCAGGTGAGCAGCCGCGCGGCCTGCAGGTTGGCTTCCATGTCCATGAAGTCGCGCTCGAGCGTCGTCAGCTTCTTCGGCGAGATGCCGTAGCGGATCTTGATGCCTTCCTTCTCGAATGCCTCACGCACGAAGTCGACGGCGGCGCGGCCGATGCCGATGGCACTGGCGGCGACCGCGGGGCGCGTGGCGTCGAAGGTGGCCATGACGCCCTTGAAGCCCTCGGTCGTCTTCTTCACCTCCGGGCTGCCGAGGATGTTGCTCGCCGGGATGCGGCAATCCTCGAAGACGATCATCGCCGTGTCGGAGGCGCGGATGCCCATCTTGTGCTCGACCTTGGTCACCGTCATCCCTGGGGTGCCGCGCTCGACGACGAACGCCTTGATGCCCGCACGGCCGGCCGACTTGTCGACGGTCGCCCAGACGACGACGAAGCCGTCGGACTTCTCCGCGGCCATGAGGCCGCTGGTGACAAAGATCTTGGTGCCGTTGAGCACCCAATGATCGCCGTCACGCACCGCCGTCGTGGTGATCGCCGCGGAGTCGGAACCGCAACCCGGTTCGGTGATCGCCATGGCGCCCCATTTGGGATCGCCACTCTTGAAGCGCGCCAGGAAACGCTCTTTCTGCTCCGGCGTGCCGGCAGCCGCCACGGCAGCACCGCCGAGCCCCGGGTTGGGGATCGACAGGTACAAGCCGGCGTCCCCCCACGAGAGCTCCTCGATGGTCACCGCGGATTGCAGGTTACGGAAGGAGGGCGCCGCCTTCTCCTTCTTCTTGCCATCGCCGCCGAAGGTGACCGGGTTGGTCGTCTGCGAAGCGGTCCACATCATATTGAGGAAGTCCCATGGCTTCTCGTGCTCGCGCTCGTCGTACTCGCGCGAGATGGGCCGCATGGCGCCTTCGGCGAGCATGTGGATCATGTTCTTGGCGTTGACGATTTCCGGCTGCAGTTCGAAGTCGATCATCGGTCTCCTCCTTGCGATGTCCCAGTGGGACTCAGATCATCACCAAGCCTTCGAAGGTGGCGAAGCCGCGGCCGTTGCGCAGCCACATCTCCACCGGGTGCTCGCGGATGTAGCCGTGTCCACCGAGGATCTGCACGGCGTTGTCGGTGACCTTGAGCACCATGTTGGCGGCGTAGTTCTTCGCCAAGTACGCCTCGCGGGTGGCCTCTTCGCCGCGGTCCAGTTTCCACGCCGCCTCCCACGTCAGCAGCCGCGTCGCGTCGATCTCCAGCGCCATCTCAGCGAGCATGAACGCAATGGCCTGCTTCTGCCCGATGGCGACGCCGAAGGCCTTGCGCTCCTTGGCATAGTCGCGTGCGTACTCGAAGGCGGCGCGGGCGACGCCGACGGCCATCGCGGCGAGTCCGACGCGCGAGTAGTTCATCAGTTTGGCGAAATCGCAACCAGCGTCACCGCCGAGGCGATTGGCCGTCGGCACGCGGCAGTTCTCGAAGCTGATCTCGTGCGTGGCGAGCGCCTTGAGGCCCATGTTCTTCTCGCGCTCGGCAATCGTCACGCCCGCGGTCCCCTTCTCCACGAGAAAGGCGCTGACCGATTCGTACCCGTCACGCGCCTCGGTGCGCGCGTAGACGAGCAGGTGTTCGGCGTCGTCGCCCAGCGGCACGTAGCACTTGGCGCCGTCGATGACGTACGCGCCATTGTCGCGCCGGGCCGTTGCCGTCAGCACCGCGAGGTCGAAATCCCAGCGCGGCTCCATCACCGCCGCGGAGCCGGCGCGGAATTGCGCGGCGGCATACGGCTTGAGCACGCGCTCCTGCTGCTCGGGCGTGCCCATTTCGAGCACCGGATAGAGCACCAGTCGCGGTGCCAGCAGGTGCAACGCCATGGACAGATCACCCCACGCCAGTTCCTCTGCGATGAGCGCGCCGGTGACTACCGAACGCGTGTCGCCGGCTCCTCCAAAGGCTTCCGGGATGGCGCTCTGCACCAGCCCCAGCTCCCAGCCTTGTTGGGCGATGTCGCTCGGCACGGCGCCGGCCTCATCGGCGTCATGCGCCCGCGGGCGTATCTGCTCGCGCGCGAAGGCGGCCACCGTATCGAGAATGAGCTGTTGATCCTCGCTCGGTTGGAAACTGACCATGGCTATGTCCTCCTTTGTCGGCGCGCCGAGGGCCGACCGTTGCTCGCTGGTGCGGACAACCAGCCGACGAATTGTGTGACGAAGGCGTCGATGGTTGTCGCCAGATCGAAGCCTCCCGGATCCTGATAGTATTGGATCTCGGCGCCCATGATCGCGCCGGCGTACACCTCGGCGGCGATCGCGGCGTCGACGGTGCGCCGGAACTCGCCGCGCTCCTGCCCGCGGCGCACGATGTCGCGCAGGAACTCCCGAAAGCGATGCATCATGGCGCGGAACTGCGTCGCCAGGCGCGGATTGCTGTCGAGCGACTCGACCATCAGCGTGACGATCAGGCGGCGGTGGTTGCTCTTGGTGGCGTGGTCGAAGCACACACGCGCCAGCTGACTCAGCGCCTGCGCGGCATTGGTGATCGAGGCGAGATCGCCCGCAACCCGGCGCTCGAATTGCCCGACGCGGTTCTTCACCGCCTCGAACAGGATCTCTTCCTTGTCTTTGAAGTGGTAGTACAGCGCGCCTTTGGTGACGCCGGCGGCTTTGGCGATGCGATCGATCGAGGTGGCCTGGTAGCCGTAGCGGGCGAAGCAATCGATGGCGATGTCCATGAGGTCCCGGCGCGACTGTCCGCGTCTAGGCCGCGTGGCCAAATTCATACTGAACGTTTAGTATGCAGCCCTAGGCCAGTCAATGGGGCGGTGCGTTGCGCGGCGGCCGGTTGCACTGCTGGCGCGGGTCTGGTTGGTACTGCGGTGCCGTGCGACACGGCGGAAAGGACCCCCACCCATGAACCGGATCGGAACGTCGCTCCACCGTCTGCTGCTCGCGGCCGGCGTGCTTACGCTGCTCGCCGCAATCGGGCTGTTGCTCACCAACTATCGGCCGGCCACGGCGCTGAACTACTGGTCCATCATGTTCCCGGCGTTCGGCCTGGTAGCGGTCTGGCAGGTGCTGTCGCGTGCGGAGCGCCGGGAGGGCATGGCGCTCACGCTGGCGCGCCTGGCGGCGCATTGGCTCGGCCCGTTGATCGCGCTACGGCTGCTGTTCCTGCAACTGCATCGCGGCCAGATGGACGCCGACGCCGTCGGCGCCACCACTCTTTTGCTGCTGGCGGTGACCAGCTTCCTCGCCGGCATCTACCAGGACCGCCTGTTCTTCTTCGCCGCGGCCATCTTGGC
>DATKMS010000280.1:0-24380 GCA_035541735.1 Candidatus Margulisiibacteriota bacterium
AGTAGAACTGGGTGCACGGCGGATCGACGGCCTTCGCGCCTGGCGTGACGCCTCCGCTCGACGACTCTTGCACGGACGCGGCCGTGCGCGTAACTAGCGTCGCCATGGACATCGCCTTCACCCCTGAGGAGGAGCGTTTCCGCGCCGAGGCGCGCGCCTGGTTGGCCGCGCACGCGCCGATGTCGGAACCGCCCGAGCACGATCTGGCGGCACGCCGCGCCTTCGACCTAGTGTGGCAGCGCACCCTGTTCGACGCCGGCTACGCTGGCATCTCGTGGCCGAAGGAATATGGTGGCCGCGGTGCCAGCTTGATGGAGCAACTCATCTGGTACGAGGAGTTCGCCCGCTCCGGCGCGCACGATCCGTCGACCCTGTTCGTCGGCCTCAACCACGGTGGGCCGACGCTGATTGCCTGCGGCAGCGAGGAGCAGAAGGCGTTCCACCTGCCGAAGATCCTGCGCGGCGAGGTGGTCTGGTGCCAGGGCTTCTCCGAGCCCGGAGCCGGCTCCGACCTGGCCGGGCTGTCGACGCGGGCGGTGATCGACGGTGACGACCTCGTGGTCACCGGGCAGAAGATCTGGACCAGCTTCGCGCAGATCGCTGACTACCAGGAGCTGCTGGTGCGCACGGATCCGGACGCGCCCAAGCACAAGGGCATCACCTGGGTGATCTGCCCGATGGGCCTGCCCGGGATGGAGATCCGCGAGATCAAAACCATGGCCGGCGGCAGCGACTTCTGCGAGGTGTTCTACGACGAGGTGCGCATCCCGCGCGCCAACATCGTCGGCAAGCTCAACGACGGCTGGAACGTTGCCATGTCGACCCTCTCCTTCGAGCGCGGCACCGCTTTTTTGTCGGAGCAGGTGCGCCTCACGCGGCTGGTCGACCAACTCATCGATGTTGCCCGCCACACCCCGGCGGGCGACGTGCCGTCGGCTCCGGCCAGCGCCCTGGCCGACGACGAGATCGCACGCCGGCTGGCGCTGCTGCGGGCCGAGGTCGAGGCGTTGCGCTCGATGACCTACCGCAGCGTCAGTCGCACGGCCCGCACCGGCGTGCCCAGCGCCGAGGCCTCGCTCATCCGCCTCTTCTTCTCCGAGCTGCAGCAGCGCGTCTTCGCGCTGGCGACGGAGGTGCTGGGACCGCAGGTTCTCGCCTGGGACGCCAAGGGCAGCCCCACCCGCGTCACCGCCCGCCACGCGGGCGCCCCGAGTTGGGTGAGCCACTGGCTGTTGGCGTTCTCCTCCACTATCGCCGCCGGGTCGAAGGACATCCAGCGCAACATCATCGGCGATCGCATCCTTGGACTACCGCGGTAGCGCAAGCTGGGGCAACAGAGGACAACGCATGCGACCACCTTGTGAGTCTTCTGCGCCGTGTGTGCTGAGCTTCTTCTGAAGGGATCTTTCGCATGGACCTCATGCCTACTCCAGAGCAAGACGCCATTCGCGACTCCGTCCGCACTTTTCTCGAAACCGAGCTGCCGATGTCGCAGGTGCGGACCCTGCTGGGCGCGCCGACGGCCGCGTACGCCGAGCTGTGGCGCCGCGCTGCCGCCCTGGGGTTCTTCGCGCTCGGTCTGCCCGAGGCGCTGGGAGGCGCCGGCTATGCGCTCACCGAGGAGATGGTGCTGTTTGAGGAACTGGGCCGCGCGCTCGCTCCCGGCCCGTGGCTCGGCACCGTCTTGGCGGCGCATGCGCTCGCCCGGGGTGGCGCAGAGGCGCGCGGACCGCTGGCCGCAGTCGTTGCCGGCGAGCTACGCGCCGCGGCGTGCATCGATCCCTGGGGTGGTCCACTGGAGAGGCGCGGCGATCGGGTCTCGGGCACACGCCGCGCCGTGCTCGGCGCCGGCCTCGCCGAGGGGTTCGTGGTCGTCGACGACGCGGCGGTGCTGTTCGTGCCGCGCGGCGACGCCGTCGCCGTGCAGGCCGTGCCGAGCCTCGACGCCACCAACCCGATCGGCACCGTCGCTTTCCACGACGCGTCCTGCCTCGTGGTGGGGCGCGACGTGGCGTCCGCCGCCGCGCTGCGCCGGGCCGCCGCCGTGCTCTCCTGCGCCGACGCCGTCGGCGGCATTGCCCGCACCGTCGAGATGTCGGTGGCCTACGCCAAGGTCCGCCATCAGTTCGGCAAGCCGATCGGGTCCTTCCAGGCGGTGAAGCACCGCTGCGCCGACATGGCTGTGCGCGCCGAAGTGGCGCGCTCGGCGACCACCTACGCCACGGTGTCGGTGCGCGACGGCGCCGTCGACGCCGACTTCCAGGCGGCGGTTGCCAAGGTTCTCGCCGCCGACGCGTATCTGCGCAACAGCGCCGACAACGTCCAGAACCACGGCGGCATGGGCTTCACCTGGGAGTGCGACGCGCACCTCTACGTCAAGCGCGCCCGCGCCTTCGACGCGACACTGGGCTCGCGCCGGACGCAGCTCGACGCCCTGGTCGCCCGCCTCCGCAGCGCGTGAGCCCGGCGCGCGGGCGGGCCCGCGGGCGGCTTGCTCACCCTGAAGGCCGTGGTCAGGCCCTCCCTGGTCAGAGCTCTCGTAGTGCTGCTGGCGTGGTGTCGGGCGTGAATTTGCACTCAACGTAATCTTGCACGGTCGACGTCTGTGCGCGACGTCGGTGGGAGCGTCAAGGGTGGCAGGTACGAAGAGATGGACATAACCGTTTTACAGAGCGGGCTCGCCGGCACGGTGGTGCAACAGGGCGACAGCGAGTACGAAACTGTACGACGCGCGATGGTGTGGAACGCGCTCAAACCCGAGCGGCGACCCGCGCTGATCGTGCGCGTCGCCAATGCAGCGGATGTGGTCACCGCAGTTCGATTCGCACGCGCGCATGGTCTGCGGGTGTCGGCCCGGGGTGGTGGACACAACTGGTGCGGCGTGGCGCTGCGCGATGGGGGCATGCTGATCGATCTCACCCGCCTCAACCAGGTGGCGGTCGATCCGGCGACGCGCCGTGCTGCCGTCCAACCCGTCGTTACCAACCGCGAGCTTGCGCGCCACCTCGCCATCCACAAGCTGGCCTTTCCGTTCGGCCACTGTTCGAGCGTCCCGCTCAGCGGCTACCTCTTGGGTGGTGGCTTCGGTTGGAACGCCGGGGTGTGGGGGCCGGCCTGCTTCAGTCTGCACGGCATCGATGTCGTCATCGCCGATGGACGGCTGTGCAGCGCCAGCGCCGAGCACGAGAGCGAGTTATTCTGGGCCGCCCGAGGTGCAGGGCCAGGCTTCTTCGGAATCGTCACGCGCTTCCACCTGCAGCTCTACGCCCTGCCGCAAGCGATCACCAGCAGCACGTACGTGTTCGGGTTGGAACGCCTGGCGGATGTCGTTGAGTGGCTTACAGACGTCAGCCACCGGCTCTCACCGGCGGTCGAGGTGGCACTGCTGCTGAGTGCGGGGCCTCCCGAGGTCCAGGCCGCAGTGCCGCAGCAGCAACGGTATGGCATGTACCGTGAGTGCCGCGGCGTTCGTCGACACGCCCGAGGCGGCGGTCACCGCGCTCGCACCGCTGGAGACGAGCCCGCTCGCACGTGAGTGCCTGTGGAAGCACAGCCACCGCCCGACTCCGTTCGATGTCCTCTTTGATGACATGGACCGCGTCTTTCCGCAGCAGCATCGGTACGTTGCAGACACCGTGTGGTCAAGCGCACGCCCGGCGGAGGTGATCGCTGCGCTCCGCGATCCTGTGGCTGCGGCACCGTCTCCGAAGTCGCTGCTCCTGTGTGTCCTGCCGCCGCCCGCAGCGGCGGGCGCGCCACCTTTGCCCGATGCGGCGTTCTCGATGGCCGGCAACTTGATGACCCTCGCCTACGCGATTTGGGACGATCCGGAGGATGACGCACCGAATCGCGCCTGGCACCGGTCGGTTATGGAGACGCTGGAGCCGTTTGCGATCGGACACTACATCGGTGAATCTGACATCGTGGCGACGCCGTCGCGCGCGCCACACTCATTCGCGCCGGCGAACTGGCAGCGCCTGCAGACGCTGCGCGAGCAATACGATCCGGATGGCGTCTTTCATGGATTTCCCAGCGAAGACAAATGAGCCATGAACGTGGACCGGCGACGACGGATCGGCATTCCCGTTGCGGAAACAGGCGGATCGGAGCGCCGGTGTGTTATGGTTTTCCTCCGGAAACGCGCTGGCTTGGTGCAAGATCTTGCGCGCCATGGAGTCGAACGATCGCGTTGGCGGCCGACATCGAGCGCCTGTTTCCAGGCGCGATGGCGGCGCGGCACTTCGCACGCGTGGTCCGCTGGCGCGCGGGGTGATCTTTACACCCCTCCGGGTTCAGTGCCCCGTTGAGCAGCTCCGCTATCCGATGCGTGCCTGTCCGGGTGGCTGGGTGGCAGGCGGGCGGTCCGGCGACAGCATCGCAGCAATGCAGGACGAAGCGGACGTGCTTGCCACGGCGGCGTAGGCGACCAGTCACGAATCACTTGATTGCGCGGGTCAACGCAGCCGCTGGGAACCGCAAGGAGTCTTCAGAACTGAGAATTGAAGCGCAGCACAACACCGACGTCGGTGCTGTGAATTCCAATCGCGCCGGTATCTCCGACATCAAGGTCGAGCGCTGTCTTCTTGGGCATATACGTGTGGTTGATAGGATTGAGTAAGACGCGCCGGAAGAAATCTTTGCTGACGTCAGCTGCGGAACTCTCGACCAATTTCGTACTGTCGACCGAGCTGTGCGAGTTCGCGTCCGAATAGTTCCTGAGAGACGCAACCGCTGCTTCCTCCACGAACCAGAGCACGGGGTGATCAAAGATGAAGCTCAACCATGGCTGATCAAAGCTCATCCGCCAACCATTCATGATAAGAGGGTAGTCTGGTCGCCCCTCTTGTGGAGAGCGCGTGCTGAGATCCATCATTGCCCGGATTTCCTCACTACCAAGGAAACGAAGCGACTCTGGCAGCTTTGCCTGCGCCCGCGCCCTGTTGTTCGGGACGAAAAGGAACAATGGAAGTATGAGGATCGCCGCGATGCTCACCTCGCACATTCTCTTCATGTGCGCTACGTCTCTTCACTCTCATTGTAATTGCCCACTCACCTTTGACAAACACTTTATTGAGGTCGCGTTGATGCTGAACCAGGGGCTGGCCTGGCCAGCAAGAGGTTTGGTGGTCCATCACCTAAGACCCGATCTCCCCGTCTGCGTGCATTGGCGCGGATACGGTGCGTTACCGAGTTCTTTTCTAATCCTGCATCCCGGCGCGGATTTTACCAGCGGCGCAGGGTGGATGGGGGCATGAGCTAACGTCGCGGTGGCACAAGAATATTGTGCCCTGAAGAAGCGTTTGGCTGCAGAGTACGGTGATGATCGAGATGGCTATGCGCCGATAGACCAAGAGACCGGGGGTCCGTCAGCGCACTACACGTCGCCGAACGAGATACACACCAGTCCCAGCGAGGAACGCTCCCAGTGCGAAGAGTACGGAGTGCGATGCTGCCGGTGCGGATGATGGCGTGCAGGCACCGGCGTTGGCAGCGCAGGTGCCATCGAGAACTTCGACGAACTGGCAGCCTCCCTCACCACAGCGTCTTGCGCAGTCGGTCGCCTCACTTCCTGGAGCCAGAACACTGACACACAGGCGTGAGGGACCCGACGAACAGGCGCCGCACACACAACAATAGCCCTCGACCCCATCAGTTGCCGTGGACAAGCGTGGCGTGAAAGCACCGATGGTGACGATTGCCGCCACCACCAAGACGACTGCACCAATTCCGAAACGCATCATTCATCCACTCCTGGGCACCGAGTCTACCACAAACCCTCTGGAGATGCCCACCATCAGCTTACCGGCGCAATACACTCTGGCACGTCGCTCCGTGGAGAATTCACCGACGTTGAAATCGCGTACGCCTCCATCTTGTCAGCCGGAAATGGATGAGCAACGCCTGCAACTCACCGGGGTTGGCGGGTCGTGCCGAGGTGAGACGGTCTCCCCATCGACCCGCAGCAGAAGGCGTCTTCGATAGCGGTTGTACCGCTCGCCCACGCAGAGGAGCTGCTGTCCACTCAGTGGATGAAAGGGATGTGTGACACGCACAAGGCGCGTCGCTGCGATCGAAGCATTCGGATTCTGGATTGAGTTACAAGCGGTTGGAAAGCGGCACCTTCGCGGTGCTGGACCGCGATGAGATCAACGCGCGGGAGCTGTACTTACTGCTCGAAGGGATCGAGGTGGTCCGCCAACGTGTGCGGTACGAGCGGTCACACATCGCCACACGATGACGATGTTGCGCATGGCGCACTGGCTTCTCGACATCGCCGCCAGTGATGCTTACCTCGCGGTGGTGGTGTGGCGGTGACGAGCGGCGCAAGAGCCCCAAGCAGTCCTCGACGAACTCAGCAACGAGATCGATCGCCTCAATAAAGAGAACGCTGCGCTCCGCCAGCGCGTACAGTTGCTGACGCATCGCCTGCTCGGGCGACGCAGCGAGAAGGGCGTGCCGGTCAATCACCCCGTTTGTGCGGACTATGCACAGCCTGGCTACTCGCGCTGCTCCGAGGCGGCTGGTCTTGCAGCTGACGCTGCGTGAGTGGAAGCGCCTACTGAGCGTGTGCGCCGGAAATCCACAAAGCGCCGGGTGGTGATCGGAAGAGTCCTGCATCGCCTGCACCTAACGGCGAGCGTCGATCGCTGGTGACACCGCCAGCAGGCACGGCGGGTACCCGTTCTGCCGGTTTCCAACAATTGCCACGGTGAAGGTCGATCACCGGTGGCACCGCAAGCAAGCGCAACGGGCACGCTTTCTGCTTGTTTTCCAGAGTTGCCCTAGGAGGGAGGTCAGCGACCTTGCCGAACGTTCTATCAGCGGCACGTCAAGCCCAATACGCAACAATGACCAGCTTGGAGGGTCTTGCCGCGAGAAGTGAATCGGGGGCCCGGACTTCACTTCCTGGGAGCGGCGACATTCGACGCGCACGTGTCGGTGCATGCGGATCGTGGCGCTCGGGGCAGGAGGGGAGACAGTGTGATGGCACACGAAATCACGAGGTCGGCGTTCGGAGCACCTAGCGTGAGCGGTACCCACGGGGAACCGGGGTGCTGCTCCGTTCGCGCCGAGCAGGTTCCGCGACTGGCGAACGGGAAGCGGACGTCACACGGGTTTGTTGCAGTGACCCCATTCATGGCCCTCATGTGTGCCGTCCTTCTGACCGGCGGCGCTCATGCGGCGCGGGCGGGCGGGGTGGTCGGCACGGGCACGCCCGACAGTTGCACGGAGCAGGCGTTCGATGCGGCGGCTGGCGGTGGCGGGTTGGTCACCTTCAACTGCGGCGGCCCCGCCACGATTACCTTCACCTCCCAAAAACAGGTCCAGAACAACAGTAACATAACCGTTGATGGCGGCGGTGTGATCACGATCAGCGGTGGGAACAGCGTGAACATCGCCATCGTGGCCGGTCTTGCCACGTTGACGGTGCAGAACCTGACCGTCGTTGACAGCAAGGATCCTTACTACGGTGCCTTTTGGAACCACCGCGGCACCCTCAACGTCATCAACTGCACCTTCTCCGGCAATCACGGCGCGATCTCTACCGACGCCAACGCCGTCCTTACTACCGTCACCGACAGCACCTTCACCGGTAACAGCGGCGGCGCCATCTCCAACACCGGCAGCGGCCCCCTCACTGTTACGAACAGCACCTTCACCGGCAACAGCGGCGGCGCCATCTCGAACATCGGCGCCTTCACCATCACCGGCAGCACCTTCTCGGGCAACAGCGGTGGCGCCATCAACGCCAGCGCCGGCACGCTGACCGTCATCAACAGCACCTTCTTCGGCAATACCACCTCAAGCTACTCCGGCACCGGCGCCATCTCCAACGGCGGCACCCTCAACGTCATCAACTGCACCTTCTCCGGCAATGGAGGGTACGGATCCACCCACCCCAGCAGCCTTGGAAACTACGGCACGCTGACGCTCACCAACACGATCGTTGCCAACAGCACGAAGGGCCCAAATTGCACCGGCACGATCATCGATGGCGGGCACAACATCGACGACGACGGTTCCTGCCATCTCTCGGGAACCTCGCTCAGCAAGACGAACCCACTGCTTGATCCGGCGGGGTTGGCGAGTAACGGTGGGCCGACGCAAACCATCGCGTTGCAAGCAGACAGCCCGGCGATCAACGCGGGCGACGAAACCGTCTGCGCCGCAACCCCGGTCAACAATCTCGACCAACGCGGCTACGGTCGGCCGGGTGTCGGCGAGATGAATTGCTCCATCGGCGCGTACGAGTACAACGCGCAGGCATTGGGGCCAACCGCTACCGCCACGGAGACGCCGATAACTATCCCCACCCCCTCAAGCACGCCGACCGCGACCGCCGTGCCAACGCCTCCTGTCGTGCCCTGCGTCGGCGACTGCGACGGCAGCGGCGATGTCACCGTGAACGAGATCATCACGCTGGTGAACATCGCCCTCGGGATCGAGCACGTGGCCGATTGCCCGAATGGACTGGCGCCTGGCACCACCGACGCGAACGTGACAGTCGCGTTCATCATCCAAGCCGTCAACAACGCCCTCGGGACCTGTCCGACGCACTAAATTCCGGTGTCTCCTTTTGCGCGTCGCGGTCTGAAAACCGTGGAGGGATCGTTTCAGTTTCATGCCAGATAACAGCTATCTGGCGTCGTCACGTCCGCTCGGCAGGTTCTCTCTCGCCGTCAACCGGTCGGTAGTTCGCCCCCTAGCCGGATCTCCTCTGGCCAGACTGCGGCTCACTCCGGACCTCGGGTCAGGCGGGGATGCCAGTAGCGCGGGAAGCTGTGGTCCATCTGTTTCATGTCGGTGTTCCACACGCGCCGACAGAACGTTCCCCTATTTCAGCGGGGGCGGAGCAACACCACGGGAATGTCGCGCTTTGTGCCCGCTTGGTAGTCGTCGTACCCCGGCCACTGCACCGTCATGATGGGCCATACGCGCTTCTTGTCGGCGGCCGTGCCGGTGCGTGCGGTGACCGGGATGACTTGGTCCCATACCTGGATCTCGACGTCGGGGTGTGCGACCAGGTTCTTGTACCAGCCCGGATGCTCAGGCGCGCCCCCTTTGGATGCCACCAGCACATAGTCCTCGCCGTCACGGCCGTAAATCAGAGGGATCTTATGGATCGCCCCTGACTTGCGGCCCCGCGTGTGCACGATCAGGCAGCTCGTGCCGTTCCAATCGTGACCGACCTTGCCGCCGGTGGCCTCGTACTGCCGAACATGCTCGTCGCCGAACAGACTGTAATCAGGCATGAGTCGTAGCCTGCCATATTCGCGGCCGGTTGGCGATCGCATCAATATCGCAACCTCAAAGCCTTCCGCTTCGGGGGTGGCTGCGGCCGCGAATGGCGCAATCGCTGTGGTGCACGAAGTCCGCACACGTCGCACGTGCGCCGGCAAGTTGTGCCGTCAATCGCCCAAGGACGCGCTTGGGGTGGAAGCGCATGTGGCGACAGGACGGCAGGAGGTTGACGATGCTGGCATGCAAATCGTGGTTATCTAAATCGTATGAGGTGCGGGCTCCATACCCTGCTGGCATTGATCCTCGCTGCACTCCCGGCCATGGCATCCGCGGATATCCTAGAGTGGACGGACGGTGCCGGCGTCACACATTACACCAACCTGAAGGCTGAAGTGCCCGCACAGGAGGCGGTCCAAGTCGTTGTCGACGAGCAGGTATGGCTCCCGCAAGGTGCAGCCTTGCCGGAGGCGAAGGAGGAGCAGGTGGTACAACCCCAGCCGCCAAGTGATACGGAGGACGAGGTGGCGCGCGCGTATCTCACGGGGCTGGACAGCGGACTAGCGCACAACGTCAGCACCGGGGGGAGTGTATATGTCAGCGGACCCGTCGCAGTGACGATTTTCGCTCCAACGCCGTACGGCAGCTATGTGCTGCCCCGAAATGATTGGCTGCTCCCTGGCTATTATCCCTTCCTGGGGACGGGCGTGGTTGGGTGGTATCCGGGACCGATACGACGGAGGTTCGGCAGCGGCTTCCGGCAACGGTTCCCGTTTTCGCGGCGTTTCATTGGCCCCGCCGGTCCCCCACCGATTGGAGCGGCTGGTCCCCCGCCGTTGGGAGCAGCGGGTCGGCCACCGCTAGGGGTGAGTGCGTTTCGGTGGTGACACTGCTCGTCCGTTTTACTCCGGAGAGTCGCGCGGCGATTGCATTCTCGGCTCCGGCCCCGGCGGGCCAGGTGTTGCGGTGGTGTTCGGCTGCCCCTATGACCAAGCGACTAGCTTGACGCCATCCGGAGCGAGACGAGCTACGGCCACCCGCACGCTCATGTGATGATGGTTGACGAGCCAACGCGCCGGACCCGACACGCGTGTCCAGCGCACTGCGTTTCGCAGAAGCCAACGTCAGGTGTGGTCGATCAAGGACTGCGACGATGGTAACGGCTGCACCCTTGACCCTTGCATCGCTGACGGCTGCGTCCACGAGTGTGTCTGCTTGTGAATCGCTCGGCCTGAAAGATTTTCGGTACTGGCCTCGCCCCACCCGGCGAGCGGCTTTTCGCCATCGCCTTGCGTGGCACCTTCGGTACACGATATGCGGACGAGGTTCACAACCCCAGTGAAGCCGACGAACAGCGCCTTGCAAGGAGCAGAAGGGGACGGGTGATCAAGCGACCGATGGGAAATCAACGACGCAGGTACTCGATGTACGCGGCGATGGTGAGTCTGGGGTTCATGGCGCTCTCAAGCCGGACCGTGGCGCAGGTGACGCTGACAGCGGCAAGCGTCAACGTCCAAGCAGGCCAAACGGCAGCGCTGCCTATTACGATCAACCTCGGCAGTGCCAGCGTGGAGTTCTTTGCAGTGACTTTTGCAGTTGTGCCGGAGGGAGGTGCCCCCGCCATCTCGGAACCGATCAACTACCAGGCCACCACTCCGCCTGGGCCGCCCCAGATTACAAGTAACGCCGTGGCTGGGTTGTTGGCCATCGGCTACGTCAGCGGGATCAGCCCACCACTGAGCGGGACGGTGGTCGTTGGAATCCTCGAGGTGCCTATTCCCGCAGGAGCGATCGGAAGCTATCAGGTGCAACTATCGGAGATCAGCGCTGAAGATGCCTCTGGAAATCGGCTGACCCCCCTGGGGCAGAGCGGCACGATCGAGGTGAGAGGCGCTCCGACACCGACGGGGACGATTGGCGGCACAATTGAGCTGAGCAGCACTCCGACGCCGACCGCGACACGCGGCGTGGCCGGCAATTCGCTGAGCGCAGGAAGCGTCAGCAGCCAGGCGGGCCAAGCGGCGGCCGTGCCGATTACGATCGCCCTCGGCAGTGCCGATGTTGCTTTCTTTGGTGCAACCTTTGCGGTCGTGCCGCAGGGCGGTGCGCCAGCCATCACGGCTAAGCTCACGTATCAGGCTGCCACTCCACCGGGCCCACCTCAACTCATCAATAACAGTGTGATTGGGTTGCTGGCGATCGGCTACTTGAATGAGATCAGCCCGCCGTTGACGGGCACAGTGCTCGTCGGAACCCTCGTCGTGCCTATTCCGGCCGCGGCGACGGGAAGCTATCAGGTGCAACCCTCGAAAATCAGCGCCGGGGATTCCTTCGGCGACAAGGTGGCGGTGGCGGGACAGGGTGGTACGATCACTATCCAGCTGGCGCCAACCTTCACTCCCACCAGCACCCCGACATACACGCCCACCGCCACCCCAACTCTGACGCCCACACCAACGCCACCTTGCATCGGCGACTGCGGCGGGGCGCACATCGTGGCAGTAAAGGATGTCATCACGCTGGTGAACATCGCGCTCGGCACCGCCCAGCCGTCAGCGTGCCCGAATGGCGTGCCGGCCGGTGCAACGGTGGACGTATCGCTGATCATCGAGGCCGTAGACAACGCGCTGAACGGCTGCTCCGCACGCAAGGTCTGCGGTGGTATTGCCGGACTGCCTTGCGGCGCGAGGGAAGTTTGCGATCTCCTTGACCCGACATGCGGTAGCTGACCTTGCGGGGCTGCGCGTCCCAGGTCTGTTGCCCCGCCCGATGGGCGGCGACCGTATTCGGCTGGGTACCAATAGGAGCCTGGACCTCGCCCCGCTACGATGCGACACGTAGCCAGGTAACCCGGCGGAGGAATCTGATGACGAACCTGTTTCTGCTGAAGAAGCCGCTGACGGCGCTGGTTCTCCCGCCAACTGGCCCGCTGATCATTGCTCTCCTGGGGCTCGCAACGCTTACACGATGGCCGAGGACGGGTCGCCTGCTCGCCTGGCTCGGGTTGCTGGCGCTTTTGGTGCTGTCACTTCCGCTCGTGTCCGATGAGCTGGTGCGTTGTCTTGACCAGAGTCCGCCGCTGAATCTGACCCAGACGGGCAACGCCGGCGCCATTGTGATCTTCGCGGGTGGGGTTCGTCACGATGCTGCCGAATACGGCGGCGACACGTTGGGGCGGCTCAGCCTAGAGCGCGTGCGCTATGGCGCGGTAGTCGCTCGCAAGACCCGCCTTCCGGTATTGGTGTCTGGCGGCCCGGTGTTCGGCACAACACCAGAAGCGACACTCATGAAACGGGTGCTTGAGGAGGAGTTCGGCGTCAAGGTCACGTGGGTCGAGGTTGAATCACGCGACACGCACGAAAACGCGACCAAGTCGGCAGCGGTACTGCTCCCTGCGGGCATTCGTCACGTCATCCTGGTTGCGCACAGCTTCGATATGCCACGCGCCAAGGCAGAGCTGGCTGCCGCGGGACTGGAAGTCACACTCGCCCCCACTGGCATCCCTGCCGATACACCGTTCGACGCGAGTGATTTACTTCCAAGTGTGGGCGCGCTCCAGCAGAGTCACTATGCGCTTTACGAGCTGCTGGCCAACGTCGTCCTTTGCGTTGGGATGTGATCACCACGCTGACATGTGTTCACGTGACTTCGGCATCCGCGCGATGGACGTGGCCTGCGTTTACGCTCGGTGGAGAATCGGGGCGGGATCTCAGATGCGGACTACAAACGGGCGAGAGGTGGCGTCCTGCGTACCATGACGCAACAGGCGCTCAGGCAGCATCCGGCCCTAGCGTATCCCCACCAACCTCGCCAGCCGTCTCCAGCGGCGTGCGAACTCGGCCGGGCGCACAGCCCCGTCGTTTCTCGGGCAAGCGACTAGCCAGCATGCGCCCGGGTCCGGTAGGCTAGAAGTATGTCTTTTGCCGACGCATCGTTCCCCCTCATCGAGGAACGTACTGGCCGCGCCGTTCTCGAACTGGTCCACGGGTGCACGTTCGACGACTTCGTCTTCGCGCCGCAGCGCGGCGTGCTCGTCCGGCGCGATCCCGCCGCGATCGACCTTTCCTGCAAGCTTTCGCGCCGCATTACCCTGAAGCGACCGATTGTTTCGGCCAACATGGACACCGTCACGCGTGCGCCGATGGCTATCGTCCAGGCGGAGGAAGGCGGTATCGGAATCATCGACCGCGGTTTCCGTCCAGGGGACATCGAGCCGCAGGTGCGCGAGGTCGAGATCGTCAAGCGCACGCAGCACGGCCTCATCACTGACCCGTACCGCATCGCGCCCTCCGCGACACTCGCGGAAGCGGCAGGACTCATGGCTCGATCGCGTGTCGGCACTCTGGTCGTGCTTGATGACAAGCAGCGGCTGCTCGGCCTGCTCACCGAGCGGGACATGCGCTTCGTGACGCGGCACGATGCGCCGGTATCCGGGCGGATGACCCCGCTCGATCAGCTCGTCGTTCACCGCGGCGGCGCGTTGAGCGCCGAGGGTGCGGAACGCATCATGCGCGAGCGAAAGATCAAGAAGCTCCCGCTCGTTGACGACGCGGGAGCGCTGGTCGGGCTGATCACGGCGCGTGATCTGGTCCGGCAGCGCAGCATGCCCTGCGCGACGCGTGATGAGAGGGGGCGCTTGCGCGTCGGGGCCGCGATCGGCGCAACTGGCGACTACCTGGAGCGCGCAGCCGAGCTGATCCGCGCCGGCGTCGACGTAATAGTCATCGATATTGCGCACGGACACTCGGTCGTCATGCAGCGCGCGATCGAAGAGTTCCGCAAGCGGTTCGGCGATGTCGAACTGATTGCGGGCAACGTGGCGACAGCCGAAGGCACGCGCTTCCTGGTCGACCGTGGCGCTGACGCGGTCAAAGTCGGCATCGGCCCCGGCGGCGGCTGCGCGACCAGGCTGACCACGAGCTTCGGCGTGCCGCAAGTACAGGCGCTCGTGGAGTGCCGCATCGCGCTCGGGCATGCCGGCGTGCCCATGATCGCCGACGGTGGCATCAAGCGGCACGGCGCGCTGGCCGCCGCGCTGATGTTCGGTGGCGACTCTGTCATGCTCGGAAGCGCCTTTGCCGGCACCGATGAGGCGCCGGGTGAGGTGGTGCACAAATCCGTGCTGCTACCGGAACTACAGAAGACGGTCAGGGTGCCTTTCAAGGTGCTGCGCGGCATGGCCTCCGTCGAAGCCATCCGGGATCGGTTGGACGTGGAGGATGCCGACAGGGTGGAACTCGAGGCGCTCGGCGCGGAAGGTATGGAGATCAGCGTGCCGGCCTGCGGGTCCGCGCGAACCATCGTCCGCGAGATGCTGAGGCACTTGTGCTCGTCGATCAGCTACGGTGGTGCGTCCAGCCTCGGCGAGCTGCGCGCGCTGTTCTGGGCCGACCCGCTGCGGTACGTGATCAGGCAGTCGGCCTCGGCGCGCCGCGAGTCGTACGCGCACTGACGCACGCTCGATGCGATGCTCAATCTGCCCGAGCGTCGGTTGCGCTTGATGCTCAATCTGCCCGAGCGTCGGTTGCGCTTGCGCGGTGAGAACGGATTTGTTCGCGAGTGGGGGCGCCGCGCGGTGAATCGGCGCCGCCAGTGCCCGCCAGTCGGGGCTGAGGTTGAGGCCGCTGCTACTGCAGAGAAGCGAGACGAAGTTGAGCTTCAACGACGCCCGGAGTTCGCGACAGTTCGGCATGCCAGCGCGCCAATGCCCAATGCTGAGCAATGCGGCGCGATTGGCCGGCCACCTCCGTCGAGGGCTCGGAGCCACGCCGTCATCGTGGGCGCTGCGTGTATGTTTGCCGTGGTGCAAGTCGCAAGGGCGACTGCCGCCGATGTGGCAGCTGGAGTTTCGAACCGAGGGTGCGATTACACAGTTCCGCTCCTTCGACGCCTGGGATGACCCCTGCTCACAGTGTCCGCACCCACCTTCGCGGGGTCATGACTCTTTCGCAAGTCCGCCTGTGGCGGCCGACTGAAGCGCATCATGAAGCAGTTCGAGACCGTGCTGTTTGCGCTGGCGGTTATCCGCGGGCGCCGATCAGAGCCCGTCAATCGCAGCGCGCAGCACCGGGAGGACCTCGCGCGCCAGCCGTTCGAGGCTGGCATTGAGACGATCCACCGGCACTCCCGGACAGTTGCCGATGACGGCGACATCGGTCAGGCCGTAGTCGAGCACGAACTGCCGCAACGCGGCGGTCACTGTGGCGGTATCGCCGATGAGCCAGCGCTGTGAGATGACGTCACCCTCGGTACTCATGAACGTGTACGAGTCGCCCGAACCGCCGATCCATTCGGCGTAGCGGCCCGCCTTGTAACGCTCGGCCGCGCGCAGCGGCAGCCAGTCGCGCTCCGGGTCGTCGGTGACGAGCACCCCGCGAATGATGCCGACGCGGTACTGGTCCGGATCACGGCCGTGCGCCGTCATCGCCTCGCGCCAAGGATCCAAGACCGCATGCCGTTCCCCCTGCGGCAACAGATGGAGCCCGAGGCGGCCGGCGCGGCGCGCGCCCGCTGCGGTCATCGCCGCCATCCACAACGGCGGGCCGCCGGGTTGCACGGGACGGGGCCACACCTGCACATCCTCGAACGTCCAGTGGGTGCCGCGATGCGTGAAGCGCTCGCCCGACCATGCGCGCCGCAAGACCTCGACCCCCTCCAGCGTGCGCGAGCGGCGCTGCGTGCGATCGATGCCGAAGCCCCGGAACTCGTGCGCGGCGTAGCCCATCCCTACGCCCAACTCCATGCGTCCGCCCGACAGCACGTCGAGCACGGCCCAGTCCTCGGCGAGCCGTAGCGGGTGATGGAAAGGAAGGATGAGGATGTCGGTGGAGATCCGGATGTGGCGCGTGCGCGCGGCGATGGCCGCAGCGGCCACCATTGGCGAGGGCAGGTAGCCGTCGTCGACGAAGTGGTGTTCGGTCAGCCAAATGTGATCGAACCCCCACTGGTCTACCAGAACGGCCTGCTCGAGGATCCCGCGGTACACGGCAGTATCGGTCAGCCCGCTGCCCGGTGGGTTGCGAAAGTCGTACGTCACTCCACAGCGAAAGTTGGGACGTGTCATGGCGAGTCTCTCCGCACCTCGGTCCCTCGCCTCCCATCACGTTGAGCGGGACAACACAAGGAAGCCGGCTCACCGGTGTCGACCAACCGTGATTGCCTAAACGCGGGCAGATCCAGTGGCCAGGCGCGCCGTTTGACCCTGTTGCGTGCGTTGACGTTTCGCGACGCGCATCGGGGTCACGGTTGGAGTGCGCCAGGCAAAGCCTGGGAGAGGAGGAAGTCATGTAGAGTACGCTACAGGCGGAAACCTTTCATGAGAGCCCAGCGGGTGGCCAATCCCGCCTGGCAAAGGAGGCCCACAGCCAGAACCGAGTGTTGCGCGGGTCGCGGGTAACCGCGAGCGTGAAGCGTACACAGGAAGCGAGCAGGCCGCGTCATTGAGCCTCGAAAGTGACACTTCGTGGGTGCCGACGTTGTTCCAATAACGGAAGGCCGCACCTCGACACTGCACGGGGCTTGGTGTCGAGGACCCACCGGGGTCGGAGAGCGGGGCATGTTTGCATCAGGGCTCTACAGGAACCTGGGAGGTCCGTCGGCCTCCACCAACGGTGGTAAGCGATGCGCGAGGGAATACCGAAGCGCGCCGTGACGGGTCGGCGGACGTCGGAGTGCCTCATGGTACTGGTGAAGCAGGGGAAACCCGGACCCGTGGGGAGCGCTGGGCCGATCCATGGTGATCTCTACACGGGCACGCAGGTGGAAACGCCGGATACAGCCAAGAGCGAGCCTACAGGCCGCGCGCCCGCGCCCTATCCCGAGCGCCGACTTTTCTCAGACCCGCCGCCGAAACACAGATGGGGAAACGAGAGGAAGCGTGGGGCGAACAGGGGCGAACTACAGGCCTCCGGAGGCACCCCCCCGAGGCGCCGTGGAGACGAGAAAGCTGGCGATCGCATCTGCGATAGGTTGACCGGTATTCGCCTCGTAGTAGGTGAAGCCCGGTGAGGGATTGACTTCAAAGCAGAACCACCGACCGTCTGGCGCGCGCCGGAGGTCAATCCCCGCCAGATGGAGTCCCAGCGAGCGCGCCGCAGCCACGCAGGCCGCCACAATGTCGGCAGGTAGTCGGACTTCGCGAAGGCGCGCCGGTTCACCGCGCAGTCCAGCGTAACGATAGTCATCGGCGTCCGAAAGCACCTCGCAGGCGAACACGTCGTCCCCAACGACATGCACTCGATGATCGCGTCCGGGCACGAACTGCTGGAACTGCGTGGGACACCACGCAACGTGCTCGAGTCGCTGGAGGTGCGACTCGCCCAGGCGCGAGACCACACTTCGCGTCCCGCTGATCGATTTGTAGATCACAGATGCGCAGTCGGTCCAGAAGCGGAGTACCGCGTCTGGATCAGTCGTGATGAGTGTCTTTGGCAGCTCAAAGCCGCAAGCCCGCAGCAGGTCGAGCTGATAGGGCTTTGAGCCGTTGTTCGCCATGTTCGAGGGACGGTTCACCACGCAAGCCGTGGCCATCTCGAGCCATACGACGAGTGCCTCTTCGAGGCCCCAGGCAGCACCCAGTGCCGCACCGTTGGCACCCTCGGCATCCGCTGCCAGCACTGCAGGCAGACGCCTGACGTCATAGGTCCGCCAATAGACAGCTGTCACATCGTCCAGCGGCACGCTTTGCCCGTCAACGGTGATGGTTGCACTGAGTCTCTCCCCGAACGTCACTTCGGCGCTGGTCTGAAGAGCCAGACGTTGATCCACCACGGCCACCCTCGCGCCGCGCCGTTGCAATGCCGCGCATACGCTGTCGAACGGTGCGTCTCCGCTCAGACCCCACAAGAGAATCACGACACGACCCCAAGGGCCTCCAACATGATGTCGGCAATGTCCGCGCGCGATACGTCGACGATAGGGGCGGCGCCGGCAAAAAGTAACTTTCCGTCAACATCGACAAAGCTCGCCGTCAGTAGGCCCGCACGCACGGCGGCCGCAAGGCGGCAGAGGCCAGACACAATTTCCCCGTCAACGGGCTGGTCCGTCGGCGCCGGTACACATCGGCCAGCGACAACCGACAGCACCGCAGCCAGTCGAGTGTCCCCGCACGGCCTGTCGGTCATGGATGGCGGTCCGACGCCGGCTGCGCTTCGTTGCGCAAAGCTCAATACTCGACGACTTGTCGGGTGTATCGACAAGCCCGCGCGAACTGCCTCCCGCAGCCACTGCTCGTGGTGCAGACGCGGTCCCGTCAAGCACAGCGGGGTCGGACGGTTGATGACACGGCAGCGCAGCGACGACAGCCATGCCACCAGAAAGGCCATCATTTCGCTGGCGACATACTCGCGCTCTTCGGCGACGATCTGCGGCAGCTCGCTCGGAGCGACGCTGGGCAACAGCGACACCACACCCCGAATCGACCGCAGCGACACGCATTCCTCCTGCAGAACCAGCGACCCATCGTCTGGCACGTCTGGGTTCCACACCCAACCGCGCCGCGACAGATCCTCGCACGTCAGGAGCCGCGCACCATGCCCGCGCCAGCGCCGCACCAGAGTTGCGGCGCTGGCGTCAGAGCGACTGGCAAGGACGAGGAGCACGTCACCGCTTCTTCCGCGGCTTCCTCGGCTGCTTCTTCGGCACGACGTCACCTACCGCGGGTCGTTCGATTGGCGCGATGAAGTGCCTGCCCTTGGCAGGGGCCGCCGCAGCCGGACCGGCCCTACCAGGATCGGGCTGCGGCAACGTCTGCGGTTGGAATTCGAGCTCCTTGACCTCAAACTTGTTCTCCTTGATCTCAGGCTTGTGTTCTTTGAGTTCTGGCTTGAATTCCTTGAGCTCGGGTTTGTGTTCCTTGATCTCGACTTTGTTGTCCTTGATCTCCTTGAGCGCGGACTTGCTCTTCTGCTTCACGAGCGAGGCGACCGACACATGCGGCCAACTCAGGGGGGCGAAATTCAGCAGAACCACCTGCGAATACTGCAGCAGAGTGCCGTAGCCCTGCGCGTCGGTGAAGTCACTGATCCAGAATGTCGCATCCATCTGCACGACTCTGGCATTGGGATTACCAGCCGTTCCGTCGAGGAACGCGATATCTGAAATTCCGCCACCGGCGTTCGGTACCGTTGTCGCACTTGTCAATGTGGAGATCCGGATGACGGTCGTTGAATTGATGGTCTTGCCGACCAGTGCCGCCTGCAGCACCGAATTCGGGTTATCGACCATGGCCTGGGTTATGCCGACGATATCGCTCGGTGGGCTGCGGAACGGGCTGGGGGTTGAGAGGTTCTGAGAGGGAAACGTCACCTTGTTGTTCGGCTGACCGATGAAAAACGGCGTGATGTCAACGGGCGGAAAGACCGGCGGACCGGCAATGGCCGTGGCCGTCCCTTGTGCCAAGAGTGATGTTCCATGCGGGATGTTCGCGAGCCGGGCGACCGTGGCGTGTTCTTGTGGGTTGGTCGTCGATGGAATGTTGATCCATATGCCAGGCTCGATGTGAATGCCCGCCGGATTGCCGTTGGTGTCCTTGACGTTCACGTCCGACACCTGCTGCAGGTATGTCATGCCGAACAGCGAAATGTCCGCTTGCGCGAAACCTCGGTTCGGGATCTCACCGGGGATCTCTGTGAACTCGAGAGTTTCATCGGTGAGATTCAGTTCCAGGAAGTTGTCGGAGCCCAGTTGCGGTTGCAGCGGTCGAAAGATCTGGTTGAACCCCGTTCCTTTCCACGTGCCCGCCAGTGGCGCCAGCAGCCCCAAGGGGCTTGTCGGTAGCAGCTTGAGAATTCCGGGGATTGGAACCAGCCTCGTGGTGAGTTCGATCGGCATGTGCCCTCCTATATGTGGCCGTGGCGACAGCGCAGCTAGAAACACCACACGTCAACTGCGTGTCGCACACTACGCCACGGTGTGTTTCCTGTCTAGCACGTGAAGGGAAGCCCAAATGATCGAAACCGCGGGGAAAGTGATCATCCGCCCCCTCCTGATGCATCTCGGGCTTTCCCCGTTCGAGGATCCTGGAGAAGTATCTTGTTGATCACGAGCGCCAGGTCGGAGCTGTCTACGAAGCGTTGCTCACCGTTCTCCAGGAGGTCGGCGAAGCTGATCTTGCGTGGGTCGAAGATCACCTCGACGCTCTCGGCGTGGCCGGTGCGGCCGGTCTCGACCTGTTCGTAAGTGGCGTTCGGAGTTTCACCGCCAGTGTAGCCGACCTGCGTCTCCAAGACTCCTGGGACGTGCCGCAGGATTTCCTGCATACCCCAGAAGCACCCGCCAGCGAGCGTTGCGGTCTCGCGTTGCCCCTCCGCAGCCTGCGGCGTCCTTCCGAAGAGGTACAGGTATTTTCCGTACCCTTCCGCTTCCATGGCGGCTACCGGAACGAAGCGCAGCGCCGCCGAGTTGATGCAGTAGCGCAGGCCGGTGGGTGCAGGACCGTCGTCGAACACGTGGCCGGTCGGATGCCGCCGAGGGCTGCCGCAGCTCGAGATCGACGAGCGACACTCGCGCCTTCTGCGCCTGGTTGCGCGACGAAGCTCGCGACCTGCTGACACCCTGGGACCGCATGCGGGCGCCACCGGCGCGGCGCAGGTGAAGAAATCGGACCCAGTGCGTGGCCGCAATTCAGTCCTCCTCGTCAAGCTCCGCCAGCCGGCGCTCGAGATCCTTGATCGTCGCCCGCGCGTCGCTCACCGCTTGGCCGGCGTCGCGCAGTTGCTTCTCGAGCAAGGCGATCTCGCGCTCCCGGGTTCGGGCCTCGGCGGTCGCCGCGCGTAGCGCCCCCTGGAGACGGGCGCGTTCGGCCTTCCGACGAGCGCGCTCAACCTCCTGCCGCTCCCGTTCCATCGCCTCTGCAGCGCGCAACCGCGCACGAACACTCGCTGGCTCTCGTGTGGCTGGGTCGCTGGCCGAATCGGAATTGGCTCGCACGCGGCCGGCACGCTCATCGCGCCGCCGCATGGACGGGCCGGTTGGGCCTTGCATCGGTGGGGTGTGCTGCTCGCTGCTGACCACTTGCGCGAGAAGGCTGACTGCCTCGAACCCGGGCGGATCACGATCCGCGGCAAGCGCGCCAGGCGGATCCGGCGCAAAGCTGCCGGCTGCCCCGATCGCCGCGAGCGTCGTCGCAGCGCGGCGCAGTGTTACCTCGCTCGCCGCGTAACCGGCGCCGTTCAGGATGATGGCGGCGCGCCTGCGCAGGTTGGCGATCGCGTTGTGATACGCTTTTCTCGCGCCGCGGTCGCCTTGACGTAGCCGCGCCGCGGCGGCCAGCATTTCATCGAACGCCTCGCGCTCCTGCCAGTACAGCTGGTTCACTGCCCACACCGACGCAACCGGTTTGGGGCGCTTCGCGACCTGCGCCGCGCCGGCCTCATCGCCTTGAGCACGCAGCTCGGCAGCGAGGCGCTTGCGCTCGTTGAGGAAGTTCGCGACCGGCGCTTGATACAATTGTTGGAGGGCTCGGTCGTAGACGGTCATGCCCGATCCGGCTGTGCGCGTTCACCTGGCGGGTGTGGCCAGCACGTGCTGCTCCACGTTTTTCTTCTCACCGGCGAAGGCTTCGAACCAGGGTTGCTTGGCGACGCTCGGTCGCGACTTACAGCGTTCGTACCAGGCGTGAAGCTTGGGGTAGTCCGCCTTGGGCAACCCGAGGCCGTCAATGATCGTGCCGAAGAAGGGCAGCACGACGATATCGGCGATCGAAAAAGCTTCACCCGCGAAATACGGACCGGCGCCCACGTACCCTTCCCAGATGCGACACTCCGTCAGCAGCTTGTCGATCCGATCGCCGAGATCGGCGCGCCGCTTGCCGCCGAACTTCACCGAACCGAAGATGTTTGTCGGGTCGAGCTTCTGATTGAACTCACCGATCAGCCGAAAGCAGGTCGCCATCGCCTTCGGCTCGCTCGGGATGAGCGAGGGCTCCGGGTACCTGTACTCGAGGTAGTGGACGATCGCGACGCTTTCGTAAACACACACGTCCCCGTCGACCAGCGCAGGCACCTGCCCGCGTGGATTGATCGCCAGATACGCGGGCTTCTTGTGCTCGCCTTTGAAGAGGTCGACCGTCACATATTCGTAGTCGAGGTTCTTCTCCTCGAGGCTGAGCTGCGGGCGCATCGAGTTGTTCGAAAACGGATGGGCGTACAGCTTCATTCTGCTCATAGGTGTCTCCTTTCTGTGTGGACCGTCAGGTTGGTGCGAAGTCACGGGCGTAAGCGGCTCGTTTCTAGCGCGGAGTCGGGCTGCGAGGAGTGCCTACAGCTGATCGAGCAGCGCCTTGGCTTCCTTCAGGTCGCGCGTGTCAAAGCCTTCGGTAAACCACTCATAGACCGGCGCCAGGGGGGTTAGGCGCTGGAGAGCACTTGCGGTGGAGTTCGAATCCCTAACCCCGTAACCCCCAACCCCTTGATCTCCGCGCCGCACTCGCCGCAGAAGCTCTCGCCGGGCTCGTTCGGTCTACCCCATGCGGGGCAGGCGGCGGCCAGTCGCGCACCGCACCTGGCGCAGAACTTCCGTCCTTCCCGATTCTCTTGTCCGCATCCGGCGCAGCGCATGCATCCCCCCTAACAGCCAACAGCCTAACACCCTAACAGCCTGTTTCCTTCGCCAGCCGAGCGGCATGGCCGGCTGCCCCCATCTGCTCGAAGGCGCGCCGCGCCTCGCGCAGGAGTTGTGCACCGGCACGGGCGTCGCCGAGATCGATGGCGAGACGCGCGCGTTCCTCGATCACAAACGGCGCCTGGGCGCCTGCGCCGGTCTCGGCGATGAGCGCCTCGGCACGCGCCAGGCTCGCCTCGATTGCCGCTTTCGCGGCAACGCCGTCGAGCGTGCGCAGCACCCGCGCTTGCGCGAGGTGCGCACGCACCTCCCACCCACGCGTACCGCGGTCCTGCGCCAGCCGGATCGCCTGCTCAGCGGTGGCGCGCGCCGCGCCGTCGCCGACTCCGAGCCGCGCTTCGGCTAGGAAGGCGAGGTGAAGAGGTTCGAAGTCGGCGGAGAGGGGCAGTGTCTGCGCCTGCTCGAGGGCCTCCAGGGCAGCTGGTGAGTCCTTGGCGGCAAGCCGGACACGTCCAAGCGCGTGGTACGCGAACGATTGCGCGAACGGGCTCCCCGCACGCTCCCCATACTCAAGCGACTCGCGGGCGTGCCGTAGCCCGGCGTCCACCGGGTTTCCCGCGTACTCGTCAGCAAACACGCGAAACAGGAGCGTCAAGCTCGCGAACTCCCACTGGCCAAGGTCGCGCAACCGGCGTACCGCGGCTTCGAGGTCCGCGACGCCAGGTGCGAGCCTCCCCATTTCGACCTGCGCCCAACCACGCCGCGAGCGCGCCCAGACTTGTGTGGAGAAGCCCAACCGATCCAGACCGAGGTTCGGATCGTCACCACCGACATCGAGTCCCTCGTCGATCACGCGCAGCGCGTCGTCGAGGCGGCCCGAGGAGGTGTAGATGTGTCCGAGATCGGCGCGAACGAGGGCGCGGAAACTGACATCTCCCACCTCGTCGGCGAGTCGTACGGCCTCCGCCCCGATCTCTGCAGCCTCGGCGAGTTGGCCGGTCAACCAGTACGCCGGCATCAAGGCGGATTCGATGTCCAATCGACTGCGCGCATCACCCTGGTGCGCCGCGATCTGCCGAGCCTCCGCAGCAAGGGGCTCGATCTCCTCGGGGCAGAGACCCACCCGCCATGAGGCCTGAAGCAGCATGATCCGGGCGCGCAGCCCGTGGTCGCGTCCTTCCGGGTCGTCGAGCAGCGAGGCCGTGAGCGTGCGCACGCGTGCGAAGTGGTCGAACGACCGCGCGACGTCGCGCATCCATAGCCAGTCGGCGGCCCGGCGATGCCAGCGCGCAGCAGCGAGCGCCTCGCCGGCCGCCTCCCAGTGATGAGCGAGGAGGGCGGCCTGCTCGTCGAGCTTCTCGGCGTGCGCCGCTTCGATCGCCCCCGCCACCGTCGCATGCGTCCGCCGCCGCCGCTCCTGCAGTTGCGAGCCGAGCGCCACCTCTTGGGTGAGCGGGTGCTTGAAGGCGTATTCGGCCACCGGATAGAGCGCCTGCTCGTACACGAACTCGTTGGTCTTGAGTGTCGCCAGCGCCGCACGGATCTCGCTCTCCGGCAGCTCCGCGGCGGCGAAGAGAATC
>DATKMS010000281.1:0-17757 GCA_035541735.1 Candidatus Margulisiibacteriota bacterium
CTTGGAATTTGACGACGTGGTGGGGAAGTTCGAGCGCATGATGGAATGGGTCGCAGGCGTGTACGTCAACGCGATGAACGTCATCCACTACATGCACGACAAGTATTCCTACGAGCGTATCGAAATGGCGCTGCACGATTATGCACCCGTGCGCACGATGGCATTTGGCATCGCGGGACTCTCGGTGGTGGCGGACAGCCTGTCAGCGATTCGCTACGCGCGCGTGAAGGTCGTCCGCGACGACTCGGGCCTCGTGGTCGACTACCAGACCGAGGGCGACTTCCCGAAGTTCGGCAACAACGACAACAGCGTCGATCAACTGGCCGCCGCCGTGGTCGGCGCGTTCATGAGCCGGCTGCGCAAGTATCCGACGTATCGCAACGCGCTGCACACCCAGTCGGTGCTGACCATCACCTCGAACGTCGTGTACGGCAAGAACACCGGCAACACTCCGGATGGACGCCGCAAGGGCGAGCCGTTCGCGCCCGGCGCCAACCCCATGCACGGTCGCGACTCGCACGGCATCATGGCGGCCGCCGCCTCGGTGGCAAAGATCCCGTACCGCGATGCCGCAGACGGCATCTCGCTCACGGCGACAATGGTGCCGGAGGGGCTCGGGCGTACGCGCGACATCCAGGTGACGAACCTGGTGGGCTTGCTCGACAGCTTCTTCGGTGCCCAGGGCTATCACGTCAACGTCAATGTGCTGAACCGCGAGATGCTCCTCGATGCGATGGAGCATCCCGAGCGCTACCCGACCCTGACCATCCGCGTCTCGGGCTATGCGGTGAACTTCGTCCGCCTGACCCGCGAGCAGCAGCTGGATGTCATCAACCGCACATTTCACGGGAGCAGGTGACGACCATGAACCGAGAATCGCCGCAGACCGAAGTCCCGTTGGTTGCCAGCCCCTACGACTTGCGCGTGTCGTTGGGCGATCACGTCGGTGAGTCGCAGACCGCAGCCGCGCTGAGGACCGGGGACCTCGGGTTCGTCCACTCGTACACCACCGGCTCCGCGGTGGATGGACCAGGGGTGCGTGTGGTCGTCTGGTTGACCGGTTGCCAATTCCGCTGCGTCTTCTGCCACAACCCGGACACCTGGAAGCTCAACAACGGCATCCCCGTCCCGCTGGCGCGGGCAGTCGAGGAAGTGCGCAAGTACCGGCACGGGCTGCGCACGATGCAGGGCGGGTTGACGGTGAGCGGCGGCGAGCCGCTGCTACAGAGCCGATTTCTCATACGGCTGTTCACAGCCGTCAAGGAAACGAAGATTCACACCACCGTCGATACGAACGGCTATTTGGGCGATCGACTGAGCGATGCCGACCTGCAGGCGTGCGACCTGGTCATGCTCGGTCTCAAGGCGCTCGACCCCGGGCTGCACCGCCGCATCACGGGCATGGACAACGCGCCGGTGTTGGCTTTCGCGCGCCGGCTGGCAGCGCTGCGTCGACCGATGTGGCTGCGCTACGTGCTGGTACCCCGCCTTTCGGACGACGTCGATGAAA
This sequence comes from Candidatus Margulisiibacteriota bacterium, assembly GCA_035541735.1. Taxonomy (GTDB): domain Bacteria; phylum Desulfobacterota; class Binatia; order HRBIN30; family HRBIN30; genus DATKMS01. The sequence goes on from DATKMS010000281.1 coordinate 1,511, forward strand.
TCAAACGGATCGCCGAGTTCGCCGCCGGACTCGGCAATGTCGAGCAGGTTGAGCTACTGCCGTTCCACCAGCTCGGCCGTTTCAAGTGGGAACGGCTCGGTATGTCATACGAGCTGCAGGACACGGCACCCCCTTCGCCGGAGCAAACCGAGCAGGCGGTTGCCGTGTTTCGTTCGGTCGGACTTGAGGTTCATTAGCGCGTCGGAGCATCGACGCCCAGCATCGAAAAAGGAGGACTCGACTATGAACACGAAACCAGATCCTCAAGAGAGCACAGTGCTCCCGGCCGTTCCAGAGGAAACAGAGATTCCTGCGGGCATTGACCGCCGGACGTTCCTCGTCCGCAACGCCGTCATCGGCGCGGCAGCCGTGATGACGGGTGTTCCGTGGACGCCCAGAGCCCGCGCCCAACAAGCCGCCAAGGAAGCCGCGGCGCCTAAAATGGGTTCCACCTTATCCCCCAAACTGGACATCGTGAGACAGTCCAAGGGCCCGGTGATGACCGTGGTCGAGGAGTTCTACAAGGTCGGTCCCGGCCCCTCCAGCTCACACACGATCGGACCGATGCGCATCACCTACGACTTCTACCAGCGTTGCACGAAGCTGCCGGCCGACCAGCTCGCCAAGGCGACCGGCCTCAAGGTGCACTTGTTTGGCAGCCTGAGCGCCACCGGCAAGGGGCACGGCACCGAGCGCGCCTCGCTGGCGGGCCTCGTCGGCAAGGAGCCGGCCACGGTGGACCCGCTGTTCCTCGATGAGATGAGGGACAAGCCGGGACAAACGTATCCGGTGAAGCTCGGCGACAAGACATTCAACCTGTCGCTGGTCGACATCATCTACGACTCCCCCAAGGGCCAGTTCCCGCACCCGAACACCATGACGTGCAAACTCCTGGCGGGGAACAAAGTGATTCTCGAGCAAGAGTATTACTCCGTCGGCGGCGGCTTCATCGAATGGAAGGGTTATACGCCGCCCAAGAAGGGTCAGCCGAAGTATCCCTACGCGACAATGAAAGAGCTGCGTCAGCACGCGGAGAAGAACAACCTCTCGGTCGCGCAGGTCATCATGGCGAACGAGGTGGCCGTTTCCGGTAAGACGGAAGAGGAGATCAACGCGTTCCTGGACAAGGTCGCCAGCGCGATGCTCGCGACGGTGAAGTCGGGTCTCTCCATCAAGGAAGGTGTCCTACCCGGACCCATCAAGCTGCAGTCCAAGGCGGCCACCGTCTGGGCTCGTGCCCAGGACGACCAGTATGAGGCCGATCGCGCGATTGCGATGGTCTCCGCCTGCGCGCTGGCCGCCTCGGAAGAAAACGCCCGCGGCCACCTGGTCATCACCGCACCCACGGGCGGCTCGGCGGGCGTAATGCCCGCCGTTGTGTACGCCCTCGTCGAAAGCAAACGCAAGCTGCCGATGGAAAAGGTCCGCGAGGGCCTGCTCGCCGGCGCGGGGATCGGGTATCTGTGCAAACACAACGCGACCCTTTCCGGTGCCGAGGGCGGCTGCCAGTCCGAGATCGGTGTCGCCTCGGCCATGACAGCGGCTTTCATCGCCCAGGCAATGGGCAGCTCGCCGCAGACCATCGAGAACGCCGCCGAGTCGGCGCTCGAACACCACCTCGGGCTGACCTGTGATCCAGTCGCTGGGTACGTGCAGGTTCCCTGCATCGAGCGTTGCGCCTTTGGCGCCGTGAAGGCGTGGATCGCCTACGCGATCGCCAGCAACGAGATCGAGACAAGACACCGCGTTGATCTCGACACCACGATCAAGACCCTCGCGCAGACGGGTAAGGACATGGGAGCGAAATACAAAGAGACCAGCGAAGGCGGTTTGGCCGCCAACCTGGTCCTTTGCTGAAGTGAAACCCAGATGAGCAACGGCTTTCCAGTGGCTGCACTTCTCGCCTGGCTACTCGCAGCGGCGTACTACTTCTACCAGTACGCGCTGCGCTCGGCGCCGAGCGTAATGATGCCGCAGTTGTCGGAGGCCTTCGGCGTCAACGCGCTCGGCGTCGCCTCGATCGTCGGGATGTTCTACTACGGCTACTCCCCGTTCAGCCTCGTGGCCGGTGCGGCGATGGATCGCTTCGGTGCCAAGCGGGTGATTCCGATCGGCGCCGCGCTGGTCGGCGCCGGCGCCCTGCTCTTCAGCACCGGCAGCATTTTCGTGGCCAGCATCGGGCGATTCTTGCAAGGCGCCGGCGGGGTGTTTGCGCTCGTCGGTGCGATCTACATCGCCACCAAGTATTTTCCGGCGGCCTACGCGGCATCGCTCGTCGGCGCCACGCAGATGTTCGGCATGGCGGGCGGTTCGGCGGGGCAGGTCCTCGTCGGCCCGCTGATCAACGGTGGGCTGCCGTGGGGTCGCTTCTGGATCTACGCCGGGTTCGTCGGACTCGCCATCAGCGCAACCCTGCTGTTGCTTCTGCCGCAGGAAGAGCGCACGGGGCCGAACGGCAGCGGCGGCATTGCCAGCGTCCTCGTTTCGTTGAAAACCGTCTTTTCGAATCCGCAATCGATCCTCTGCGGTCTGATCGCCGGGTTGTTGTTCATCCCGACAACGATTCTCGGCATGACCTGGGGCGTCCGCTTCCTGCAGGAAGGCCGGGGGCGCGAGTACGAGGACGCGGTGCGGATCGCCGCCAGCATTCCGTTTGGCTGGATGATTGGCTGCCCACTGTTGGGATTCATCTCCGACCGGATCGGACGGCGCAAGCCGGTGATTCTCGGCGGTGCCCTCGTGCTTTTGGCGGTGCTGGCGTGGGTGCTCTTCGGCGTGCGCGGCTTGTTCCGTGGTGCGGCGGTCGGCATCGTCATGGGCATCGCCTCGGGTGCGGCGATGGTGCCCTACACGGTCATCAAGGAGGTCAATCCGCCGGAGCTGGGGGGCTCGGCCACCGGCGTGGTCAACTTCATCAACTTCACCTTCAGCGCGCTGCTCGGGCCGGTGTTCGGGCGTCTGCTCGTCACCGTGTCCGCGGGAAGCGAGAGCATGAGTTTGGAGCATTATCAGGCTGCCTTCAAACCGATGCTCTTGGGCATCGTGGCTGCCCTGACCTTGACTTGTCTTCTGAAGGAAACGGGACCGAGAGCCCGAACGCTCTCGAAATGACAACCGGCCCGCTGGTACGGGGCTGCCGAGGAAGGGGGCATGCGATGACCAGAGAATTCAAGTCCGCGATCGTCGTCTTGGCACTGCTCTGCGCCCCGGGATTTTCAGGTGTTGCGCGAGCCGACTCGCAGCAAGAAGAGATCGAACAGCTCAAGAAGACGCTGCAGCAGATGCAGAAGACGATCGACGAGCAGAACAAGAAGATTCAGGAAATCGAGAAAAAGCAGGCCGCAGCCCCGCCGCCGGCAACTGCGGCACCCGCGGCAGCCGCGGAGGTGACGGAGCCGGCGAGTCCGATCGAGCACCGCCCCGCTCTCAACGACCAACAGGTGCCGGCTCCCCGTCCCGGCGACCTTGCGGTCGACCCGAAGATGCGGGGCTTTTTCCCGATTCCCTACACAAAGGTACTGATGCGGCTGAACGCCAAGCCGCGTGTCGATTTCACCTATGACCCCAAGAACACCGGCAACAACGATCGCTTCGTCACCGCGCAAATTCCGGTGGCCGGCGACCCGAATGAGGGCGGCGGCCCGGTGTTCAACGCCAACTCGAAGGGCTCGCAGTTGAGCTTGGACGTGCGTGCCCCCGAGATCGCCGGGAGTCCGCGCTTCTATTTTCAAAACGACTTCTTCGGCTCCGGCAGCGCCAACTTCAACTTCCGCGTCCAGCACATCTACGGAAAAATCTACAACGTCATCGTCGGCGAGACGTTCGGCGTCTTCGAGGATCCGGACATTTGGCCGGACACCGTGGACTATGAGGGCCCGAACTCGATGATCTTTGCGCGCATCCCGCTGGCGCACTACCAGCTTCCGTTTGCCGAGAAGTGGTTGCTGGAGTTCGGGATCGAGAAACCGAGCTCGCAAGTGTCCGATGTCTTCTCGGCGAACGGAACACTTGTCGATACGGTCACCGCCGTCAATCACGCACCCGACGGTGGCTTCAACCTGCGATGGCAGGACGCCGACGTCGGCCACGTTCAGTTCGCCACCATCCTCCGCGACATCGGCGCGCGCAGCACGACGCTGGGCGATCACTCAGCGTTCGGGTGGGGGGCGAACCTGGCTGCGGTGTTCAACGTTTTGGGCCGCGACAGTGTCCTCGCGCAGGGAACATACGGCGCGGGTATCGGCAGTCTCGGAAACGATACCGGCTTCCAAAACACCGACGCCGGATTCGACGCCCACGGGAATCTGGTCGCCTTGCCTTACATCGGTGCATTTGCGGGCTATACGCACCGATGGACGGACGACTGGCGCTCGACGGCGACCTACGGCTTCGTGGACCTGGACACCGAGTCGACCATGGGTCCGGGTGCCTATCATCAGACGGACTACGCCAGCGTCAACTTGGTCTGGCAGTTGCGTAAACGCCTTAGCGTCGGCGTGGAAGCCCTCTACGGCCACAAGGAGACGCGCAGTGGCGCGAAGGGCGACGTCGCGCGCACACAAGTGGGTCTCCTGTATTCGATCTTCTGAGGCCGAGAGAGGAAATTTCGTTCCCAGTTTTGGGCTAGTGCGTTGGCTCATGGCAGGACGATCTCTGGCGAGGTACAACAGCACCAAGATCGAGACCAGATTTGAGGAGGTGCGATGCGGAGCGAGCATTGAGAAAGGAAGCGGAGGTCACATGAAACGGCCACGAGCAAAGGAGGAATCGAGATGAGGTACGTCAGCACCATCGGAATCATTTTGACGAGCGTGATGGTCGCGAGCGCCGTGTTCGCCCAAACGCAACCCAAGGTTTTTGTCGCTCCGAACAAGGGGCAGAGCAAAGATCAGCAGAGCAAAGACACCGCCGAATGCAAACAGTTTGCGACTGAACAGGCGCCACCGTCGCAGGCGCCGACGGGAGCGGGGACGCACGCGCGCGGGACCGCGGGCGGGGCGGCCCGGGGAGCAGCGGGGGGCGCAGCCATCGGGGCCATCGCCGGCGATGCCGGTAAAGGGGCTGCCATCGGCGCGACGGTCGGCGGCGTCAAAGGACGCCGGGATTCGAAGCGTGGCCAACAGGCGGCGCAAGCCGGTGCGCAGAACGACTGGGCGCGCGCCTTCGCGGCCTGCATGGAGAGTCGCGGCTATACCGTGAAATAGGAACGAGCCTCTCCGAAGATAGCGGACGGGGACCCCCGACGTACGGTCCCGATCGGCGCGCATGATCTGGATCGAACTGGCGATACTCCTCGGCTGCATCGTCGTGGGAGCCCGGCTCGGTGGCATGGCGCTCGGTCCGGTCGCGGGCCTCGGCCTCACCGTCTTCGTGTTCGTGTTCCATCTGCTGCCGGGCAAGCCGGCCGAGCATATGTTCGCGATCACATGAAGACTTGCGTACCAAACGTGGCGAAAGGAGGAAGACATGGGATTTCTCGCTTGGGTCGTGGTTGGTCTTATCGCAGGTTGGCTTGCTGGCCAGGTTATGCGGGGTGGTGGCTACGGGGTTGTCGTTGACATCATTCTCGGGCTCGTCGGCGGGGTTGTCGGCGGCTGGGTCTTCGGCCTCTTGGGAATCTGGCCGGGCGGGGGCATGATCGGCTCCATCGTTGTTGCATTTGTTGGCGCCGTGATTTTGGTTGGGATTACCCGTTTACTGAAAAGCGCTTGACGCGGAATGACAGTGACGATCCGCATTGCTCCGTTGGGAACGATCTCCCTGTATTGATAGTGCGAGGCTTGACAGGGTATCCGAACACGTTGCGCATGAGGATTACCTGTTTGGGCACAGCCGTTGCTGTAAAAAGCAGGAAAAGGAGGATCGATCATGGCGAGCGGCAAGTCGGATGAGCTGAAGGGACGCGTGAAGGAAGCTGCTGGGGCCCTGACCGGCAACAAGAAGCTGAAGCGAGAGGGTAAGGCCGACCAGGCTGTCGGAAAGATCAAACAAAAGGTGGAGAAGGTTATGGATAAGGTCAAGGAGACGCTCGGCTAACAGCCTGTTGAAAGAGTCCGCCGATGCCCTGGACCGTCATTCCCGCGAACGCGGGAATCCAGATCTTCCGCATGCTTCTGGACCCCCGCTTTCGCGGGGGTGACGATGGCGACCAGTTTTTCAACCGGCTGCTAAGGCTACTAGTCCTCGTTGGTGATCGATAGGGTGCGCTGAGGGCGCCACGGTCACTTGCGGCGAGTCTTTCGGAGGACACATGAGGTTCATGCGAGCATTGGTCGTCCTCCTCATCGCTTCGGGGCTCGCCGGTTGCTCACGAATCACCGTCACGACCGACCACGACCCCTCGGCAAATTTCAGCGCGCTGCACACCTATGCGTGGCGGCCGGGCCCGCAGCAGGGAGTCGGGGACCCGCGCTTCGACAGCACGCTGATCGACAAGCGCGTGCGCGCTGCAGTCGACCGGGGGCTGGCATTCAGGGGGTACCGACCGGCCGCCCCTGGAACCACCGCCGACTTTCTTGTGGGCTACCACGCCGTGGTCCGGCAGAAGACGAGCGTCCAGACGATCAACCGCTGGTACGGATACCGTGTTGGCGGCTGGTACGGTGGACCGCAAACCTATGCGCACGACTACGACGAGGGTACGCTGCTCATCGACGTGATCGATCCGGCAACCATGCAGCTCCTGTGGCGTGGGAGCGGCACGGGCGTCGTCGACCCGCAGGCAAGCGCTGAAAAACGCGAGCAGCGCATCAATGATGCGGTCGATCAGATTCTTGCCGACTTTCCCCCACGATAGACCGGGCGCTCGCGCTTGTGGCCCATTGCACGTAGCTCGTGGTTCCGTGCCATGTGCCGCACGCCACGGGCGCGCGCGTGTCTCGGACTTCTAAGCATTCCCCCCCGGCTCGAGGTACACCGGTTCGGCGAACAGCTCTCCTCGTCGCAGCGTGTTGACCGGCGTGGCGAGCTTTGGATCGAACTCGATGCCGGTCAGGATGTCCATCCCGAGTCGCTTGTAGACCGTTGCCACCCATTCGGAACAGAACATATGGTGCTCGGCACTTTTGATGCGTCTCTTCATGCCGGTGCGTTCGCGGAGGGCGTTCCTGAAGTCAGCGAGCCGGTCGTGCGCTCGCCCCAAGCGGTCCCGGATCGGCCGCAGCGCTGGGAACACGACGCTGAGCACCTTGAGGTTCCCTACTGGGTAGACCGCATCTCCGTACTCCGCATGCAGCTCGAGAAGATGTCGACGCACGTCCTCCAGCGGCGGCCGCGGTCCGCGGTAGGCGCACCACGCAACCTTGCCGCCGTTCGAGGAGTACCCCTCGATGACGGCTTCCAAATCGCGCAGCTGCACCCCGAACCGAAGCCCCTTGGTCTCAACGTCGGGGATCTTGTCGGTGAAGCGGGCCCAGAACCCGGCGGGCGCGCTGAGTGTCGATTCCCAAACGTAGACCCTGCCCGGCTCGAGGAAGGGCAGATCGAGCGCTTCTCGCGTGACGGCCATGCCCGCGTGTGAGAAATCCCCGCGCCCGAGCTTCTTGGCTTGCACGAAAGAGATCGCCTTGCTCACCGGATCCATGCCTCGGAAGAGAATGACATCGAGGGGCTGGATGGTCACCTCGCGCAAAGTCGCCATATTCTCCTCTCACCTACTTAGAGCAGGGTCGCCCAGCTCTCTACAGTCAGACCCCATAGCACGACCATTCTGCAGCGCGCGAGGCCCGCTGCGGCGAGACCCTCGGGTGCGCGCAGATCGAGCGCTCGCTGCCAGAAGAGGGCTGAACGCATCCGCGTGCCTTCGGTGAATCCAGCTTGATTCCCGAGATTCGGATGCAGGGTGCAAGTGCGTCGCAAGAATGCGAACGCCCCTGGCGACCTGTGACGCCGGAAATGGCGGTCTCCCTGGCACGTCTCTTTGCTCCTCGACGATCGGCAAGTGTGCTAAGAAGATGGTCATCAGGCGCGGGAAAATTTCCACAAGCGGAGCAGCCAACTCGACGCTGCGCTGATGGCCGTGAAAAACGCCGACGTTGGAAGCCCTAACAGCCCGTTGAAAACGGTCGCCATCGTCACCCCCGCGAAAGCGGGGGTCCAGAAGCATGCGGAAGATCTGGATTCGCGCGTTCGCGGGAATGACGGTCCAGGGCATCGGCGGACTTTTTCGCTCGAGAATCCGGAGAAGAACTGGAAGTTCTCGGCGAATGATGCCAAGGAGCGCGAGTTCTGGAACGACTGCATGAACGCCTACGAGGATATGATTCGGCAGACCGCGACCAAGGACGCACCGTGGTACGTCGCGCCCGCCGGCGACAAGTGGTTCACCTGCGTCGGCGTCGCTTCCGGAATCATTGATGCGCTGGCCTCACTCGACCTCAGCTATCCCAAGGTTGGAAGGGAGAAGCTGCAGGAGCTCGACGCTGCAAAACGCGCGTTGCTGGCCGGCACGTGACCGTGAGGATGCCCATGTCCCCCGCGCCAGCGGACTCTGGAAATAGTGATGCCCCTGCCGGGTGGAAAGCCTTCTTCCCTCCGGCCCAATGGTTGCCGGCCTATGAAAGCCGATGGCTGGGCGCGGACCTGGTGGCGGGCATCACGCTCGCCGCCTACGCCATTCCGGTGTCGCTGGCCTACGCGGGGCTCGCGGGATTGCCGCCGCAGGTCGGCATCTACGGTTACCTGCTCGGTGGCCTGGGGTACGCGCTGTTCGGCTCGTCCCGGCATCTTGCTGTGGGACCAACGTCGGCGATTTCGTTGATGGTTGGCGGCACGGTCGGCCAGATGGCCGGCGGTGACGCGGTCTTGTACGGGCAGATCGCGACCCTGGCGGGGTTGGTACTGGCAACCATGAGCCTGCTCGCCTGGCTCCTGCGCCTCAGTACCCTCAGCAGCTTCATCAGCGAAACCATCTTGCTGGGCTTCAAGGCGGGTGCTGGTCTGACGATCGCGTCGACGCAATTGGCCGCGTTCTTCGGCGTGCCGGGAGGCGGCGATCACTTCTTCGTGCGATTGCTCACGGTGGGCAAGCAGCTCGTCGATTTGAATCCCGCCACGACTGCCGTCGGCGTCGCTGCTCTCGCTCTCCTCCTCATCGGTGACAGACTGCTGCCGGGACGCCCGGTGGCACTGATGGTGGTGGTGTTGTCCATCCTGGCGGTGTCGCTCACGCCCCTGGGTCGGGCCGGTCTCGCCGTGGTGGGCAACGTACCCAGCGGGTTGCCCGCACTCGGCCCTCCACGCCTGCGACCGCGCGACGTGGACGGGGTCATTCCGTTGGCATTCGGCTGCCTCTTGCTTGCATACATCGAAGGCGTGTCGGCAGCGCGGACTTTCGCGGTGAAGCACGGCTATCCGCTCGATGCACGCCAGGAGCTGCTGGGTCTCGGCATGGCCAATCTGCTGGTGGCGTTCGGTGGCGGCTACCCGGCGGCGGGCGGTTTGTCGCAGTCGGCGGTGAATGAAAAGGCGGGTGCGCAGACGCCGTTGGCGCTCGTGTTCGCTTCGGTGACGCTCGGCCTCTGCCTCGTGTTCCTGACCGGCCTGGTGCAGAACCTCCCCAAGACCGTCCTTGCTGCCATCGTCCTCGTCGCCGTGAAGGGCCTGATCGACGTGCGCGAGATGGTACGGCTCCGCCGTGTCAGCCGTTTTGAGTTTCGGGTAGCGATGGTGGCGTTCGTTGCGGTGCTGCTGGAAGGTGTCCTCAGGGGCGTCCTCTTCGCGGCGTTGGTGTCCATTCTCATGCTGTTGCGGCGCGCAGCGGGTCCGCATGTTGCCTTCCTCGGCCGGATTCCGGGCACGCGGCGGTTCTCCGACCTGCAGCGCCATTCCGACAACGAACGGATCGAGGGCGTGCTTGCCTTCCGCGTCGAGGCGTCGTTGCTGTATTTCAACGTTGAGAACGTGCTGCGCGCCGTTCTCGACCAGTTGCGCAGCGAGGGCAGCAGCGTCCGCCTGGTGGTGTGCGATCTTTCCACGTCTCCGTATGTGGACCTAGCCGGCGCGCGCATGCTGGAAAGCCTCAGTGACGAGTTGGCCAAGCGGAACGTCCTCCTGCGGGTGACCGACGCCCGCGCCAGCGTGCGTGACTTGCTGCGTGCGCAGGGTGCGGATGAGAAGGTGGGCGGCGTCAACCGCTTCGCCTCCGTCGCCGATGTCGTCGACCATTTTGTGGCAGAATCGGCGCATACGAGACATCCTTCATAGGGGCGGGATGCTTGATCGAGCGGAGGGTAGGACATGGAAGCCAACCGATCCCAAGACCTGGCGCGCACGACGTTCCAACTGCTGGCCCTGGCGGCGCTGATTGCCACGAGCTTCTGGATCGTGCGCCCATTCCTGATGGCGCTGGCCTGGGCTGCCATGATCGTGGTCGCCACCTGGCCGCTCTTGCTGCACCTGCAGGCGTGGCTGGGCGGCAGGCGCTCGCTCGCCGTGACGGTGATGACGGTCGCGTTGCTGCTGATTCTGGTGGTGCCGCTGTACTTCGGCATCACGGCGATCGTAGAGAACGCCAAACGCATCGCGGACTGGTCGCAATCGCTGGCGACGTTCACCATCCCGCCGCTCCCCGCCTGGGTCGAGTCGCTCCCGCTGGTCGGCGCGAAGATCGCAGCGCGTTGGCAAAGGCTGATGGCCGCTCGTCCCGAGGAGTTGTCGGCGCGCTTCGCGCCCTATGGGCAGCAGCTCGTCCTCTGGTTCGTGGGCCAGGTGGGTAGTGTCGGGCTGTTGCTTCTCCAGTTCCTGCTGACGGTGATCATTGCCGCGATTCTCTATGCAAACGGCGAGACGGTGGCCCGCGGTGCCGACCGCTTCGCCCGGCGCCTGGCGGGAGAGCGAGGCGAGAACGCCGTACATTTGGCAGGGCAGGCGATTCGCGGGGTGGCACTCGGGGTCGTCGTCACAGCGATTCTGCAGTCGACGGCTGCGGGCCTTGGACTCGCGGTCGCCGGCGCGCCCTTCGCGACCATTCTCACCGCCGTGATCTTCATGCTGTGCGTCGCACAGGTGGGTCCCGCCGTTGTGCTGCTCCCGGCGGTGTTCTGGGTCTACTCGGCACGTGGTGCCGCGTGGGGCACAGGCTTCCTCGTCTGGACGGTCTTCTGCATGACTTTCGACAACGTCCTGCGTCCGGTGCTGATCAAGCGGGGGGCGGACCTGCCACTGCTACTGATCTTCACGGGTGTGATCGGCGGCCTTGTCGCCTTCGGCGTCATCGGCCTGTTCATCGGCCCCGTCGCGCTGGCCGTGGCGTATACGCTGCTGGTCGACTGGGTATCTGCCGGCGATTCCACGGATGAGCAAAGGCCGCCGGCAGCGATGCAGCGGGGCGACCAGTAAAGCACGAGGCGGCGCGGTCTCGAACGAGAATGGCTTCTCAAAACGCCGAGTGCTACGGAATTGCACCCAAAGAGGAGAAGCGGATCATGAGAAGACGAATCATCGGGGTGGTGCTGGTATGGCTCGGTCCGGGTCCACCCACGGAAGACCTGAAGACAGGTCTGCTCGGAATGTAACGTGCGCGAAGCGCATCCCCCCACAAGGATTTTGCACATGCGAGTCACGACTCTGTTTCTTGCCATCGCGCTGCTGGCAAGTGCGTGCGCCGCGCCGTTGCGCGTCGAGCGCGTCAAGCCAAGTGACTTCTATCGCGAGCAAGTCAGCAACGCGCTGTCGTCCGGCGATGTCAGCGAGTTCACCCGGATCGTGCTGCGCCAGCACGATCTGCTCGACAAGTACGAAGAGGAGCCCGACCAGGCGATCGCGACGCTGCGCGAATCGGTCATTCAGGGCAGCGGCGGGCAAGACGAGATCTTTGCGCTCGCCGAACTGTCGCTTTACCGTGCGCTGCGGGACGACAACAAACCAAACTACCTCGCCGCCGCGATCTACGCATACACCTTTGTCTTTCCCGACGATCCCCGCCAGGCGGCCAATGCGCTCGATCCACGCACGCGTCTTGCCTGCGACATCTACCAGCTGTCGCTGGCAGAGGCGCTGGAAGACAAGGCTGACCATGTGGTCCCACAGGCCGGAACCTTCACCCTGCCCTTCGGAGCGATTGACCTGGCTTTCGATGCCAACGCCCTGGTCTGGCATGACTACCGGCTCGTCGACCTGACGCCGGTCGGCCAGCTCCGCGTCGAGGGCATGCGCAACCGCTACCGCACCGCCGGCATCGGTGCTGCCCTCTCCGCGCGCCCCGAACCGCTCAAAGGCCGCTACGAAGATGACGACCTGGTCGGCCCCAACATTCGGGTCCCGGTCACCCTCGTGCTGCGGATCGAACACCCCGAGCGCCAGCTGGTCACCGCTTCGTTAGTTGGGTCACTCGAGGTGCATGCCACGACCAATGAGGAGACGGTGCGCATTGACGACCGCACCGTGCCGCTTGAAGCGGATCCCACCGCCGTGCTGGCGACGACCCTCGCTGCCGCTCGGCCGTGGACAACGGAGTTGACCTCGTTCCTGGGAAACGCCGTGAACGTCAAGACCCGGCCGACGTTGCTGCGTGCGATGCAGCCGTATCAACGCGGCAAGATTCCTGTCGTGTTCGTGCACGGGACCGCGTCGAGCATCTTCCGCTGGGCCGACATGGCCAACGACCTGCTCGACGACGAGCGCATTCGTGCGGCGTACCAGTTCTGGTTCTTCACCTACGACTCGGGCAATCCGATCGCGTATTCTGCCTATCGCTTGCGCACGCTGCTGTCGCAGCAGGTGCAGCGCTACTCCAGTGAAGCCCCCGACCCGGCTCTCGATCAGATGGTGGTGATCGGACACAGCCAGGGCGGCCTGTTGACGAAGATGACCGCGATCGATTCGGGCGATCGATTCTGGAAGAACATCAGCAGCAAGCCGTTCGACGAAGTGAACCTGTCCCCGCAGACGCGTGAGCTGCTCAGCCAGGCCCTGTTCGTGAAGCCGCTGCCGTTCGTCAAGCGCGTGATCTTCGTCTGCACGCCGCACCGCGGCAGCTTCCTCGCCGGTCCGCAGATCGTGCGGCGGCTCGTGTACCGCCTGGTGCGCCTGCCGGCCGATGTGGTCGGCGTGGGTGCCGAGCTGACGGGCTTGTCGTCAGGGCAAGACCGCTATCTGTCGCTCGAGCGCATGCCCACGAGCATCGACAATATGGACCCGAGCAACCGGTTCATCCGCACCTTGGCCGAGATTCCGATCGCGCCCGGCATCAAGGCGAATTCGATCATCGCCGTGCAGCAGACCGAGGACATTGAGCACGGCGACGACGGCGTGGTGAAGTATCAGAGTGCGCACATCGACGGCGTGGAATCCGAGCTGGTCGTGCACGACAGCCACTCGACGCAGGCCAATCCGCACACCGTGGCAGAAGTGCGGCGGATCCTCCTCGAGCACCTGAAGTGGGTGCAGCCCAACCTGGCACCGCCACCATCGGACCAACAAGGGCAGCTGCCGTTGAAGGTGGATGTGGCGCAGTGACCACGGAGTTCTCGTATGGCCGACGGCGCCGTCTCAGCAGATGAAGCGCTGCGGCGTTTGATCGACGGCAACGAGCGGTTCCGGCGCGGCGAGATCCGCTTCCCGACGGCGCAGAAGGAAATCCTCGCGCAGCTGGCGCGCGGGCAACAGCCGTATGCGACGATCCTTGGCTGCAGCGATTCCCGCGTTCCACCCGAACTGATCTTCGATGTAGGTTTGGGCGAGCTGTTCGTCGTGCGCGTCGCCGGGAACGTCTATTCTCCGGAGGTCAGCGGCAGCGTTCAGTACGCCGGCTCCCATCTGAATACGTCCCTCTTTGTGGTGCTCGGCCACGCGGAGTGTGGCGCCGTCAAAGCGGCGCTGGAGACCAAGCTGCACGCCGCTCAGCAGCACTCGCGCATCCAGATCCTCGTCGATGACATCCTGCCGGGGCTGGCCGACCTCGATCTGCAGTTGCCGGAGTCGCTGCAGCTCGAGCGCGCCGTGGAAGCCAACGTGCGCTGGACGATGCGCCAGATCCTCGACTCACCTGAGGGGAAGGTGGCCCTGGCCGAAGGACGCAAGAAACTCGTGGGCGGGATCTATGACATCGCGTCCGGCCGCGTGCGGTTCCTTCAGCCGCAGCAGTAACAGCCCGCTCGCCTCGCTGACCATGACCAAGTGATGCAGCGACGGCCACGCCACGCTATAGCAGAGCGGTGCGTCTCAAGCGCCCAGCGGTCGTGCGTGCCCTCGTCATCGGCGGCGCACTGCTCCTCGTGCTCGCCACGGGCATGCTCGTCGCGCCGGCCGTCATCAAGCGCGCCGGGCTGCATGAACGGGTGGCAAGCGCCCTTGCCGCACAGCTTGGTGGGCCCGTCGAGCTGAGTGCGGTTCGGCTGACACTGTTTCCGCTGCCGCATGTGGTGCTCGATCAGTTGCGCCTCACGGTCGCACCAACTGTTGACGCGGGCATCGCGTCCGTCTCGCTCTATCCCCGGTTGCGGGCACTGCTCTCAGGGAAGCTGCAACTCGCGCAAGTCGACCTTGCCGGTGCCAGCGTTCAGTTGCATCTCGAGCGCGCGGCGGCTGAGCCCGCCCCCGAGGCTGACACAACCGTGAAGGGGCTGCGAGATGCGGCGGCAGCGGCGGTCGCCGCGGTATCGTCCGTGGCAGCAGCGTACGCCCCGGGATTGATCGTGCGGCTGTCGCACGCCACGGTTGATGTCTCGGCCGCAGACGCACCAAAGGCGACGTTCACCAACATCAATGGGACGATCCTTCTGCCGCCGGATCAGCTCCGCCTGGACCTGGCCGTCGGCTCGAACCTGTGGCAGCAGGCAACGCTGCACGCCGCACTCGACCCAGGCAGCGTGCGTGGTGACGGACACCTCACGTTGACGGGCTTTCGGCCGCAGGCTCTTGGCAGCTACGTCGCGTTGGGCGATCTGGAGATCGGCAATGCCACGGCGGCGCTCGACGTCCGGGTGACCGCCAACGGACTTGACGCGCTACGCGCCGATGTCGACGTCGCGCTTCCGACGCTGCCCCTGCGCCGCGGGGCTGATCAGCTGACTATGGAGGGTGCCCGCCTGAGCGCCGGTATCACGCTCGACCGAGAGCGCATCGGCGTCACGCTGCACAACGCCCACTTCGCCAACCCGCCCGCGCAGCTGTCCGGGACGCTGGTGCTCGATCGCAGTACGCCGCAGGTGCGCTTGGAGGTTACGGGCACCGATCTCGACGTGCGGAGCGCGCATGGGGCGGCGGCCTTCTTCGCCGCGGCCAATCCGACAGCCCGAACCATCTTCGCGATTCTTCAGGCCGGCAAGGTGCCGCAGCTGACGCTAGAGGCGCAGGGACGGACGCTGGCGGAGCTGGCCAGCCTGGATGCGATGGTCATCCGCGGCGCACTGGCGGGCGGAAAGGTGCGCCTGCCGGGCAACGGCCTCGATCTCGACGACGTCAGCGGCGAGGTGTCGATCACCAATGGTGTTCTGGTCGGCGCGCACGCTACCGCGCGAGTGGGCAACACACAGGCGCGCGACGGCAGCGTACGCATTGGCTTGACTGGCGAATCGCAGGAGCTCTCGGTGACCACTGCCGTGCAAGCGGATGTGCGCGATCTGCCAGAAGTGCTGAAGCGGGTTGTTGCCAACGACACTTTGACGCGCACACTCGAACGGCTGACGGACGTGCAGGGCAAGGCCGAGGGCCAATTCATGCTGCGCGGCACGACCGGCGCGGCGACGGCCGCGGTGGACGTGTCCCAGCTGAGCGTGTCCGCACGTGTGCGCAACCTCGACCAGCCCGTGCAGATCGAGGGCGGGCCGTTCCACTATGACCCGGGGGCCATCGCGGCAACCGCTCTCAAGGTTACGGCCGGCAATTCGACGCTGTCGCAGCTCTCGGTGCGCGTCGATACGAGCGTGGCAGTTCCGAGCATCGACGTCAGCGGCGCAAGCGGCCGCATCGCGCTTGCGGAGATCTATCCGTGGGTGGCGGCGTCGGCGTGGCTGCCCGAATCGGGATGGACCCCGAAGACGCTGGCCGGTACGCTCGCTGTCGAGTCCGTGCGAGTCCGTGGCCCGGCGGCCGCGCCGAGCGACTGGCGCATCGAGCTGGCCGGCGCCGCGCGCAACCTCGACATCGATGCGCCGCGGCTGCGGCAAGTGAGCACCGTGCGGTTTCCAGTATCGCTCTCCACTCTCCGTGTGACGCGCGCGCCAGCGGCCACTACAGTGGCGACGGGAGTGGCGACGGCTGATGGTCTCACCGGCATGGTTGACCTCGTGTGGAATGCCGCCGGGCTC
>DATKMS010000282.1:0-5977 GCA_035541735.1 Candidatus Margulisiibacteriota bacterium
AGTCGACCACGCGGCCCACGAGGTGCGACTCTACGACTCGAAGAACGGCGAGGGGCGCACGATCACCCTCGACGCCGACGCTTGGGCGCTGATCGAGCGCCGCTGGCAGGCGCGCGCCTGGCGCAACAAGAAAACGAAGCAAACGGAAGTCTCGCCGCTGGTGTTCCATCGCAACGGGCGACGCATCGGCGACTTCCGCAAGGCATGGGCGAAAGCGTTGGAGAAGGCCGGATTGCCGGCAGGCAAGGGAGCGAAGAAGCTGTTTCATGACTTCCGGCGCACCGCGGCCCGCGATATGGTGCGGGCTGGTGTGCCGCAGTCTGTGGCGATGAGCATCACCGGCCACAAGACCGTGAGCATGTTCCTGCGGTACAACATCACGGACGGCAAGGACCAGCGCGAGGCGTTGGAACGGACGGCCGAGATGCGACGCCAACGAACGGAAGCGGCGGCCGAGAATGCGGCGAAGGTTGTGCCGCTACGCTCAGGATCACGCTCATGAGGAGCGACGAGCGCCGCGGGTTCTTGTTCGTGCTCGCGCTCTCAACCTGGCTGGCGATCCTGCTGGGGGCGCTGTAGGGCAGGGGATCTGATGCCCTACTGCATGGAAAAATCCGCCCCCAAAGCGCCCCAGACGCATCAAGGGGCTAGCGGCTCTCCGCTAACCCCTTGATTTCGCTACTCCCCGGGCCGGACTCGAACCAGCGACCATTCGGTTAACAGCCGAACGCTCTACCGACTGAGCTACCGGGGACCATGTCGGTAACGTCGTGAATACCCGCACTTCTGGAGGTGAGTCGCACGACGAGAGGGGTTGGGTACCACACTGCCCTCATGCCTTCAAGGTCAGAAGACGTCGGCAGTCAACAGTCTAAGGTCGACCGCCGACACTACAGCTACGCCAGTGCCCGCGGATCCCAATACTCACGCCACGTGACGATCAACCCGTCACGAATTTCGGCGACACTCATGCCGCACCACTCGATGCGCTGACCGCTGTCGCGCCGCTCGATGGCGATCGTCCATTCCGCCAACACCATGTGACCGTGCACGGCGATGTGGTGGAAGTCGAAGCGTAACGGGCGCGAGAAGGCGGCCGACTGCCGGATCAGATCGGCGAAGGCCGCGCAACCCATTGGCTCGGTGTGCACGGGCGACTGGAAGGTCATGTCTTCCGCCCACAGGGCAAGGTACGCCTCGACGTCTTCGCGCAGCCAGGCCTGGCGGCGCTTCTCGAACAGAGCTACGGCCTCTTCGTAGGTTGGCATGACGCAGTGGAAGTTGAAAGGTGGAGGCCGAAAGTGGAAAGCCGGACTGCAGGGACGAAAGGGAGGGTTTCTCTGGCTTTCAGCTTTGAGCCTGAAGCTTCCGCCTTCGTTTTCTCCTCAGTTTGCCCTGGCATTGAACTCCAAGATGTCGTTGCGCGTCGGGTTCTCGTAGTGCCCCTGCCAGCACGCGGCTCCGTTGCTCAACTGGACGGTCACCGCGTTTTGGAGGGGCAGGGCGGGCAGGCCGAGCCCAGTGCCCTTGCCCTTTAGCGTGATCCGCGCCTTGCCGTCGACGCCCGCCTTCAAGAACAGGGAGCTGATCGGCCCGTTCCGCAGCTTCCTGTCGGTGTACGTAAAGCTCGTCTTGCTCGATTTCCAGCATGGCTTGCTGCCGCAGGTTGCCGAAGCGCCCACGTGCTCGGACATCAACAGCTCAGTGCTGCCAGCGGTTTCCTCGAACACACACAGGTCATAGTTGGTGGTCGAAAGCGGGTCACCAAACTCCTGCTTGTCCGTGGCACTGCCTCGCCACCATTCCCACGTGAGCTTGTCGGAGGTGCTCGGTTGGCCGGGCAGGGTTACCTGGAGGCGGAACAGGCCACTGGGGACTACGAAGGGGGCATGACAATCGGTGCGCGGCGTCAGGCTTCCTTGGCAGGTACCCGCCTGGCAGGTGTCACCTTGTGTGCACGGGTTGCCGTCATCGCATGACATGCCATCGGCGGCGGTACCGACGCAGCTGCCGGCCTGACAGTGGTCGTTGATCGTACACGGGTTGTTGTCGTCGCACGATTTCCCGGCGTTCGCCGGGTCGGCGCAGCCGCCGGTAAAGGTTGTGGCGGTAACTTGATAGGGGCCGGATCCGGCAGATCGCACGACCAGCGCATACCACGTGCCGGCGGCCGGCGTTTGAAACGCACACGAAGCAAACTGGCCCGGGCCGTTCTGCCGGCAATCGTAACTCGACATTGTCGGCGGAGTACCAGCTTTGACAAACAAATCGAAGTCGCTGCCGTCGTCAATGGCATTCATGGTTACCCGCAAGACCGACGTGCCGGGCACGACCTGGAAGCTATGCGTGGCCGTTGGCACAGCCCCGCTGAGTTGGTCGGTGAAAGCGAAGACGTTGGTGTCCGTGTCACCCACCTGGGGCAGGCTGCCACAGGCGGTGTTGCCCAGATCTGACCCGGCCTGGTCCTGGATCCACGAGCGATAGAAGAACACGTTGGCGTCGAAGCTGTTATCGGAGGGCAAGCAATTGTCGGCGTTGCCGCCCGAGGTCACGCCCGCAACGCGCGCGCCGCTGCCGAAGTCGATGAACAGCGGGCCGCCGGAGTCACCGTTGCACGTGTTCGAGTTCGTGCCCGGTGCGCCAAGCGGCGGGCTGAAGTTCCAACACACCGAAGTCGTCCCGGACACGCCGCGGGTGCAGGTTGCCGTCACCACGCTGCCGACCCGTTTGATCCCATAGTCCTGATTGACGCCGCCAGTACGGCCGAACCCGACGATCGTGGCCGACACCCCGGTCGCGGGCGCCGCAGTCGTGTTGATCGGCGTCGGCCGGATGCCGTTGACGGCACTTCCCAGCTTGAGGACAGCGACGTCCCCCACGGGGAAGTTGAAGTCCGGGTGGAGTGCGATGCTGCTGACGCTGAAGAAGCCAGCGTGTTGGAAGAAGACGGTGTAGTGATTGGGGTTGAGATCGTCTGCCACACAATGGCCGGCGGTCAGGAAGGTTTGACACCCGATCAACGTCCCGCTGCATTCGAGGCCTGCCGAGTCGGGGTTGCCGAACATGAGGAGCGCACCGGTGCTCGGGAAGTCGGCGGTGACGTTGCCGTTCACGATGCGTTCGACGACGCCCGGCGTGGCCGCAGGTGCACTGGGACCGTCGGCCAGTGCGATAGCGGTGAGGAACATCAATAGGGTGGCGGCGCAAACCGCCATCCGTGCTCGGCGCATGCCTCTCTTCCTTCTCCAGGAGGTCCCTGTCTGCGTATCACAAGGGGAACGAAGAAGACACACACTATCTGGCAGGTTGGGTCTACGGCAGCAGCAGGACCTTGCCGACGCTGCGCCGTGAAGCGATCTGCTCGAGGGCTGCGGCGGCTTGTGTGAGAGGCCAGGTCGACGACACGACCGGACGCAGCTTTCCCTGGCGATACAACTCGAACAGCGCATCCATGGCCTGCGGAATGCGGCCCGGGTCGTGCTGCCGGTAGGCGCCCCAATGCAAGCCGACGACGGCGATGTTCTTCAGTAGAATCCGATTGACCTGGATCGATGGAATGCGGCCCGAAGCGAAGCCGATTACCAAGAGACGGCCACCGAACGCAATGCACTTCGTCGAGAGGTCGAACACATCGCCGCCGACCGGGTCGTACACCACGTCGGCGCCGCGGCCTCCCGTCGCTGTTTTGACGCGTTCCACCCACTCAGGACTCGAGTAGTCATACGCCTCGTCGGCGCCGTGCATGCGCGCCGTCTCCAGCTTGGCGGCGGAGCCGGCGGTCGCAAGGACGCGGGCTCCGAGGGCGCGGCCAATCTGCACGGCGGCGAGGCCGACCCCGCCTGCGGCAGCATGCACTAGCAAGGTTTCACCCGGCTGCAGCTGCGCACGGTATACCAGCCCGAAGTAAGACGTCTGGTAGACCACTCCGAACGCAGCGCCGTGCTCAAAGGACATGCTCTCAGGCATGCGGAAGACTGAGTCGGCCGGCGCGACGGCGACGCTGGCATAGCCGCCCCAACCCAGCATGGCGAACACCCGGTCGCCGGGCGCAATGTGTTCAACGCCGGGGCCGACCGCGCGCACGATGCCGGCCACCTCACCGCCCGGCGCGAACGGCAGCGGCGGACGCACCTGATACTTCCCCTGGACCATCAGGATGTCGAAGAAGTTGCAGGCGCTGGCACGCACGTCGATTGCCACCTGTCGGGGGCCCGGCTCGGGGTCCGCCACCTCCATGAGCTCGAGGTCTGCGGGTTCACCCCACTGGGTTGCCATCATCGCGCGCATCACACGGTCTCCTCTTCCTGCGATAGCCCGCAAGCTACCAAATGAGGGCAGTGCTTTCGACCCGAGCGCGCCACGCACCTTGACTTTGCCGAGCTCTCCCTCGTAAGGCAGGCACGCCGTCCAAGTGGAGCCAGAATGGGAAAGGTGACAATCGTCTTGCTGCTCGGGTCGACCGTGTTGCTGTTGGTGGCATTTACCAAGGGCTTGAATCTCCTCCACGGCGGCAACGACGTCATGTCGCATCTCTACTGGGCGCTGGCCGCCCTGGTGGGAGCGCTCGCCGCCAATTTCTTTGCCATCTTCCACGCGGCGCAGAGCGACCGGATCATCCGCGAGCTCCGCGCTGCCCTGGGGCCCGCGGCGCACGAGTGAACCCGGCGGGGAGGAGCGCCGCCCGGTCCGTGGTGTCGGTGCGGGGGACCTCGGAAATCTTGTCCGTGCGAGCGATGGTGCTATCCTGCATCTATGGGTGAAGAACGGCGCGGCGCAGGGGACGATGTCGGTGTCGTCACCCAAACCCGCACGCAGCGCAAGCTCAAGAAGCCGAAGCTCTTCAAGGTGCTCCTGCACAACGACGACTACACGACGATGGAGTTCGTGGTGTTCGTCCTGATCAGCATCTTTCACCGCTCCGAGACCGACGCGGTGCAGATCATGCTGCACGTGCACAAGAACGGCATCGGCGTTGCCGGCGTCTACACCTACGAGGTGGCTGAGACCCGGATTGCACAGGTCGAAGCGCTGGCGCGCCAGCACGAGTATCCCCTGCGCTGCAGCATGGAGGAGGCGTAGACATGCGGATCGGCCGTGAGTTGGAGATCTCGCTGGCGTTGGCCATGAACGAAGCGCGGCGGCGGCGCCACGAGTTCCTGTGCATCGAGCACTTGCTGTACGCCTTGCTGCACGACACCGATGTCGCCGAGATCCTGCGCCAGTGCGGCGCGGACGTGACGGCGCTGAAGCGCTCCCTCGAACGCTACCTCGACGAGCATCTGGAGAAGCTGCCCGAAGGCATGGACATGGCGCCGCAGCAGACCATCGGCTTCCAACGCGTCATCCAGCGCGCCGCGGCGCACGTGCAGTCGGCCGGCAAGGACGAAATCCTCGGCCGCAACGTCCTGGTGGCCATCTTCCGCGAGCCCGATTGCCATGCGGCCTACCTGATGGAGCAACAAGGCATCACACGGCTCGACGTCATCAGCTACATCTCGCACGGCGTCTCGAAGATTGCCGAAGAGCCGCGGGTCAGCGACGGTGACGAGACCGAGAGCGAGGCCGATGAGGACCAGGAGGCGCGTCCGAAGAGAGACCCGCTGGCGTTGTACACGACCGAACTCGTGGCGCGCGCGGCCGAAGGGAAGATCGACCCGCTGATCGGCCGCGAGCAGGAGCTGGCGCGTACCGCACGCGTGTTGTGCCGGCGGCGCAAGAACAATCCGGTGTTCGTTGGCGAAGCCGGAGTGGGGAAGACGGCGCTGGCCGAAGGGCTGGCGTTGCAGATTCATCAGGGCAAGGTGCCGCCGGCGCTCCGCAATGCCAAGGTCTATGCGCTCGACATGGGCGCGCTGCTGGCGGGGACGCGTTTCCGGGGCGACTTCGAGCAACGACTCAAGGGCGTCCTGACGGCGTTGCGCAAGCAGCCCGGCGCCATCCTGTTCATCGACGAGATCCACACCGTCGTCGGAGCGGG
>DATKMS010000283.1:0-9291 GCA_035541735.1 Candidatus Margulisiibacteriota bacterium
TGAGCGTTCGCGCCCGCACCCCGGCCCCGAGGAAGAAGACGCTCTGCACCAGGAAGAAGCCCCACAGGGCCAGTGCTGTCGCCGGCAACGAGACTGCCGCCAGGAAGCGGGCGAACACCAGCCCGCCGACCAAGAGGATGAGCTCCGTGGCTGCGGCGCGCGCCGGTGCGGCACGGTAGAAGAACCCGCTGCGGGCAACACCCAGAATCGCGGCGAGGCCGATAGCGAACTCAGCGGTCGTGCGGGCGATCAGCGCGACGACCGCAGCAATCAGGAACGTTGCAAGGGCAACGGGGAGCGGCCGCCTGCGTTGTGGCGACAAGCCCGCAACGTAGACGCCCGTCACTGCGACCAGGTAGAGCGTGCGCGCGTTCCAGACACCGAGGATCGGTGCCACCAGGAGCACCCATGGCAGCCACCCCGCCGCCGCCACGGCCGCGAACAGGGCGCTGCGTGCGAACGTGTTGCAGGGGATCATTGTTCACCTCCTGCGCTCTGCCGGCGCCGCATCAGCTCGATCTCGACTTCCTCGTCGGCGACGCCTGCTTCGCACGGCCACATCGCCGGGGGACTCACGTCGCGGGTGCGCGCCAACTCGGCGCGCACCCGCGCGCGCAGGCTGTCGAACTGCACCTGCTGCGCGGCGACACGGTCGGCCAGCGCCTGCTCTTCGGCGTGGCGCTGCTCGATCTGGGCGCGCAGCGCCGCCAGTGCGTTGCGCCGCGGGATCAGCCGCCGAATGGCGAACCGCGCCAGATCGTCTTTGTCGCCGGCCAGCGCCAGCGCAATGTCCTCGTCGAGCGACCGGACCTCGTCCTCTTGCCGGGTCAGCTGCTCGCGCAACCGTTTCTCATCTTCACGCACGGCTTCGAGCCGTGCGCACTTCTGATTCAACTCGATCTCGGCCTCGCGGACGTATTGCTTGAGCAGCAATGAGCGCTCTTCGAGCGATTCGATCACGCCATGCGCGTCCGCCTTGAGGAGCGTCGTAATGCGGTCGAATAGTTTGATGGCCATGAGCTGTCTCCTTCTCCTCCGTTACTTCTTGCTGCCGGCGCGCCGCGCGTCGACTGCCGCGGCGCTCGCCGACTTGCTCAGCTCGTTCTGTCGCTGCGCCTGATTCGCACCCCTGAAAGCAGCGGACACCTGTGCCTCGAGCTGGCCCACAGCTTCCAGCTGCTGAGCGACCGGAGCGGAGGGTGCAAGCAGGTGGGCGTTCATGGCGGCCGTCTCGTCCTTGAACAGGCGGAGCTTTTGCAGTGCCGCGTCACGGTGACCGGCCTGAACCTCCTGGGCGACCTCCTCCTGCATCTTGTTGTATGCGTCGACGACGATCGAACGGCCCCAGGCGCCGACGTCGACGCTCGAGTAGTACTGATCCTCGCTGTCCACGCAGGCGATGCGTGGCACCTCGGAGAGCTGCAACGTGGTGCGCTCGCGCCCGTCACCGTACGAGAGTGAGAAACGGCCCAGGTCATACTCGCCGGCAGCGGACTGCGGTGCGGCGAGCGTCACCCAGACGCGGCGTTCCTGGCCTGCGAAGAGCGACCCGGGGCGGAACACGATTGCGTTGTCCACCTGCTCCAGCGGATAGCCGGCGGCGTCGACGACGTGCACGCCTGGGGCAGGCTTGATCTCCACGGCCAGACCGGCGGCGACCGTTGCGCGCGCCGCGTCGAACTCGCGCGCAAAGACGGTCCCCAGGTTCTCGGTGTCCCGCAGATAGTAGTAGTTGCCGGTGCCGGCGTCGGCGATTGCAGTCATCAGGTACTCGTTGAAATCCGCGCCGACACCGACGGTCGACAGCATATACTCGCCTTGCGCGGCACGCCGGGCGCGGCGCTTGAGCCCGTCCGGGCTCGGGTCACCCTGATTGGCGAGGCCGTCGGAAATCAGAATCACGTGCGGCACACGCTCGACGTCGCGGCCGCGACCGTCTTCGATCACGTTGATACCGAGATCGAGGCCGCTCGACATATTGGTGCTGCCGCTCGCTTGAATCGCAGCGACCACGCCATTCCAGGCGCGGCGGGCGCCGTCGTCTACAGGTGACAGCGGCACCGCAAGCGTTGCAAAGTCCGAGTAGGTCACAAGCGCGAAGCGATCCCGGGGACCCAACTGCGCGAGCAACTCACGCACCGCGGCGCGCGCGTGCTCGATCTTCGCACCATCCATCGATCCGGAGCGGTCGAGAATGATCACCACGTCGGTCGGTCGGCGGACGCCGCCTGCCCTCTCGCCCGGCGGGGCGGCCATCACCAGCTCCATGCGTACGCGCCCATCACCGCCGCGCAGGACGGCCGTGCGATCGAGTGTGCCGGTGAACGACACGGGGCCGGTTGCCGGCGCCGCGAACGTCGCCTGCACATTCGCGGGCACCTGGGGACCAGGTGTGCCTCCTTTGCCGCGCGCCGCCGCGCCGACCACAGCGGTCGTCAGCAGCAGGGCGCCGGCAGCCATGAAATGTGAACGTCGTGCTTCCATTCGCGTCTCCCTTCGTTTGGGACGGCGCAGCGGCCGTCGCGTTGAGTCTGGAGGGTGAGACGCGCGGTGGGAAGATTCGTTGGGTAAAAGGAATGTAAAACGTCCCGCGTCGTGCACACGCCGCGTTTACTCTCGGCGGCGGAAACGCCTACACTTGCGGGGATGGCAGACAAGGCGGAAATCCTGGTCGTCGAGGACGAGGCGGCGATCTGCAGCGGCCTGTGCGACGTGCTCGTGTATCACGGTCATGCACCGACGGGCGTGCCCTCCGGCGAGGAAGGGCTGCAGCGGGCGCTTGGGGGCCAATATGCGCTGGTGTTGCTCGATGTGATGCTGCCCGGGATGAACGGCTTCGATGTCTGCCGAGAGCTGCGCGCCAGGCGTCCTGCCCAGGCGATTCTGATGCTCACCGCACGCGGTGCCGAGGACGACGTGCTCGAAGGCTTCCGCTGCGGCGCCGATGATTACGTCACCAAACCGTTCTCCGTGGCGGAGCTGGTGGCCCGCGTCGAGGCGTTGCTGCGGCGCGCCGGCGGCCGCGCGCCCGCGGCGGTCGAGTCATTTGAGTTCGGCGGATGGCGCGTCGACCCCGCCGCCCGCGCCGCGGCGTGTGCGCACAGCACCGTCCAACTCACTGCCCGTGAAGTTGCCTTGCTCGCTCTCTTCGCGCGCGAGCGCGGGCGCATCGTCAGCCGCCGGCGGCTGTTGGTCGAAGTGTGGGGCTTGCAGCACGTGGAGCAGATCCACACGCGAACGGTCGACATGCACATCGCGAAGCTGCGCAAGAAGATCGCCTCGCACGCCCCGGCCGGCGCTGCTGATGCAATCGAGACCGTCCGCGGCGAAGGCTATCGCTTCGTCGGGTGAGCCGTGCGGCGCTTCCGTCTCATCTTTCTGGCGTTCGCGCTGGCACTGCTCGCATTTGTGGGGCTGCTCGTCGAACGCGCTCTGCGTAGCATCGCGCTCGAACGCGAGATGCGCCACCAGGCGCTTGCCGAGCGCGTCTTCGACGAAATGGAGCGCGGGCTCTCGCGGTTGCTTGAACGCGAGGAGCAGCGACCTCCGGGGCAATACACGGCCGACCCCCAGCCCGCGCCGTTCCCGTTTGTCATGGGGTACTTCCAAGCCGATCCCGACGGCGGCATCCGCACCGCAGCCGTGCCGCGCGCGAGCCCCGAAGCGGCCGGCGAGATCGAGGGGATCGTCAACGCCTGGCGCACGGAGCGGCGTGCGACGACCGCACGCGGTTCTGCTGCATCGCAGAGCCCAGGGACGACGATTCAGGTCGGCAGCGGCGCACCGTCTGCAGCTGCCAGTGCTGCCGCGCGGTTGCTCAACGAGCCCGCGGCAAAGGACGTGTCGGCATTTGCCGCACTGCGCTCGCTCAACAAGGCAGTGCAAGAACGGCAGGAGCGCCAGCAATTGGCGCAAAACCTGTGGGCCGAGGAAGAGCTCGCTCGTCCTGCCGCCCCCGCACGCATTGTCCCAGCAGCGCCGCAAGAGAAGGTCCTCGACGCTGCGCGCTCCGACGCCGACCGCACGCCGCTGACCGGGCGGGTCATCGACGGCAGTCACCTGGTGCTCTCGCGGACGATCGTGCAAGGCGGACAGGCCTATCGGCAAGGACTGCTCGTCGATGTCCAGAGGCTGGGAGTGTGGCTGCGTGACCAAGGCGTCGGCAGCGACACCGCGGCGCTGGCTCCCTACGCCACCGTGTCGCTTCTGACGCGGTTCTCGACGCCGCCGGTGGTGGCGAGCGCGACGGAGTTCCTCTATCAGCATCGCTTCGCCGAGCCGTTCGCCGACCTGACGGCCCGCCTGGCGCTGCGTCCGCTGCCGGGAATCGGCAGCACGAGCTACGTCTACGCGCTGTGCGCGCTGCTCGTCGCCACAGCGGTGCTTGGGCTTGCAGCGCTCTATCGGATGGTGTCCGTGGTGGTGGGCTTCGCCGAGCGCCGGAGCAACTTCGTCGCCGCGGTGTCGCACGAACTGAAGACGCCGCTGACGGCGATCCGCATGTACGGTGAAATGCTGCGCGACGGCATGGTGCCGTCGGAGGCCAAGCGCGACGAATACTACCGCCACATCACCGTGGAGTCCGAGCGTTTGAGCCGGCTGATCAACAACGTGCTGGAGTTCTCCCGCCTCGAGAAGGGCACGCGCGAGATGGCACTCGTGGTCGGCTCGATAGCGCCCGTCGTGCAGGAGGTGGCGGACCTCTTGCGCCCGCACCTGCAGGCGCAGGGATTCGAGCTGCATGTGGAGATCGCTGCCGACTGCCCGCCGGTACGCTTCGAGCGCGACGCGCTCATGCAGGTGCTGTGGAACCTCGTCGACAACGCGGTGAAGTATTCACGTGACGCCGCCGACAAGCGGATCGAGCTCGGCTGTTCGCACGATGGCGCGGGCGTCACCATCCGCGTGCGCGACCACGGCCCGGGCGTGCCGGCGCGCCACCTCGCCAAGATCTTCGAGCCCTTCTATCGCGGCGAGAGCGAGCTGACGCGGCGTAACCAGGGCACCGGCCTCGGCCTGGCCCTGGTGCGCGGGCTGGTGGAGCGCATGGGCGCCCGCGTCAGCGGGGGCAACCGTGCCGACGGAGGCTTCGAAGTGAAAATTGCCTTCCGTACGGCGTCGGCGTAGCGTGCGCATCGAACAACGATCTGGAGGTCACCCATGGAAATCCTCTTGAACCCCAAGCAGCACCCCCGGTCCTATCCCGACGATCGCTCGCGCGAGGTGATGCAGAAGACGATCGCGTTCTTCGAACACAAGGGCAAGCGCCGGCTCAAGGAGGACTACCACGCCCGCGTCTGGTACGCCGACTTTCTCGGTTTCGTGCAGCGTGAGAAGATCTTTGCGACGATGTGCACGCCCGCCGGTTACGGCGCGGCGGATTCGCGCTGGGACACGTGGCGCATCTGCGAGTTCGCCGAGATCCTTGCGTTCTACGGTCTGCAGTACTGGTACACCTGGCAGGTGTCGGTGCTCGGGCTCGGCCCGATCTGGATGAGCCGCAACGAGGCGGTCAAGCAGCGTACGGCGCGCTTGCTCGACGAGGGCGCGATTTTCGCCTTCGGCCTCTCGGAGAAGGCGCACGGCGCGGACATCTACTCGACGGACATGGTGGTGACGCCCATCGATGAGGGGCGCTACACGGCCAACGGGCGCAAGTACTACATCGGCAACGGCAACCTGGCGGCAATCGTCTCCACGTTCGGGAAGTTCGTCGCCTCCGGCGACTACGTCTTCTTTGCCGCCGACTCGCAGCACCCGCATTTCGAGTGCGTGCAGAACGTCTGCGCCAGCCAGAACTTCGTCTCCGAGTTCGCGCTCAACGACTACCCGCTCACCGAGGCGGACATCCTGCACAAGGGCCGCGAAGCTTGGGACGCCGCGCTGAATACGGTCAACATCGGCAAGTACAACCTCGGCTGGGCGTCGATCGGCATCTGCACGCATGCGCTGTACGAGGCGGTGACACACGCGTACAACCGCCGCCTTTACAAGATGCGCGTCACCGACTTCCCGCACGTCAAGCGCATGTTCGTCGACGCGTATGCGCGCTTGGTAGCGATGAAGCTCTTCGCGCTGCGTGCCTGCGACTACATGCGTTCGGCCACGGCCGACGACCGGCGCTACCTGCTGTACAACCCGATGGTGAAGATGAAGGTGACCACCGAGGGGGAACGCGTCATCAATCTGCTCTGGGACGTCATCGCCGCCAAAGGATTCGAGAAGGACATGTACTTCGAGCAAGCGGCTATCGACATCCGCGCGCTTCCAAAACTCGAAGGGACCGTGCACGTGAACATTGCGCTGATCGTGAAGTTCATGCCGAACTTCTTCTTCGCGCCGGCCGATCTGCCCGAAGTGCCGCGGCGCGACGATGGCGCCAACGACGCCTTCCTGTTCCACCAAGGGCCGGCCAAGGGGCTCGGCAACATCCGTTTTCACGACTACCGGCGCGCGCTCGCCGCGTACGATCTCCCAAACGTGCAGGCCTTCGCCGAACAAGTGGAGGCCTTCCGCGAGCTACTGGCCAGCGCGCCGCCGAATCAGGCGCAGATGCAGGACACCGACTTCTTGCTGGCCGGCGGGGAGCTGTTTGCGCTCGTCGTCTACGCGCAGCTCATCGTCGAGAACGCACGCCTCTACACCACCGAGCCCGACCTCATCGACCAGATCTTCGACTTCATGGTGCGCGATTTCTCCGACTTCGCGCTCCAGCTGCACAGCAAGGCGAGCAGCACCCCGGAGCAGATGCGCTTGTGCCTGCAGATGATCAAGAAGCCAGTGCAGGACGCACGGCGCTACGACACGGTGTGGGCACGCGTGCTGGCGCTCGCCGGGGCATATGAGATGAATACGTGACGCGGCGTCGGGGGGCGAGCGCCGCACCATGAACACACTGCTGGTCGCCAACCGCGGCGAAATTGCCGTCCGCATCATGCACGCGGCGGCGGAGCTGGGGATCCGCACCGTCGCAGTGTTCTCAGAGGACGACGCCCGCTCCCTGCACACGCAGCGCGCCGACGAGGTGCAGCCGCTGCACGGCGTTGGCGCGGCGGCCTACCTCGACATCGAGCAGATGCTTGCGGTTGCCAAGCAGTGCGCGTGCGACGCCATCCATCCGGGCTACGGCTTCCTGAGCGAGAAGGCACAGTTCGCGCAACGCTGCGCCGAGGAAGGCCTCACCTTCGTCGGGCCGCGGCCGCAAACGCTCGCGCTCCTGGGCGATAAGCTGCAGGCGCGCGCGCTGGCAGAGCGCTGTGGCGTTGCGGTGCTCAACGGGTCGGGCGCGGCCGTCACCTCGGAGCAGGCGAAGGAGTTCCTCGCCGGCTTGGGGGATGGCGGCGCAATGGTGATCAAGGCGGTCGCCGGTGGCGGCGGACGCGGCATGCGCGTGGTGCGACGTGTCGAAGACGTTGCAGAGGCGTATGCGCGCTGTCGCTCGGAAGCCCTGCAAGTGTTCGGCAATGGCGACGTCTATGTGGAGCAGCTCATGCCGCACGCGCGGCACGTCGAGGTGCAGATCATCGGTGACGGTTCAGGCGCCGTCAGCCACCTTGGTGAACGCGAGTGCAGTATCCAGCGGCGCCACCAGAAGCTCGTCGAGATCGCGCCGTGTCCGAGCTTGTCACCCGAGCTGCGCGCCCGCATCACCGCCGCTGCGGTCCGCATGGCTGAGACGGTGCAGTATCTCAACGCCGGTACCTTCGAGTTCCTCGTTGAGGCAGACGCGATCAATTCCCCTTCCTTGCCACGGAGAGGGCAAGGTCGAGGTTACGCGTTCATCGAGGCCAACCCGCGGCTGCAGGTCGAGCATACCGTGACCGAAGAAGTGCTGGGCATCGACTTGGTGAGAATCCAGCTGCAACTGGCTGCCGGGCGCTCGCTGGCGCAGCTCGGTCTCGAGGAACGTGATGTGGCGGCGCCGCGCGGCTTCGCCGTGCAGGTGCGCATCAACACCGAGACGATGGGCGCCGACGGCAGCACGCGGCCAGCTGGTGGGACGCTGGTGTCGTTCGAGCTGCCGTCGGGCCACGGCGTACGCACCGACACCTGCGGCTACGTCGGCTATCAGACCAACCCGAACTTCGACTCCCTGCTGGCCAAGCTGATTGGCCACTCCACATCGCCGCGTTTTGCGGATGCCGTGGCGCGAACCGTGCGCGCCCTCGGTGAGTTGAAGATCGAAGGCGTGCGCACCAACATCCCCTTCCTGCGGCAACTGTTGCGGCACCCCGACTTTGTCGCCAATCGCATTGACACTCGATTCATTGAAGAACGCATCGCGGAACTCGTTGCGGAAGAGCACGACGCTGCGGAGCAAGGTCCCCTCTCCGGCGACCCGTCGACAAGGCTCAGGGCAGGCTTCCGTGAGCGCGGGAGCGCCAGGGAGGGGGCCGGATTGGGCGCCGGCACCAAGGTCGATGCAACAGATCCGCTTGCTGTGCTCCAGTACGGGAAGGGTAGGGGAGAGCCGAAAGTCGAGAGTCGAGAGTCGAGAGCCGAGAGCCGTGCATACGACACGACGGGACTCGAGGACGCCGTCGTCCTGCACGCACCGATGCAGGGGACGATCGTCAGCGTCGACGTGCTCGAGGGCGATACGGTGCGCCAGGGGCAAGCGCTACTGGTCATGAACGCCATGAAGATGGAGCACGTCATCGAAGCGCCGGCGGGCGGTGTGGTGGTGCGGCTCACGGCAGGCGCCGGGGACACGGTGCCGGAAGGCCATCCGCTCCTGTTCATCGAACCACGCGACATCGAGCTGTCGGATGCTGAACGAGCAACGCACATCGATCTCGATCAGGTGCGTGCTGACCTCGCCGAAGTGCAACAGCGTCACGCGCTGACACTCGACACCGCCCGGCCGGATGCGGTGTCGCGGCGGCAAAAGACCGGGCAGCGCACGGCGCGCGAGAACATCGCCGACCTCTGCGACCCGGGAACCTTCATCGAGTACGGCGCCTTGCAGGTCGCCGCGCAACGGCAGCGGCGCACCATTGAGGACTTGATCGAACGCACTCCGGCCGATGGCCTGGTTGCGGGCGTCGGCCGCGTCAACGGACACCTCTTCGACGACGTCCGAGCGCGCTGCGTGGTGCTGTCGTACGACTACACCGTGTTGGCAGGTACGCAGGGCTTCCAGAACCATCGGAAGAAGGACCGCATGTTCGAGCTGGCCGAACGCCTGCGCCTTCCGGTCGTGTTCTTTACCGAGGGCGGCGGCGGACGCCCCGGCGACACCGACGCGCCCGGCGTGGCGGGACTCGACTGCATGGCGTTCTATCTCTTCGG
>DATKMS010000284.1:0-3066 GCA_035541735.1 Candidatus Margulisiibacteriota bacterium
GGCACATGGGTGAATCGCGTTCGCGACGAAGCGCCGAGGTCGACGCGCTGAAGCTCGGCATTGAGCTCGGCATGACGCACATCGACACGGCGGAAATGTACGGTAGGGGCGCTGCCGAGGAGATCGTCGGCGACGCGATCCGCGGCTGGCGGCGAGAATCGTTGTTTCTCGTGTCCAAGGTCCTGCCCGCCAACGCCACGTACAAAGGGACGCTGCGGGCTGCGGCCGCAAGCTTGCGTCGCTTGGGGACCGACTATCTCGATCTCTATCTGCTGCACTGGCGCGAAGAGTTGCCGCTTTCAGATACGCTGCGAGCGCTCGAGGATCTGACTTCCGACGGCACCATTCGCGCCCTCGGGGTCAGTAACTTCGACGTCGACGACCTCGAGGAAGCGAGCACGGCGCTACGGCGCTTTCCCCTGGCGTGCAATCAGGTACTATACAACCTCGCTGACCGCGGAATCGAGCGCGATCTGTTGCTGTGGTGCCGGCAGCACGATGTCGCCGTGGTCGGCTACACACCCATGGGCGGCTTGCCGAGTGGCGGTCGGAAGGCGCGGGCGCTGCAAGAGATTGCCACGAGGCATACGGCGAGCGTCGCCCAGGTCGTGCTGGCATTCTTGACGCGCGACGACGGCACGTTCGCAATTCCCAAGGCGAGCGATCCACAACATGTGCGCGACAACGCCGCAGCCGGGGACCTTGCACTCGATGCCGACGACATTGCGCTGATTGACAGCCACTTCCCCGCTCCGCCGCATCGTGTTCAGCTGGGCATCGGCTGAGGCGTCCGCAGCTAAATATTTCGGGTAGTGGGCTTCTTTGAACAGGCCCACTACCTCCTCAGCCTATGCCCTTGCCTTCGGCTGTGTTTCGGCGTGCAAAATTGACCCCCAAATCGGGGTAATCGGCGTCCAAAATTGACCCCTCCCCGGTGAGCGTGATGCGCCTCCTGCTGTTGGTCAGAGCGGGAGGTGGGGATGCTGACGGTGGAGACGATCGGTCGAATACGAAGAGGATTTTTTGTTCAGGGTAAGACGATCAAGGAGATCGCCCGCGAGCTGAAGATCTCACGCAACACGGTGCGTAAGATCCTTCGGTCGGGACAAACCGATACGCACTACGAGCGCGAGACTCAGCCGCGACCGAGACTGGGTCGCTGGACGGCAACGCTCGAGGAGTTGTTGGTCGCCAACGTCAGCAAGCCGAGTCGCGAGCAGCTGACACTGATCCGCATCTTCGAAGAGCTGCGCGAACGCGGCTACGCGGGCGGCTACGACGCTGTGCGGCGTTACGCCCGGACGTGGAGCGTGGCCCACGGGCAGACGCTAGCCAGTGCCTATGTGCCGCTGAGCTTCGAGCCCGGGGAAGCGTATCAGTTCGATTGGAGCCACGAGATCGTGCTGATGGGTGGAATGCCGCTGACGGTGAAGGCCGCCCACGTGCGGCTGTGCCACAGCCGACTGCCCTTTGTGCGCGTGTACCCACGCGAAACCCAGGAGATGGTGTTCGACGCCCACGACCGAGCCTTTACTCTGTTCAAGGGCAGCTGCCGGCGCGGCATCTACGACAACATGAAGACGGCAGTGGAAGCGATCTGCATAGGCAAGGAGCGAAAATACAACCGGCGCTTTTTGCAGATGTGCAGTCACTACCTGGTCGATCCAGTGGCCTGCACACCGGCCTCGGGGTGGGAGAAGGGACAGGTCGAGAACCAGGTAGGCTTTGCTCGCGAACGATTCTTCACCCCGCGACTGCGCTGCAAGAGCTACGCGGAGATCAACGACTACCTGCTCGATCGCTGCATTACCTACGCCCGCTCCCATCGTCACCCCGAGTTGGTGGACCGTACGATCTGGGAGGTCTTCGAGGAGGAGCGGCTGAAGCTGGTCCCCTATGCCGGGCGCTTCGATGGCTTTCACGCGGTGCCGGCCTCGGTGTCCAAGACCCTCTTGGTACGTTTCGACAACAACAAGTACTCGGTGTCGGCCGACGCCGTGGGCCGACCGGTGGAGGTGTACGCCTATGCCGAACGTATCGTGATTCGCCAGGAAGGACGCATTGTCGCCGAGCATCCGCGCTCGTTTGGGCGCGGGCAGACGATCTACAACCCCTGGCACTACGTGCCCGTGCTGGCGCGCAAGCCCGGTGCGTTGCGCAACGGGGCACCGTTCAAGGACTGGGTGCTGCCCGCCTCCATGGAGCGCGTACGACGCCGGCTTAGCTCGGCCAGCGACGGCAACCGACAGATGGTCGACATTCTGACCGCTGTGCTCAGCGATGGGCTGGCGGCGGTGGAGTCGGCGTGCGCCGAGGCGCTCGCGCACGGAGTGTACTCGGCCGATGTGGTCCTCAACATCCTGGCTCGCCAGCGCGATCCCGAACCACCCGAAAAGCTACTCACCCCGGCGGCTCTTACCCTGCAATACGAGCCCGCCGCCGATTGTACCCGTTACGACAATCTTCGGAGGAATCAGTGATGGAACGCACCCAGATCTTCGATCTCATGGGAGAGCTCAAACTCTACGGCATGAAGGCGTCCTACGACGAGATCATGGCCACGGCTGTCAAACGCCAGCACGAACCGCAGCGCATCGTCGGCGATCTGCTCACCGCCGAGATCAACGAGAAGCAGGCGCGATCCATCAAGTACCAGATCGCTATTGCCAAGCTACCGCTGGCCAAGGAGCTCGAGGACTTCGATTTCGACCAGACACCCATCAACCAAACACTCGTGCGAGAGCTGGCCGCCGGCGACTTCCTCAACCAGCAGCGCAACGCCGTGCTCATCGGCGGAACCGGCACCGGCAAGACTCACTTGGCAATCGCCATCGCTCGCAGCTGCATCCGTGCCGGTGCCCGTGGTCGTTTCTACAACGTAGTGGATCTGGTCAACCGGCTGGAAGCCGAGACCCGCAGCGGGCGCCACGGTCGGCTTGCCCTACAGCTCACGCGCATCGACTTCATCGTCCTCGACGAACTCGGCTATCTGCCTTTTTCCCAATCCGGGGGGCAGCTCCTGTTTCACCTCATCAGCCGCCTCTACGAGCGCACCTCGGTCATCGT
>DATKMS010000285.1:0-10874 GCA_035541735.1 Candidatus Margulisiibacteriota bacterium
ACGGAGAGTGACGACCCGCTCCCCCGCGGCTGTCAGCGAGCAACTGTTCCGTGAGCTGCGGTCCTGTCACCCTGCATGATAAACATTGAAGATCACGAATCTGGAGCCTGCTCCGCGGTCCAAAGTAGTTGCGAGGAGCAATTCCTCAGCGCGACAGCGCCCCTACTTCCTGGTTGAGGCGGCTCACCGTGCGCGACACGTGGCGCAACAAGTTCTCCAGGAGCTTCATCTTGATCGCCGGGTGCGTTTCGCCGAGCTGGTCGAGGGCAGCCACCGGGAGCAGATAGCACTCCGCTGCCGTGTCGGCGCGCACATCCGCGGTCCGTTCGCCGCGGTCGCTGATCGCCAGTTCGCCGAACGCCATTCCCGCTGGGAACGTCGCCAGGCGTTTGATGCCGCCGTCGGGCAGTGACAGCACCACGCTGACCTGGCCGCGCATCAACAGGTACAAGGCATCCGCCGGATCGCCCTTGCGGAGAACGAGGGTGCCGGCCTTGAACGACCACCGTTCGAGGACGCCTTCCAGAAGCGCCAAGGCTTCGGGCGCGAGTCCGTCGCACGTTTCATGTTCGGCCAGGGTCATCGGCCGCTCGGCGAGGAGGCTCGGACTGGTTTGGGCAATGAGTCGCTTCTCGCACCATTCCAGTGCCGCGTCCAGGTCGGAGAACGTGACCAACCGGCCCCATTCGTCAGCAGCCGTCAGCGCCTCTTCGATGGCGCGCACGAACTTGGGATGCCGCCGGCCATTCACGAGGACGAGTTGCTTCTCCTGCGTGCCCAGCGCGACGATGAGCCGTTGGAAGAGTGCGGCGGCGCAGTCGTCGATGCGATCGACGCGCGTCAGGTCGATGACGGCACAGTCGAGCTGCGGGCTCGCATCCACGAGGGTGCGCACGATGCTCTCGACGGCGGCGAACGGCAAGTCACCCAGGAGGTCATAGATGCGCACGCGCGTGCCGAGCGCGTCGAGGACGCGCCGCTCGGCTGCACTCGGTCGCCGTCTCGAGCTGATATCCGCCAGCGTGTGCTGCGCGCGGATCACCGAATGCGCCGGGCGTGCGGCGCGCAGGAAGTGCAGGTTGAATTGCTGCGACAGGTCCTTGCACACGGCGACGCCGCGGACGCTGTTGCCACGGCGGTCGAGGCGTGGGGAAAAGACGCCGATGCCGAGTTGACCCGGCAGGACGGCCAACACGCCACCGGCAACGCCGCTCTTGGCCGGCAAGCCGACCCAGTAGACCCACTCGCCCGCGTAGTCGTACATCCCGCAGGTGGTCATCACGCTCAGAATGCTGTCGACCAGCTCGAAACGGATGGCCGGCTCGCCGGTGCGGGGATTGATGCCACCGTTGGCGAGCGTCGCCGCCATCACCGCGAGGTCCCGACAATCGACGGCGATCGAGCACTGTTGGAAGTAGAGATTGAGAGCGGGTTCCGGGTCACTGGTGATGATGTCGAAATTGCGCAGCATGTGACCGATGGCGCGGTTGCGGTGGCCGGTGTCGCGTTCGGATTCGAAGACGGCGCGGTCGAGCGTCAGCGAGCGACCGGCGTAGGTCGACAACGCAGTGCGCAGGCGCTCGAACTTGTCCTCCGCCGAATGGCCGGCGACCAGCGATGCGGCGGCAATCGCGCCGGCATTGATCATCGGGTTGAGCGGGCAGCCGGTAGCCGGCGCCAGGCTGATCGAGTTGAAGGCATCGCCCGTTGGCTCGGTGCCAATCTTCGCGAGTACCGCCGCCCGCCCACGGTCTTCGAGTGCCAGACCGTAGACGAAGGGCTTGGAGATCGACTGAATCGTGAACAGCTGGCGGGTGTCGCCGACCTCGTACACGTAGCCATCGGTGGTGGCGACGCAGATGCCGAACCATTCCGGATCGGCCTTGGCGAGTTCGGGGATGTAGGTGGCGACCGCACCGTCTCGCAGCGTGGCGTACTTGGCGTGGAGTTGCTCAAGGGAGGCGTGAATCGGCGACGCGACCGCTGTGTCGGCCGGCAGCGGACTCGTCACGTGGTGTGCCGCCCTTGGCATTTGGGCTGCGCCGTGAGCAGGCAGCGTGCCGGCCCGCTGCATTTGACGGATCAACGTGTCGATCGAGGTGGCCGGGCACCCGCCACGCTCATTTCACCGGCAGTGCCTGTTGTTGCCGCACGCGAGGTCGCGGCTGCCAACCGAGGATGCTGATCGCTTGCGAGAGGCGATCCGGATCGATGTGATCGATGAACTTCGCGACATACTCGGCGCGCCGCGGATAGTCGGTGCCGCAGGCGTGTGCAGCGACATCGCACACGACGAGTGGGTTTCCCCCGTTCCAGACGCCCTCGACGTCACTGTCCAGTTCAAACCCGGGGGCAAATGACCCAGGTGGGGGATTGGACCCACCCCGGCGCTCCCAACGGCCGCTGGTGTGTAGTGGTCTCAACACCGTTCGTCCGGCGCACGTGTTGCTTCTTGACCATCAGATCCACGGACCGCAAGAGGGAAAAGGAGCTGACCGATGTGCGCGCTCCGCCGCACCATGAAACGATTCTGCTGGCGCCTGACTCTGTTGGGCGAGGCATTGACCTTGGCCACGCTTACCGCTCCCGTCGCGGTGCGCGCACAGACGCCCACCGTGTTTGGCTCCCTCTTCAACTTCGATGTTTACAACGATACCGGAGAGATCGCCCACGGATTCGAAATCGAGCTCGATGGGTCGCCGGCACCCGTTGCCTTCTTTCCGGATCGCTACGGCCTGCCAAGCGTGACCCCCTTCGCCGGCGGCTATTACGTGCGCTACGAAAGTACCTGGGATCCCATCACCGAACAGTTCGCCACCGGTACGCCGCCGCTCACCGGCCCCATCACCCGAACCACGGCCGAACCGTGCATCCCGATGAATGTCCCGCTCTCCAGCAACCCAGCGCCATGTGATCACAACGGGGTGCGCTTCGATCCTGCGAACATCAGCCAAATGTCCATTGTTCAGCCGACGAATGTGGTCTACCGATGGCTCATCGCCGATCCGCAACACCCCGGGCAGTTGATCCCGTCGGGTAGCGCCGTCTCGATACCGGCACCAATCTGGACCGTGCAGCCGCCTGCACAGGCCGGCGCGGCTCCGATTGTGGCGGCCGAAATCCATCCGCCGCCACCGCCGCACCCGGAACAGCAAAAGGGCGACGCGCAATGGGTGAAGATCTACAAGACCGAATTGCCGCGCGACGTCGCCCTCGACGAGCTGACGACGGACAACCCGGCGGTGGTGCCTGAAGACGCCAGCCAAGCGGAGATCGAGTGGAAGCTCCTACAGCACAATCCTCACAGCCCAAACAGCGGCGCGCTCAAGACCCAGGCACACCTTGGCGGCGGCTCACACACCGTGATTCGCCGCTACGAGTTCTACAAGTACGCCGGGGCATATGATCCCGTCGACCACGGGGCGATGTGCGGCGGCGATGGCAGCTGCAATGCCCCCCTGGATGGCGAGTTGGGCGACTACATCGGCGCGCAAATGGCGGCCCTGAACCTCGCCGGTACGGCACCGGGCACCCCGCTCGCAAGCGCCACGCCCGCGGCGACGTCGTGCGTCGGCGACTGCAACCACAACGGCGTTGTGGACGTCAACGAGTTGCTCACGATGGTGAACATCGCCCTCGGCGACACTGCACTTTCGGCGTGTACTGCCGGCGATGGTGACGACAACGGAGAGATCTCCGTCAACGAGATCCTCGCAGCGGTGAGCAGCGCGCTGAACGGATGCGCAACGCCTCCGACACCGACGCCAGTGACGCACACCGTGCTCGTCGGGCCCGACGGGACGTTCACGTTCCGCCCGCCGGATCTGAGCATTCATGTGGGCGACACGGTGATGTGGTCCTGGGAGAGCAGCGGCCACAACGTGGTCAGCGGTAGCGACTGTACCGCCGATAAGCAGTTCTGTTCACCGAACGACAGCAGCTGTGACAGGGCCCGGCTCTCGAGCCACGGCACGGTCTACAACCACACCTTCACCGCCGTTGGGACGTACCCGTACTTCTGCAGTCAGCACTGCAGCTTTGGGATGGCGGGCACGATCACCGTCGAGTAGGCTCCCATGGGAACACACGCGCCAACCTTGAGTTCCTTCACCTTCGGCCCGACAGCCTCGACCACCCGCGGGCCGTCCGTCCGATGCGCGGGGGAAGTGCAGACACGACGCGCCGCGGTGCCGACAGCCGACCTCGCCAAACGCGAAGCCTTTGCGCGGTGCGCGTTGCCACACATGGACCAGGTGTACACCACCAGCCTCTATCTGACGCGCAATCGCCAGGAGGCGGAAGACCTGCTGCAGGACACCTATCTCCGGGCGTACCGCTTCTGGCACCAATTCACGCCGGGAACCAACTGCAAGGCGTGGCTGATGACGATCCTGCACAATGGGTTCAAGAACCGCCACCACGCCCGCTATCGGGACCGGCTAGCGGTCGAGTTCGACGAGGGGCTGCACGGTGGTAGGGCAGCGGCCGACACGCCGCCGAGCGATCCGGAGACCCTGGTGCTGTCGCACGGGCTCGATGAGCAGGTGGAAGCCGCGCTGCAGACGTTGCCGCTCGAATTCCTCGAAGTGATCGTGCTGGTCGACATCCAGGAGCTGAGCTACCAGGAGGCGGCCACAGCGATTGGCTGCCCCATCGGGACGATTCGCTCACGGCTCGCCCGCGCCCGCCGCTTGTTGCAAGCCGCCCTCGCAGAGTACGCGACCGAGCACGGCTACGGACGCGGCAGCGCCGGCGCTCCGCGTTGATCCGCGGAGGACCTGCGTGTGAATTGGCGGAGCCAGACGTCTGTGCGCAGCCGCAGGCGGACCAGCGCACGCCGGTCTTGCAAACAACTGAACTGACTCGCTACTGCTAGCAGCGTGTCGGACGTGGAAGCCCACTGCGGCCAGCGGCAGCGGTCTACGAACAGGACGTTGGGCGTGGGTGCTGCTGCCGCAATCGGCACGCCGTGCAGATCGACGATCAACGTGCCTGCGACGCTGCGATGATCTTCGTGGTGATTCCGGCGCATAACAACCGCGCCACAGTCCTCGAATGCCTGGCGTGTCTGCGCCGGCAGACGTACCGCGATTTCCGTGTCGTGCTGGTGGATGATGGTTCAACCGACGGGACGGCGGCTGCGGTCGGGCAGCAGTATCCCGAGACGGTGATTCTGAGGGGGGACGGGAACCTGTGGTGGGCGGGTGCGATGGCGAGGGGGGTGGACTACGCGTTGGCGCAGGGGAGTGCCGCCGACGGCGTCGTGGCGCTCAACCACGACCTCACCTTCGACGACGATCTGCTCGATGCGCTGCTGGCAGGCAGCCGAGTGTATCCGGCGGCAATCATCTCGGCTGTGGTGTACGATGCGGGGAAACGCGAGCGGGTGCTCGATGCGGGGCAGTTCTTCGACGGCGTCACCGTCGCCCGGCCGCTGCGGCCGGGGCAGGACGTGAACCTCGACGTCAACGTGACCACGGGCCGGGGTGTGCTGTTTCCGCTGGCCGTGTTTCGTGCCGCCGGCAACTTTGCCTGCCGGTGGTTGCCCCAGTATCACGCCGACTTCGAGATGGC
Organism: Candidatus Margulisiibacteriota bacterium; assembly: GCA_035541735.1. Taxonomy (GTDB): domain Bacteria; phylum Desulfobacterota; class Binatia; order HRBIN30; family HRBIN30; genus DATKMS01. The sequence goes on from DATKMS010000285.1 coordinate 5,575, forward strand.
GCTGCGGGCGCAGCGGCATGGGTTCCGCCTGGTCACCTACTACGCAGCGAAGGTCTATCTGCGCACCGAGCACACCGGTTTCGGCGAGAACCTGTTTGCGAAGCGCACGCCGCGCGAGCTCTGGGGGATTGCCTGGTCGCGGCGCTCCGTGCGCGACATCCGCAGCACCATTGCCTTTGCGCTGCTCGCCTGCCCATGGCGCGCCCTGCCGAAGTACGTGGCGAAAGAACTGGTCTACGCCTTCTGGATCTATACGGGATTCACGCCGCTCTGGCAGCTGCGACAACCGTTGGCGTACGGCTGCCGCCGGCTGCTACCAGCCTGGTACGCGCGGCACGCGGCGCCGTACATGTATGCGCCCGAGGTCTGAGAGAGAAAGCTCGAATTTCGGATTTGTGCATCGGCGAAGACTCTGGCTTGACCGCGTTTCCCTATGTACATACACTGTCCATGCTTATGACATTCCCCCAGGGGTAGCCATGGCTGCAGCGATTGAAAGAATCGTCGTCCAAGCGACGCCGCGGGAGAAGAAGGCCATCATGGCCAAAGCCAGGAGGCTTGGTCTGCCGCTCTCCGAGCTGATGCGCCGTGGAGCGGCCGCCTACGAATCCGCGGAGACGAGCGAGCAACTGGGCGCCCTGGCGGATCGTGCCAAGGCGGCAGCCGATCGAGCCAGTGCCGCGATCGACGAGGCACTTCAGTTCGTCGCGGCGAGCAACAAGCGCATTACCGCGTTAGAAGCCAAGGCGAGGCGCAGCACTCTGAAGACGGGCGCCTGATGAGCGTGACGGACCGCGTGTGGGGCGCCCTGACCTCGATGATCAAGCTCGAGGACAAGGTGAGCCGTCAGGCGGAGGCGCTCAAGGCACAGCAAGCAAAGATCGAAGACCTGACGGCGCGCGTCATTCGGCTGGAGGCGCAACTGGAGCTGGTGACCGGCGCTGCGCTGATCAAGAGGATCAAGGGCGATTGAGCGAGGCGAGTGCGACGGACACGTTGTGCCCTGGGCGGGGTGTACGATGGCGGCCGAAAATGGCGGATGCACTCCCGGCGCGGTCGGCCGGCGCCGCGCCGGGAGCGGGTGGGCAGCGATGGCGCTACACCCCCTGCTCCGTTGTGCAGTTCGTAGCGGCGGCGTGCGCCAACGCGACCACGTACAATCCAGCCTGGCGGTCGAACGCGGCGGCTGCTGGAGGAACTGGAATGAAGCGAGCGACAGCGGAGGGGTACTCGCCCACGTCTCATTGACCCCATCGACTCGCCGGTGTAATACTGACCGTAATACGGTGTGAGATATGGGCATTCGGACAGTGCGTCTCGACGAAGAAGCCGAACGGGCGCTGCAGGAAATCCAGGCGGCGACCAGCATGCCGATCTCCGCGGCGCTCAAGCGCGGGCTGCGAGTCGTGCGTGACGAGGTGGTACGCACGAGTCGGCAGACACCCTATGACATCTATTGCCAGCTCGACCTCGGCGCGGGCGGCTACGCCAAAGGCCCCTCGACCGAGACGCGCGCCGCGGCGCGCAAGGCCATCGCTGCAAGGGTGCCGCGGTGATCCTGGTCGACACCGGACCGTTGATTGCCCTGTTCGATCCGCGTGATGCGCTGCACGACCGCTGCAAGCGGACCCTCAAGACACTGCGCTCCCGACTGCTCACGACCATTCCCGTCTTGACCGAAGCGTTTCACATCTTGTCGCCGGAGAGTCTCGGATCGGACCGCCTGCGCGACTTCATCGCGCTAGGGGGACTGGGCGTGTGGTTCCTCGACCGCGGCACCCTCGAACGCGCCTTCGAGTTGATGGAACGATATGCCGACCAGCCGATGGATCTCGCCGATGCCTCGTTGCTGGTGGCCGCGGAGACGCTCAACACCCGGCGCATCTTTACGGTCGACCGCCGCGACTTCGCTGCGTATCGCATTCGGCGCGGTCACCGACACTACCCGGTGGAGATGCTGCTCTGATGAGCACGGGTGCCCCAGCTGTGGGAGCGCCAATTCCCCTCGGCCAGAAGTTTCTGCGCCCCGTCTGTCCGCACCGCCGCGCCCGCCGTCGATGTCGGCGATGTAGGTCGCAGTCGGGGTGCTCAGCTTCATTCCGCCTCATGCCAGAAGGCATTCGGCGTGGTCCTCGATGTGACAAGGTATCGCAAGGAGCGCAGGGCAAAGCTGAGAGTGAGAAGTTCCCGGCGGCGTTCCCCATTCGCCTGGGGAGGCCACCCCGCTGCCGGTCTGATCGACGCATTGGTCTTGCAGAGTGCTGCGGCTCATGCGGCCAGCCGTCCGTTCTTGCGCAGCTCGCCTTCGATCCAACGGTACGTCTCGGCCAGCCCTTCTTCGAGACTGACGCGCGGTTCCCAGCCCAGGGTCTTTTTCATCAGCGTCAGGTCCGCGTTTCTACCCCGCACGCCTTGCGGCTTGCTGCGGTCGTAGCGTTTGGTGATCTTCTTGCCCGCCGCCCGGGCGACGATGTCCACCAGTTCGTTGACGGTAATGAGCCGATCTTGCCCGAGGTTGATGGGGTCGTGGAAGTCCGACGCCAAGAGGCGGCTGATGCCGTCGACGCAATCGCTCACGTAACAGTAGGAACGCGTCTGCTCACCATCACCCCACACCTCGATTTCGTCGACCGGTTTGGCCAGCGCGACCTTGCGGCAGATCGCCGCGGGCGACTTCTCGCGGCCGCCGTCGTAGGTGCCCAGCGGCCCGAAGATGTTGTGGAAGCGGACGGCGTATGTCTTGAGTCCGTAGTCTTCGTAGTAATGCCGGCACTGGCGCTCGGTGAAGAGCTTCTCCCAGCCGTAACCGTCCTCCGCGTCTGCCGGGTACGCATCCGCCTCCTTGAGCGGTGTCACGTCCGGAGACTCCTGCAGATGTATGGGATAGATACATGCGGACGAGGTGTAGAGATAGCGCTGCACGCCGTTGACGCGCGCGGCTTCGAGCATGTGGAGGTTGATCAACGCGTTGTCGTGCATGATCTCCGCCTTGTGGGCGGCGATGAATCCGATGCCACCCATGTTGGCCGCCAGGTTGTAGACATGGTCGACACCGCGTGTCGCCTGCAGGCACTCGGCCCAGCGCCGCAGATCGAGCAGCTCGAACTCGTGCGCCGCAGAACGTTCATACTCGGGATGCTTGACGTCGACGCCGCGTACCCAGTACCCGCGCTCGACGAGTGAGCGCGTCAGGTGATGTCCGATGAATCCGCCGGCACCCGTGACCAGCACTCTGGTTTGAGTCGTCATTTTTGTCCCCCTTCCGTGTTCTGAACTCTATCGAACTTGCCGTTTCTCCACAGCCCGCGGCGCTGGAAAGAGCGGATGAGCGGCCAACCTGTGTATCGGAACGGGAGCCGCAAGCGTGGTTGAGCCAGGGGCTGCACCCCTGGCTCGTGAGTACCGCCCTTGCAGGGCTGATGGCAGAAGCGCGGCGCGGCAGAGTGCTGGCAACCACGCGGTGTCCTCAGCCCCGGAGGGGCGGCACTCAATAGCCCGGGGTGTAGCCCCGGGCGCTGGGCATCGCGCTCACCTTGGAGAAAACCCCCGATCCTTCTGCATGCCTCCCGTTGACGGCGAGCGTCCGGCATCCACCCATTCCTCGCGCGCCGCGGCCTGCGGCGCCGCCGACTGATGGCCGTCGAGCCGCGGGCCGGTGCCCAGCGCCACGAAGTGTGCGGCATCGCCGAAGTTGGCGGGGTCGAGCACGCGCCAGCAATCGATGACCGTGGGCCGGCCGTTGGCGCTGTTCAGATGCTCGGCCGACAGCGCCCGAAACTCATCCCAGGCGGTTGTAATGACGATGACGTCGACTTGCCGTGCGCAGTCGACGGCCGAGGCGGCGAAGACGATGCCGTCGCCGACGATCGATCGTGCCTTGTCGGCCGCCGCCGGGTCGTAGACGACGACCGCCACCCCGTGCGCGTGCAGATGCCGCGCCAACTCCAACCCCTGCGATTCCTCCACCACGTCGGTGTTGGGCTTGTAGGAGAGGCCGAGGACGCCGACGCGGCCGTTGGCGGGCAAGCGCGCATGCACCGCTTCGGCGAGGCGCTGCACCTGTTGGCGGTTCTGCGCGTCGGTGGCTTCGGCGACGGCCGCATGCACACCGACCGTCCGCGCCAGGTGCGCGAAGGCCTGGTTGTCGCGCGGAAAGCACGGCCCGCCATAGCCGAGCGCGCCCTTCAAGTACTTGCGCCCGATGCGCGAGTCGAGGCCGAGAGCGGAGGTCACGACGTCGACGTCGGCACCCGGCAAGCGCTCGCACACCTGCGCCAGCATGTTGGCGTACGAGATCTTCGTGGTCACGAAGGTATTCACCGCCAGCTTGGTCAGCTCGGCGTTCACGAAGTTCATGCGGGCGACCGGCGGGGTGTTCTCGCAGATGCTGTGGTGGATGCCGACCAGGATATCACCCGAGCGCACGTCGGACTCGCCGATGAGCACGACGTCGGGGTGCAGCATGTCGTGGATGACGCTGCCCAGGGCGATGAACTCCGGATTGTAGCAGAGGCCGAAATCGCGGCCGCAACGTTTGCCCGAGTGGCGTTCCAGGGCGGGCAGCACCTCGTTGCCGGTGGCCCCGGGCATGACCGTGCTGGTGAGCACGACGAGGTGGAAGTCGTGCTTGTCGCGCAGGGCGGCGCCGATCGCTTCGAGCGCCGCCAGCACATAGCGCAGCGAGAAGGCGCCCTCCTCGTGGCTGGGTGTGGGCACGATGATGAAGGTCACCTCGCTGTTGCGGACCGCATGGCTCAAGTCGGTGGTGGCCGACAGCCGGTCGCGCGACGCGTGGAGGTATTCATCGAGCCCCGGCTCGAAGACGGGCGCCTTGCCCTGGTTGATCAACTCGACGTTGCGCGGGTTCATGTCGACCCCGATCACCGTGTGGCCCTTGTGCGCCAACACCGCCGCCAGCGGCGAGCCGAGCTTGCCGAGTCCGACGACTGAAATGTTCATGTTTGACTCCCCCTTTGGTAGAGATTGACTTGTCCAGCTTGAATATTGCAACCACTTTGTCGGCGCTTTCCGGAGGGCCGATCGCGGGGCCGCTCGCGACGGGTCAGGCGTCCCTGGCCCAATCGGCGCGGGCGATTGGCGTCCGGCAGCGGGTGCGGAAGTCCGACGCCGTCGCCTGGGGTAGCCAAGAGAAGGCAACCCCAGGCTATGATGCGCAACACCTTCGGTGTAGAAGAACCGACTGGACGTAGATCATGGCAGCGCAGTGATGCGGACGTCGCCGCCATCGGTAACACACATGATCAGCTCGTAGCCATCGAGCAGAGACATACTGATCAATG
>DATKMS010000286.1:0-3618 GCA_035541735.1 Candidatus Margulisiibacteriota bacterium
GGCACATCGTGTAGTCGGTGAAGTGATGCTCGACGCCCCACAGCGACTCGAATCCGAGCGGCTCCGCGAGGTCGGCGAAGCGCAACTCGTTGCGGTAGACGTTGCGGTCCGTTCGGCCTTCACCTTCACCCTGGAAGATGATTCCCATTCCGACGTGCATGGATCCACTCCTCTTCGTGATTGGTCTCGGAGGACACGCAGCTTCGTACGGCAGCGCGCCGGGCGGGTCAAGCGCGGGGCGCGTCTGGAGGGGGCTCAGATTTCCTGCGCCCGCCACGCCCTTGCCGTCAGGCGATAGAGCACGTGCGGCAAGCCAGCGTGGAGCACATTGCGTTCGTAGCGAAAGCCGGCCTTCTCCATCACCCGTTGCGAGGCGTGGTTGGTGGTCAGCGTGACACAAACGAGCTCGGGCCGTTGCAGAACCTCGAAGCCGACGCGCACGCTTGCGGTTGCCAGTTCCGTGGCCAAGCCTTGCCCCCAGTACTGCGGCAGAAACGCGTAGGCGACTTCGACCTCATCACGGTCACCGACGTGCGTGTGCTGGAGGCCGCCGCGGCCTACGAATGCTCCTGTCGCTCTCTCACGGACCGCCCACAAGCCGAAGCCGTACTGTTCCCAGTGTCGTTCGCACTCCGCGAGGACGCGCCGCGTCTCCGCGGGCGGCCGCACTCCGCCGAGCGTTGCCATGGCGCGCTCGTCGCGATGCAGGCGACTCAGATCGGCGGCGTGCGCGGCGCGCAGGCATTCGAGAAGCAAGCGCTCCGTCAACAGTTCATCCAGCTGCTTCATCAGCGGCCTCCTGCACTCACGCCACAGCACCCGGCTGCGCGGCAGGCAATATTCGAGTGCTCCGCTGCTCAGTGGCGGGCCGCGGTGCGCTTGCGGAGGACATGCTTCAGAAGCACGATGCGATCGTTGCCCCAAAACATCTGCGCGCCGACGAAGAAGGTAGGCACCCCGAAGGCGCCGCGCGCGTGGGCTTCGCGTGCCGTCGCCGCGAGCTGCTCGTCGGTCTGCGGATCGGCGACGAGCGCAACGAACCGCGCCGGCGGAAGACCGACCTCTTCGGCGACGCGGGCGCAGACGGTCTCATCGACCGGCCACTCGTCGGAAGCATAGATCGCGGAACACAGCCGCCACCCGTAGGCTGCCGCGGCGCCCAGCCGCTGCGCCACCGTTGCCGCACGCGCCAGCAAGCGAAAGTCGAAGGTGTGCGTCGGCGGTTCGCGAAACGGGATGCCGTAGTAGTCTGCCCACGCCTCGGCGTCGCGGCGGCGATACCCCCAATCGTACTGTCCGGACACCGGCTCGCCGGCGAACGGGTCGCGCCCCCGCAGCGCGCGAATATCCGGTCCGTTCACCCTCCGCCAGTCGACGCGGCAGCCGGTCTCCGATTCGATCGACGCGATCTGGCTTGCCGCGAGGTACGAGTAACGACTCCCCGGGGAGAAGAAGAACTCAACGACGTGCTCCGCGTCCGAAGGCCCCTGGATCATCCGCCGCTCTGCTCGCGCATCGTGTGCTCGTCCCACAGGTGGATCAGGTAGCCGTCCGGATCGGCCAGCTCGGCACCATAGCCCCAGTATAGCTTCTGCGGCGCCTTCACGAACTGCAGTCCCGCAGCCACCAACTCGCGGTACTTGGTCTCGACGTCGGCGACCTGAAAGGTGAGCCCGCACGACGGATGGCGCGCCCGTTCCGCGTCTTTGACGAGGAACATCGTCAGCCCTGCGTCGTCTTGCAAAGCGACGGTGTCGCGCTCCGGCACCTCGAACTCGACCGTGAAGCCGAAGTAGCTCGTGTACCAATCACGCGACCGTTGGGGATCGCTGACGCAGATAGCAAGGTGATCCAGCTTGAGCATCGCTACCTCCGTGTTGTGCGGCACGCTTGCGGTCTGTGCCATCTGCTGCCGCAGCTGATACAAGGCCGGCTTGTCATGCCGCGGCAAGGCATCTGTAATCTCGAACCACGGCGCCTTCAGCTCGACGAAGATGTGCTTATCGGGGCGCAGCTGTGGGTCGTCGTCGAGCGTGCCGGCCGGAACTTCGAACCACTCCGCCTTCGGATCGGGGTTCGGCACCGGTGAGCCGCAACGGCGGCAGAACGAGGTGCGATAGGCCGGCGGGCGTTCGAGGATCGGGGCATCGTATGCGGCGATCAACTCCTGTCCTTGCAGCAACCGGAAATCCGCGGTGCGCACCCCGATCATTGCCGCAAAGGCCGCCCCGCTCACCTTGCGGCAACGGCGGCAATGGCAGAGCTCAAACGGCCCGGCGGCGCGTTCCAGCTCGAAGCGGACGCCACCGCACAAGCAGCTGCCGGTGATCATGTCCGTCTGTCCTCGATCACGACTGCACTCCTTGTGCTCGGTGACGTGAGCCTACCAGTACGGCTGTCGTTCCAGCAACTGCGTGGTCAACCCTGTAGCCTGCCTCCTCGACCGCCACGATCACGCTGCGTTCAGTGCGATGCCCTTGGCACGGTGAAGAATCCACTGTCGTAGAACCGGCCTCGCCACAGCGCGGGCACGATGGTATGCGGGCACCGATGGATGCAGCCCCGGCAGTCACTCCTGTGGCCTCGCGCGTTGATGCCGAGTTGCTGGCTTACGCCGGTCTCACTGCGGCAAGCCTGGGCTGGGCCTCGGCGTATGTCGCTGGCAAGCTGGCGCTCGCCGAGATGACACCGCTCACGGTTGCAGCGTGGCGCTTCGTCGTGGCGGCGCTCATCCTGGTGCCCTTCGGCGTCCGCGGTGCGCCGTGGCGCGAGGTGCGGCGGGTTGCGGGAGCGCTCAGCGTGCTGGTGGCATGCGGCAGCGTGCTCTACCCGTGGCTGTTCCTCCTGGCGTTGTCGCGGACCACCGCAACGAACACGGCATTGCTCATCGCACTCAACCCGGTCTTCACGATCCTGCTGACGCCGCTGATCGGTGAACGGCTCAGCGCGCAGCGCCTCACCGGTGTCGCGCTGGCGCTCCTGGGTGCAGCGACGGTGATCACCAAGGGCGAGGTGCGGCACCTCATCGACCTGTCGTTCAACAGTGGTGACCTGCTGGCGGTTGCGGCGGCGGCGATCTGGTCGGTATTCAATCTCGCTTCACGTCGCGTCGTCCTACACGTTTCGCCCGCGTTCACGAACAGCGTCGTCTATGTCGTGGGCGGAGTGGCGCTCTGTCTGCTTGCCCTCCCCGAGCATCCCTGGGTGCAGGTGCGCGCTGCCAGTGCGGCGGCAATCGGGGGCGTGGTCATCATGGCCGTGGGCGCGTCGGTGTTCTCGGGCCAGTTCTTCTTGATGGGCGTGCGGACACTCGGCGTCAGCCGCGCGGTGGTGTTCATCTATCTGATGCCGGTGCTGACCGCGGTGTTGTCCGCGGCACTGCTCGGCGAGCGCTTCGGGCCGGCACAACTCCTCGGCGGTGCTGCGGTGTTGGCCGGCGTCTACTGGGGCACACGAGCGCGCAGTGTCTGAAACGACGCGCTCGTCAAATCGTCAGTCCGCCATCGATCGACACAATCGAGCCGGTCATGAAGCGTGCCTCGTCCGAGGCGACGAAAGCGACGAGCGCGGCAATCTCGTCAGGGCGACTGTTGCCGAGCGGTGAGCGCAACTTGGCGA
>DATKMS010000287.1:0-3854 GCA_035541735.1 Candidatus Margulisiibacteriota bacterium
CCAGAGCACGCTCTCGCTGTGGTACCTGCACAGTGACTCCGAGCTTCAACAGAGCGGCGACACGGGCGGCACTGTTCCTTCAAAACAGCCGAGCCAGCGCGTCGGCCTCGAATGGGGCAACTACTTCACGCCGCTCGAACAGCTGGCCTTCGACCTGGACATCGCCGATTCGATCGCCCGCTTCAAGTCTACCGATTCCGACGATGCGGCCCCGGGCAGTCCGGGGGGCAAAGACGTGCCTGAGGCGGTCGGGTTGGTGATCGCATCAGGTGCCACCCTGCATGACTGGAACGGATTCTCAACGAGCCTGCGGTTGCGCTACTTCGGACCACGCGATTTGACGTCGGACGGAATCTTCAAGTCCAACCCGACGGTACTGCTCAACGGAGCTGCCAGCTACCAGATTACCGATACATGGCGGATCCAGCTTGAATTGTTGAACATCTTCGATCGACGTGATCACGACATTGACTACGCGTATGAATCACGCATCACACCCAGCTCAGCGTCGGTCTTTGGAAATGTGTTCCATCCCGTTGAACCGATTCAATTTCGCGGCGGAGTCATGGCACGCTTTTGAAGAGGCGCAGCGACATGACGGCGACCGATTCCCGGCGAGTTTTTCCAGCACCGCCCTATCGGGTGCCGCGGCGCCGAACGGCATGGGCGGTGTCGCTCGCGGCGCATGCGGCGGTGCTTGGTCTTGTTGTCTGCCTCGTGCAGCGCGCCGGGATCCTGCCGCCACCGCCGCCAGCGCGCATGGTCTGGGTGGAACCGGTAGCGCCGCCCCCACCTCCGCTGGGCGCGCCGCTCAGTGCACCGGTCGCGCCGCAGCCGGTCATCGAGGAGCAGCCTCCCAAAGAGGTTCCCAAGCCACAAGAACGGCAGCGGCTGGTGATACCCCACAAACCGAAGCGAATGGTGCCAACCCCACCGGTTATTGCTCCGCCGGCGAGAACTGTGTCCGAGGGTTCAGTCGGAGGTGTGGTGGGTGGAGTCGTCGGCGGTGAGCCCGGGGGCAAGATCGGGGGCGTCGTCGGTGGACATGGAGACGCACCGGTTTCCGCCGAGCGCGTGGAGCATCCGCCCGTCGTCGTCTCACGGGTCTTGCCTGAATACCCTGCCATGGCGCGGGCGCGCGGCTTGGCGGGTCGTGTCGTGCTGCGCGCCGTGGTGGATCGCAACGGTCATGTCGAAGACGGTATCACCGTGGTCGAATCGATGCCGATCTTCGATACCGCCGCCGTCGAGGCCCTCCGCAAGTGGGTGTTCGAGCCCGGGCGCGATCGCGACGGCACCACGGTGCGCGTGGTCATCGATGTACCGGTGCGCTTCCAACTGCGCTGATAGAAGGAGCTGCCAATGCAGTTTTCGGTCGTAGAAATGTGGACCATCATGGGACCAATCGCCAAGGCGGTGGTCGTCCTCTTGACCCTGATGTCGTTGCTGTCACTGGCAACCGCTGCTGAGAAGTGGGTTGTGTTGCGGCGCGCGACGCGCGAGTCGACGCGTTTTCTGGCAGCGTGGCGCCAGCACGTGCTGACCGCGGGGGTCGCCGAGGCCGGTGCCGACACGAAACACTTTACTCATAGCCCGGTGGCGCATGTGATTGCCGCGGGCACGGACATCCTGGCAGGCGACCTTGCTCCCGATGCTCAGCGCGAAGCCTACGACCGCACGGTCCGGCGGGCTGTGCTTGCCGCCGGTTCGAGTTTGCGACGCGGCATGAGCATCATCGCCACCGTGGGATCGACCGCGCCGTTCGTCGGATTGGTGGGCACGGTTGTGGGGATCGTCAACGCGTTCCAGCAGCTTGCGGCATCGGGCCAAGGCGGCGTTGGCCAGGTGTCGGCGGGGATCGCGGAAGCGCTGGTCACAACCGCAATCGGCATCGGCGTTGCGATCCCGGCGGTCTGGCTCTTCAACCATCTGACACAATGGGTCGGCCGTTTACTGGTCGAGATGGAATGTGCGGCGGAGGAACTGGCCGTCGCTGCGCTCGGCGAGAGCCGGCGGCCGCCAATCAGCACGCGGATGCCCGACCGGGCCGCAGCAGGAGAGTGACCTCATGGCGATCAGTGTCAGTGACAACGACGAGCTCAAATCGGATATCAACGTCACCCCGCTTGTCGACGTGATGTTGGTGCTGTTGGTCGTCTTCATGGTCGTCACGCCACTGCTGAGGCAGCAGCTGCCGATCGAGCTGCCGGTAGCCGAACACAGCCGCGAGTCCCAAGACAGCTCGCAAGTGACCCTGGTGGCCGCTGCCGACGGCAGTCTCCTACTCAACGAGCAAGCGGTTACCGCCGAGGCGCTCGACTCGGCGTTGCGTGACCTGTATGCGGCGCGCCTGGAGAAGACCATCTTCCTCGAAGCCGATAGAAGTTTGCCCTACAGCCGGGTGGTTGATCTCATGGACGCCTGTCGCGCTGCCGGCGTCGAGCGCATCGGAATCGTCACGAAGAAGCCGCCACCCTCGAGAGAGTGATGGATGTATGATGATGGGAGCGCGATTCCTGGCAGATTATAGTGATGGCAGATTTTTGTTGACAACAGTCCGCGCGTCGTGTTAGCGGTGCGACATCGTCGAGGTGGCGGCCTCGGAGTACCAGCGTGCCGTTCTTGATCTGGCCGGGGGGCAGCAGGAGAGCAGTACGCGTCAGGAGGCTATTGTGCGATCTTACCTCGCGTTGTTCGCGGTCGTCACCTTGCTCGCGGCGACTGGTCACGCTCAGCAGAACATACCGCAGACCGATATTCCGCCGCATCCCACGTTGCCCGAGTGCCAGGCGGATGATCCGACCCTGCTCAAGCCCGACTTGGTCCCTGAAGTGCCGGCGGACGTGCGCACGCTCATGCGTAGCTCCTACCGGGAGATGGACTTCACAACTGCGGTCGGCAATATCGGCCCCGGCCCTTTGATCCTGGAGGGCATCACCACCTCGACTGCTGACGGCGTGTTTACGGCGGCCTACCAGCACATCAACCGCACGGACGGGTCACAGTGCGCACACACCGCCGGGCTCTTCGTCTACCATCCGCAACACAAGCATTGGCACTTTGATCGCTTCGTGGGCTACGAGCTGCGACGCGACGATCCCATCACGGGGGAGCTGGTGGGTGGCGGGGAAAAGATGTCTTTCTGCCTCCTCGACATCCGGTCGGCGCGTGGCTTCAATCCCTTGCAGTACCCGCGCACGGTGCTGACCCAGACCTGCAATAGCGCCGAAGGCATCTACGGCATCTCGGTGGGTTGGGAGGATGTCTACGAGCATTTCTTGGCCGGTCAATCCATCGACTTGGATCCGGATCCGGACCATCAGGTTCCGGAAGGCGCGTACTTTCTGGTGAACAAGGTGAACCCGGATGGCAGGATCTGGGAAGCCAACATGAATAACAACACGTCCTTCGCTTCCGTCGGCGTATCGCTTCCGCCACCGGCTCTGCCGGCGACGATGCCGCCGACGCCGACTCCCGGGCCGTCGAAGAACCCGCAACTACCCCATCTCCGGCCCGGACGCATACGTCCCACGCGACCGCCGCGTGCGGCGCAACCGTTACGGAACAACGAGCCGACGCCGACGCGAACGCCTCGGCAAGAGTCAAGCGCCATGCCGACGCCGACGCGTGGGACCACCAACCCAGGCAGCGGAGTGCACGCTCCGCACCAGCCACACGCGCCGACCGGGCCGCATCAACCAGGTTAGCGGGATTGTCGCGCGCCTGACGCGCGGCGACGCGGTCGCTCAGGCAGCGCAGGACCCAGCGTTGACCGCTTTGTATGGGTGTTGATGCAAACCCCAGCGGTGTGTTGCCGCGTTTAGAGTGCGCCCACGTTCTGCGGCAATCGACAC
>DATKMS010000288.1:0-2234 GCA_035541735.1 Candidatus Margulisiibacteriota bacterium
GTTCTGTGCTCGGCGGCCATCTTGATGCCGCTCTCGGCAACCTCCCTGCGCCGCCGGAACCTCGCATACGCCAAGTCGCAAGGATGAGGTGACGAAGGTGGCGATGAACGCCGAGCAAAGGCGTCTCGACGCGGCTGCGCAGGGCAAGCCGTGGCGAAAGTGGGGTCCCTACCTGAGCGAGCGCCAATGGGGCACGGTGCGTGAAGATTACAGCGACAGCGGCGACGCCTGGAACTACTTTCCCCACGACCACGCCCGCTCCCGCGCTTACCGCTCGGGTGAGGATGGCCTGGCCGGTTTCTCCGACGAGAAGCAGCGGCTCTGCTTTGCCCTTGCCCTGTGGAACGGTGCCGACCCGATCCTCAAGGAGCGGCTGTTCGGCCTGACAAACGGCGAGGGCAACCACGGCGAAGACGTCAAGGAGTACTACTTCTACCTCGATTCGACGCCGACGCACTCGTATATGAAGTACCTCTACAAGTACCCGCAGTCGGCCTACCCGTACGATCAGATTGTCGCGACCAACCGTGGCCGCAGCAAGACCGAGGCCGAGTACGAGTTGCTCGACACCGGTGTCTTCGACGGCGATCGCTACTTCGACGTCTTTGTCGAGTACGCCAAGGCGTCGCCGGAAGACGTCCTCATCGAGATCACCGTGTACAACCGCGGTCCGGAGCCCACCACCCTGCATGTGCTGCCGACGCTGTGGTTCCGCAACCTGTGGTCGTGGGGTGGCAACGTCGAGCGGCCGCTGCTCCGCGCGACCTCGGGCGGCGCGATTGCGGCTTCCCATCCCGACCTCGGTGAGCGGTTTCTCTCCTGCGAAGGTGCCGCCGCGCTGCTGTTTACCGAGAACGAGACCAACACCGCGCGCCTCTTCCACATTCCCAACCGGACGCCTTACGTGAAGGACGGCATCAACAATTGCATCGTCCACGGCCACCAGGATGCGGTGAATTCGGAAAAACGGGGAACCAAGGTGTCAGCGCATTGCCCGATCACGATCGGGGCCGGGGCATCGAAGACGCTGCGCCTGCGCCTAAGCGATGCGGCGCCTGCCGTGCCGTTCGGAAAAGGCTTCGACGACGTCATGACGGCGCGCCGCAAGGAAGCGGACGAGTTCTACGCCGCGGTCATCCCGTCGTCGCTGAACGCCGATGCGGTCAGCGTCATGCGTCAGGCAATCGCCGGCATGCTGTGGTCCAAGCAGTACTATTACTACGACGTCGACAAGTGGCTCGAAGAGCACGGCGTCGACCCGTTCAGACCGAAGCGGCACGCGCCGCGCAACGAGCACTGGCACCACATGCAGAACGCCCACATCATTTCGATGCCGGACAAGTGGGAATACCCGTGGTACGCGGCCTGGGACCTCGCCTTCCACGTCCTCGCACTCACCCTGGTGGACGAGGACTTCGGCAAGGCGCAACTCAAGCTCATGCTCGAGGACTCCTACATGCACCCCAGCGGGCAGATTCCCGCCTACGAGTGGAACTTCAGCGACGTCAACCCGCCGGTGCACGCGTGGGCCACCAATTTCACCTACGCGCTCGAGATGCTCCGGCACGGCAAGGGCGACATCGACTGGTTCGAAGCCTCGTTTCATAAGCTGGCGCTCAACTTCACTTGGTGGGTCAATCGCAAGGACCGCGCCGGCAACAATGCCTTCGAGGGCGGTTTCCTGGGACTGGACAACATCGGCGTCTTCGACCGCAGCGCACCGCTTCCTACCGGCGGGTACCTGGAGCAAGCCGACGGCACCGCCTGGATGGCGTTCTACTGCCTGAACATGCTCACCATGGCGACGTCGCTGGCGCAAAGTCGGCCAGCCTACTTGGATATGGCGCTCAAGTTCTGCGAGCACTTTCTGTGGATCGCAGCGGCGATGATGCGCGCCGGCAGCGACGTCGGGATGTGGGATGAGGACGACGGGTTTTTCTACGACGTGCTCCAGCTGCCCGACGGTGGGGCCCAGCGCTTGAAAGTCCGCTCGATGGTCGGGTTGCTTCCTCTGTGTGCGGTGTCCGTCTTCGATGGGCTGATGCTGAAGCAGCATCCGGAGCTGGGCGAGCGCCTGCGCGCCTTCCTCGCGACACGCCCGGAGCTGACGGCGTTCATCCATGACCCGGGAAAAGTCGGTCAATCGGGTCGGCGGCTGGCCGCGATTCTAAACGAGACCAAGCTCCGGCGGGTGCTGGCGACGATGCTCGACGAAAAGGAGTTCCTGAGCCCCT
>DATKMS010000289.1:0-3202 GCA_035541735.1 Candidatus Margulisiibacteriota bacterium
TATAGGCGGGGAGTAGTAACTCATAGCAGCTCGACACAGCTGGCGCGCGCTACCAAGCGCGTTCGCTGTGACGGGGCGATGCATCCTGTGCCCCGGGTTAGTCGACGTAGACCCGCAATCCTTTGCCTTCGCAGATGGGCAGCAGTTGCTTGAGGGCACGCGCCTCGAGCTGGCGGATGCGTTCACGGCTGACGCCGTAGCGCCCGCCTACCTCTTCGAGGGTCAAAGACTGGTCACCCGCGGTGCCGAAGCGTAGGCGAAGAATATCCGCCTCGCGCAGCGGGAGCTGCGCGAGGGCCAGCTCCAGCTGCGCGCTGAGGTCGACCGCAGCCGCTTCGCGCTCCGGATCTTCGGCCTCGCTAGCCAACAGATCTTCCAACGTGCGGTCATCCTCGCCACCGAGCGGCGAGTCGAGCGACACGCACTGGAAACTTTGCGTCATGGTATCGAGCCGATCGGTGTCGACGCCGCTGGCTTCGGCAAGCGTCTCACGGTTCACCGCGCCGTTGTTCTCGGTCTGCAGCCGCTGAGTCTCCCGCCCAACCTTCCGGCGCAGCTGGTTCCAGTGAACTGGGGTGCGGATCAAACCACCTTGGGCATCGCCAGCGCGGCCAATTTGCTGCCAGATCCACCAGACAGCGTAGGTACCGAACTTCACTTCCTTGACCGGATCGTATTTCTCGACGGCGCGGATCAGGCCGAGCGTTCCTTCTTGGACCATGTCGAGGAACGATACGCCTGCCCGGCGGTAGCGCTTCGCGAAAGAGATGACCAGTCGCAGGTTGGCTTCGATCATCCGGTCGCGCAGCTTGCGGTATTCTTTCAGCTCGCTTTCGAGGGCAATAACCAACTCCCGCAGGCGCATGCGCGTACCGAAGCGCACATCGGCGCGGCGACGCGAACGCAGCAACTGGCATGCGAAGTCGAGTACGGTAACCGTCTCGCGCTCGCGAAAATCGTCCGACGGATGCACCACGCTGCGACTGTGCATCGGCAGGGCCGCGCTGACAAGACGCGGAAACCGGCGTAGCAAGCGCCGAATCCTGCCGCGCGCGCGCACCAACTGTCGCGTGATCGCAAGCTCTTCCTCGCGGCTCAGCAGCCGGGTGGACCCAACATTCTGAAAGAACTGCGACGGCAAAGCGTACTCGCCGCCGCTGTCCGGAACGATCGGCTCCCCGTCCTCCAGATCCTCCAGAGAGAGTTCCAGCTCCGACTCCTCGTCCCGCTCGTTGTCGTCATCAATCTTCAGCGCAAGGGCGCCTCGCGTGTTGTCCATCATGTGCCGTACCTCAAATTTGTTGGGGAAGTGAGAAAAGGGAAGATCGCGGGTACATTCGTTAGACGCTAAGGGCCCGCGGAGATTCAAATGCTAAGATTCGTTCGGCTCCAGCACCTTCGGATCAAAATCCCTTCGATCTCAAGAGCTTGACTTGGTCGGTGGTGCGGTTGGCGATGCTATCCCCCGTGTCGCCTTTCCAGCGCCTTGACGACATCACCTATCTGCTCGCCCTCGGTGTCTCACCGCTTTTCGTCGCGCGGCAGACAGGAACAAGTCTCGAAATGATCGAGGCACACTACGGTGGAATCACGACCGTTGCCGACGAGATTGATGATTTACGAACGAGAAAAAAACCGAAACTGGGAACCTACCGGGAACCCTCCTTCCTGAGGTTTCCAATCACCCGAAGCGTGACTCAGATAAGGTCTTCTAGCACTTAGACAAAGAGCGGGCGACCGGGGTCGAACCGGCGACGTCCAGCTTGGGAAGCTGGCATTCTACCGCTGAATTACGCCCGCAGATGGTGCGGTGGTGAGGGTGCAGAGCGTAGGCAAATCTCGTGGCGGTGTCAACGCAACGGTTCGACCCAAAAGTCATGCTTCGAAAGAGCCCGCCATCCGTCGCACACGGAGCATGGCAGAGGTCCCAGAAGGACCGTTCCCAGGTCGCCGCTGCTGAGAGCCACGAAAGGCCCGCTGCCTGCCTCAGATCACTGCCTGTTCCTTCAACTTTCCCACCTGGTCCCAACTGTAGCCCAGCAGCTCCGTCACAATCTCCTCCGTGTGCTGGCCGAACTCGGGCGCCGGCAGGCGCACGCTGCCCGGCGTCTGACTGAAACGTAGCGGCATGCCGACCACTTGCGTCCTGCCGAACTGTGGATGCTCGAAGTCGGTGATGTAGTCGTTGGCCAGCACCTGCGGATCGTTGGGCAGCTCGTCGACGCTGTTGACGACGGTGAAAATGAAATCGCCGCCGGCACGCAGCAGCGTGATCCACTCATCGCGCGGCTTGGTGGCGAAGATGGCGTCGAGCGCTTCGACGGCGGCGCCCGCGTTGGCGGCGCGCACGCGCAGGTTGGCAAAGCGCTCGTCGTCAGCGAGCTCCGGCCGGCCGAGCACGCGCACGAAGTCGGCCCAGTAGCGGTCGGGTTGCAGCATGCCGAGACACAGCCACTTGCCATCGCCGCAGCAGTAGTGGTTCCACAGCGGATTGGAGGCGTACTTGCGCGGCATGCGCGGGATGGCGAAG
Organism: Candidatus Margulisiibacteriota bacterium; assembly: GCA_035541735.1. Lineage (GTDB taxonomy): Bacteria > Desulfobacterota > Binatia > HRBIN30 > HRBIN30 > DATKMS01. The sequence goes on from DATKMS010000289.1 coordinate 2,531, forward strand.
CCCATCATCAGGCGCGCGGCGACGCTCAGACCCTGCAGCCAGATCATGCTGCCGAGGTGGGATGCGTCGACCTCCTGGCCGATGCCGAAGCGTTCGCGCGCCAGCAGCGCGGTGATCACACCGTACGCCAGCATGATGGCGCCCATCTGGTCGGCAATGCCGCCGGCGATCTGCAACGGCGGATGGTCGGGCTCGCCGGCCGCGAGCATCAATCCCGAGCGCGCCAGTCCCATCTGGTCGAACGACGGATCGGCGCGGTCCGGCCCCTCCGGCCCGTACCCGGTGGCGCTGGCGTAGATCAGCTTGGGGTTGTGCTGGCGCAAGGTGTCGTACCCGAGTCCGATGCGCGCCGCCACACCGAAGCGGTAGTTCTGCACGAAGACGTCCGACTTGGCGATCAGCTTGTAGACGATCTCGAGCGCCTCCGGCTTCTTGAGATCGAGGGTCAGGCTTTTCTTGTTGCGGTTGTTCGCCTCGAAGTAGAAGTTCGGCCGGTCGCTCAGGTCGACACCGCTCATCTTCAGCATGCCACGGCCCGGATCGCCCTTCTCGCGCTCCTCGATCTTGATGACCTCGGCACCGAGGTCGCCGAGCATGGCGGAGCAGACCGGACCTTGCTGCCAGATCGTCCAATCGATCACCCGGATTCCTTCTAACGGCATCGGCATAGGT
>DATKMS010000290.1:0-8797 GCA_035541735.1 Candidatus Margulisiibacteriota bacterium
TCCTTGAAATAGGGTCGGTCCCGAAGCTCGAGCGGCGGCGGATCCATCGGCATTATCCACCACGCCCGTGGCGGCTGCGTCGGGTCGTCCCCTGCCGTGGGGGTCCACGCCAGGTATGGCTCTCCCTTCTCATTGACCCACAGCAGTTGCTTGAAATAGGGGTAGAGCCAGGCGCGGATGTTGGGCACGGCACACATGGCCCGATCGGTGTGACCGTCAGCCGTGCTCTCCGGCGCTTGCGCGCGATTGTACATCCGGTTGAAGCAGATCAGCTGCCGATAGGCGCTCTTGATTTCCCGGTCGAATCGCTGCTCGACCTGGTTCGCGATGCGCTGCAACTCGTCGTCGATCGCCTGGGAAACCCTGAGCTGCAGCGACGTGTACAGCACGAAGGACGTCAACAGACCGCTGGCCAGCAAGCATGCAATGACGAGGAGATAGACGTTGGTCGCGCGCAGCCGTTCGCGCGGTCCCATGAACCACAGCTTCAAGAGTGGCCATGCCAGAAGCGCCATCAACAAGAGGAAGAGCAGGAGCGCAAGAAGCGATCCCGGCAGCGCACCGGCTTCCCAATCCAATCGCTTGGCGCGGACCAGACCGCACAGCAACCACTCCGCCGGTGCGCCACCCGTGGCGCCCGTGGCACCCGCCTGGAGACTCGGCGGCACGCTGATGCGCTGGAAGTACAGGAAATAACGGTCCCCGAGGTACTCGACCGAGATCGGTTTGCTGTACGTCACAGTGGGCGCCGGCGGGCTCTTGTTGGCCTCTCCCTGGCCGCTGCCCGGCGTCGTTCGCGCTCCCTGATCTGCGGCCTGCTCCATCAGCGCTGCGAGGGTTGGAACGTTACCGGTGCGCGTCGCAGCGCGCTGGTAAACCACCTCTCCCGCTCGGAAGAGCAGCACGTCGTCGAAGTCGTTCCCGCCCAGCAACGGGTCCATCATGGCATCCAAGTTCGCCCGGCCACAGATCGTCGCGTCACGAGCGAACTTGCATGCGCGCGGTGGCGCCGCGCCGTGCTGCGTCTGGTCCTGCGCCGGTACGACGCCCGTGGCCGGCAGCGCATGCGGTGCCGGCGAGGGATACTCGTAGACGTAATAGATGAACGTTGCCTCGCCCGTGGGCTTCACATAGCCCCGCGGATTCGACTCCGGCCTTGCGGAGCCGTCGATCGGGAACCAGCAAATGAACTCCAGGTTGGGCGACGGCCGCGGCAGGTCGCACTCGCGGGGAACGTCGAATTGCGGATGCTGCAGCGAGGCGTCGATCCCATCAAGCCGCGCCGCGAGTTGCTGGCTCACCGTCGCCAGGGCACGGTAACTGCGCTGCTGCAGGTAGGCCTTCCGGCCGGGGAGGTATATGAAGTAGTGTGCGGCAAACAGAGCTGCGAGCGGGCCAACACCCAGCAGCACGACTGCCAGCGCCTGGAGACCACTGGTCCGTTGGGGCATGTTGACCGTCGCCTTGCTTTGCCCAGCCGCGCTATACGGCGCGGAGAAGCCGCCTGTCAAGCAGCGAAACGGATGCTCGCGAGCCCACAGCGTGTGCTGCTTCGGACAGGGCTCGCGGCTACGCGTCTTTTGATAGTCGCAGCGACAGCACTAGCTCCAAAGATCCGGTTTAAAACCCGCCCCTCCCATGGCATAAGGCTGGCGTGTCGAACCAGCGCGGGCTGAGTTTCGTGGCGGTGCTCGTGGCGATGTTGATCGCCGCGTTCCTGTACTTCGGATACTTCAAGATGCAGGGTGCCATGAGCGCGCGCTCCACCGGCGTCACCGCGATCAATGCCAGCCGCGCCGTCGCTTGCCGCACGCAGCGCCAGAACATCGAACGCAACATCATGGCGTGGTCGGTGAACCACGACGGCGAAGCGCCCACGTTCGCGGCGCTGGAAGCCGACGGCTTCCACATCCCGTCGTGCCCCGAGGGCGGGCGCTACGAGCTGGTCGGGCGCGAGGTGCACTGCAGCAAGCATCCCTGAGAGAGCCCGCCAGGTGCCGCAGTGTTGGCCGACGTGCCGCCATCGCCCGCGGCGCTCCGAGGCGGCTATCGCCTCACCCGCTTCGTCTTTCTCCGCTTCCTCGGGCTGATCTACTGCGTCGCGTTTCTCGTCCTCGCGCAGCAGCTGCGCCCGCTGATCGGCGCCGATGGCTTGTTGCCGGTGCACGCCTTCCTGTACGGCAACGGCGCCGCGGTCGACCGCCTCTCCGCATTCACTGAACTGCCCACGATCTTCTGGTTCAACGACTCCGACCCGTTCATGGTCGGGTTGGCATATGTGGGTCTGGGCGGGGCGCTGCTGGTGCTCGCAGGTTTCGCCAACGCGCTGCTGCTGGCCGCACTGTGGTTTCTGTACCTGTCCTTCTATCACGTCGGCCAACTCTTCTGGGGCTACGGCTGGGAGCTGCTGCTCTTGGAGACCGGCTTCCTGGCCATCTTCCTCTGTCCGCTGCTCGACGCACGCCCGTTCCCAGCCAGCGCCCCGCCGCGGGTGGTCCTCTGGCTGCTGCGCTGGGTGCTGTTCCGCGTCATGTTCGGCGCTGGCCTCATCAAGCTGCGCGGTGATCCCTGTTGGCGCGATCTGACCTGCATGTTCTTTCACTACGAGACCCAACCGCTGCCCAACCCGCTGAGCTGGTACCTGCATCAGCTGCCGCCGGCGATGCACAGCTTCGAGGTGCTCTTCAACCACTTCGTCGAGCTGATCGTGCCGTGGACCCTCTTCGCCCCGCGACGCATACGGCACGCCGGCGGGGTCTTCCTGGTCATGTTCCAGGTGCTGCTGATCATCAGCGGGAACTTGTCGTTTCTGAACTGGCTGACGATTACGTTGTGCATTGCGTGCTTCGACGATCAGGCGTTCAGCCACCTCGTCCCGCGGCGTCTGGTGAGATATCCATCGCGACCCGATGTAGCGCCGCCTGCACGCCTGCACGTGCTGGCAGCGTACGCGCTTGCCGCGCTCGTCGTCTACCTCAGCGTTGCACCGGCCATGAACCTGGTCGGCGCGCGCCAGATCATGAATGGCTCGTTCGATCGGCTGCATCTGGTGAACACGTACGGTGCCTTCGGCAGCGTGGGGAAGCGGCGGCGCGAGATCGTTCTCGAAGGCACCAGCGACGCCAGCATCACGGCGGCGACGCAGTGGCGGGCCTACGAGTTCAAGTGCAAGCCGGGCGCCGTCGACCGGCGTCCCTGCGTCGTCGCACCGTACCAGTATCGGCTCGATTGGCAGATCTGGTTCGCGGCGATGAGTACCTACCAGCATCAGCCGTGGCTCGTGCACTTCCTCGCCAAACTGCTGCGCGGCGATGCGGCTGCCCTGAGCTTGCTGGCGAACAATCCGTTTCCCGACGCGCCCCCACGCTTCGTGCGCGCGGAGCTGTACGACTACGCGTTCACCCGTTGCGGCGAGGCCAGCGGCGCGTGGTGGACGCGCCAGCGGGTCGGCCCGTACCTGCCGCCGATCTCACTGGACAACCGCGGACTGCAGACGTTCCTGCGGAACCACGGTTGGAACTAGCACTAGCTCGCAGCTTCCTTAGCCGAACCACGATTTGATGCGTTCGACGGGCTGTGGCGCGAGGGGAAGCGGCAGGACGCGCGGCTGGGCATCCACGACGTCGACAGCGCGCCGGTCGCCGCGCTCGGCCACGATCAGCAGCGCGCTGACGCGCTCGATGCGGTGGCGGTGCAGGTACTCGACCCAACGCCGCACTTCCGCGGCGTACGCCTTGAGGCCGCGGTCGAGTGCAAACAGTGCCTGCGCGGCAGCCAGATCCACCGGCGTGCCCGTCTCCACGACGAGCACCAGCGCGCGTCCGGGAAAATCACGGAACCATTCGCCCGCAACGGATCGTACGTCTTCTCCGGGACGCACGGCGAGGTGCGTGATCGCGAAGGCACGCCCGCCGTCGCCTAGATGGCCAGGCAGGCCGGCAATGATGCGGCGCAGGACACGGTCGCCGCGCGGCCCGCCCGAGTGGTAGGACGGCGCATTGGCGTACGGCGAGGTGACGAACGGCGGGTTGGCGATGATGACGTCGAAGTGCTCGCCCCGCACCGGTGCGTACAAGTCGCCGACACGGACGGCGAGGTTCTCCACGCCATTGAGCCGCGCGTTGAACCTTGCCACCGCCGCCGCACGCGGATTGATGTCCACCGCCACCAGCCGTTCGACGGCGCCAGCCAGCTGCAACGCTTGAATGCCCGATCCGGTGCAGAGGTCGAGCACATGACGCGCATCCGGTGCGATGACGGCATCGCGCAGCATCAGCGAATCGCTGCTCGGCGGGTAGACCGCGTCACCCTTGGGCAAACGCAGGGCGGCGCGGTCCGCAGCGCGAAAGCGGCGGTCGGCAACAACGTATTGCCCGCCGACCGCATCGATACGCACGCGCGCCTGCAGCGTCCTCCCTTGGCGACGCAAGACGCCCAGCGCCACCAGGCCGGCGCACCCGCGGCGCCCGAACACGCGAGCGACGCGCGCTTGCGGCTCGGCGACTTCCAAGAAGAACAGTCTCATCATCGTAGCGGCGGCGGAGTTGTCGCGCCCCAGGCGTTCGAGCGCCGGTGCGTGATTCAGCAATCCGATGTCGTCCGGCATGGCGATGCCGAGACAGCGTTGCAGGGTCTCGGGGGTGTAGCCGGCGACACGCAGCTTTGCCGACAGCTGCAGCGGAACGGCAGGTGAGGGGGCCATGACACTCAGCCCTGGAGCAGCCGACGCGCGGTGGCAAAGACCGTGTCGAACATTTCCTGCGTCAACATGCCGGTCTGGGTGTTGCGTTGGCTGGGGTGATACGAGCCGATCAGCGTGACGTCGTCCAGCCGATACACCGCCGCGTGCGCGAAGCGGGGGCGCGGGCGGGGCAGCGCGCGCCCGCACGCCTGACGCGCCGCCCAGAAGGCGTCGAAGGCGGTGCGCCCCAGGGCAACCACCACCTGCACTCGGGGTAGGAGTTGGAACTCGCGAACCAGAAACGGACGGCAGTTATCGAACTCCTCCGGAGTCGGCTTGTTGTCCGGCGGCGCACAGCGCGCCGCAGCGGTCACCCACGCGTCGGTCAGGCGCAGCCCATCCTCACGATGCGCGGAGGTCGGCTGGTTGGCGAAGCCGAAGCGGTGCAGCGTCGCGTACAGCCAATCACCGCTGCGGTCGCCGGTGAAGATGCGTCCGGTACGGTTGCCACCGTGTGCCGCCGGCGCCAGCCCAATCACGAGCAGACGTGCCGCCGGGTCGCCGAAGCCCGGCAACGGCCGGCCCCAGTACTCCCAGTCGCGAAAGGCGCGCCGTTTCTCGCGCGCCACGCGCTCGCGATGCTGGACCAACCGCGGGCAGCGCCGACACGCCACCACCTCGGTGCACAACGCGGCCAGGTCCGCCGGCAGGCGTTTGGGGTGTTGCGACCCGCGCCGCTGCATCAGCCACGTGCTGCGGCAGCGAACCGGTCGCGAGGCCGCCGGGTCAGTGGGTGGTCACCGCGCCGCCCGCATCGGCGCCCAGCACGCGGCTCATGGCCTCGTAGCAGGGGGTGAGGGCGTTATCGAGAATTTCGGTGAGCAGGTGCTCGATGTCCGCCAGGTCGTCCACGGACAGCGCGCTCAGGTCCTGATGCATCCCGTGCAACGCCCAGATGGCCGTGCGCAGGCGGCTGCGCGCGTCGTCGAGCATGCGCAGGGCTTCTTGTGGATCGGGAGTCGAAGACTCGTCGTGGTCGTCGGGCATTTCTCTCTCCTTCATACGCGGAGACCCATATTGGAAGTCTGCCCGCGGCGTTGCGGAAGTGCAAGGGTTGGACGGTCGAGCGAATAGAAACCGTTCATGACTCACCCAAGGTCTCCCAATGGATGTCCCAGAACCGCGGCACGGGCGGCGCCAGCTCGAAGTGGCCGCCGAAACACCCGAAGCTCGGCTGATGCGACAGACGGTCCATCACCAGGCGCAGGTGCTCTTCCAACCCGTGGTCCGCAGCGGGGTCCCCGATGTCGAGGCGCTTGCGACGTCCGCACTTCTTGCAGCTCACGTCGACGAACATGGAACGCCCGGCCCTGGGAGCCCAACGGGAGCTGAGCTTCTCCGCAGGCTGCACGCTTCACGAACAACGCTTCACGTCACTTCTTCTTGGTCTTGCCGCCCTTTTCCGGTTTCGGGAGTTCCCCCGGCGTCGGCGTAGCGGCCGATTGGGCAAACGTGGAGTTGGCTTTCACCTGATCGAGGAGTGCTTGGCGGACACGTTCGACCAGGCGGGGCTGGTTCTGAATGCGCCGTTCGATCTGGCGGAAATCGTCCAGCGAGATCTGGTGCGGCCGGAGCGCGTTCTCGATGGTCAGGTCGTGATCCTCCTGCATCGCACCATAGACCTTGATGTAGAGCTGAATGTCCGCCTCGCTCACCGCCGGCGGTTCGCCCTCGCTTGTTTCCTGCGCCTGCGGGTGGAAGACCGTGGCCAGCACGCCGGCGGCGGCAAGCACACACAGCAACAACAGCAATCGCAACCGTCTTGTCATGGTTGGGGGGTGGACGCGGGCAGGGGTCAGCTCCACCTGGAGCCGGCACGACATTCGCGTACAGCAGCGGCCGTTGGCCGAATCATGTGCTGATCCTTAGCGCGCAGCACGGCTCTGTCAAGCAGATCGGGGGTTTCGGGGTTTCGGGGAGTAGGGGCACAGCGCGCTATGCCCCTACGACACGCATCCCCGTACATCCCCGATCTCTGCGTTGCGAGCCGCGGCGCACTCTAGTAGATGTCGCCCGGTCGGGCCCTTCATGCAGCGGCAGACGAGCACAGGCAAGTCGAGCAAGCGGGTGGCCGCCGATGGCCAACGGGTCGCAGCGATCATCGCGCGCCTGAAGAAGGCGCACCCCGGGGCCAAGCTGGCGCTCAACTTCTCGTCGCCGTTCGAACTGCTCATCGCGCTGATTCTCGCAGCGCAGTGCACCGACGAGCGGGTGAACGAAGTCACCGGCTCGCTCCTCTTCAAGAAGTACCCGACCCCGGCCGACTACGTGCGCGTGCCGGCGGCGGAGTTGGAGGCCGACATCCGGCCCACCGGCTTCTTCCGCAACAAGACCAAGGCCATCCAAGCCTGCTGCCAGCAGCTCATCGAACGCTTCGGTGGTCAGGTTCCGAGCACGATCGAAGAGCTGACCACATTGCGCGGTGTCGGCCGCAAGACAGCCAACATCGTTCTCGGCAATGCATTCGGCCAGCCGGCGATCGGCGTCGACACGCACGTCATGCGGCTGTCGCAGCGGCTCGGGCTGACCACGCAGCACGACCCCGACAAGATCGAGGCGGACCTCACGCAGCTGGTGCCGCAGAAGGAACGAACGCGTTTCTGCCATCTGCTACAGTACCACGGCCGGCGCGTCTGCATGGCGCGCACACCGCAGTGTCCCGAGTGTGTGATCACCGACCTGTGTCCGTATCCCGACAAGACGCAGCCGGCTGCGCCGCGCGTCGCCCGCCCGGCGTTCGGCCGCAAGCCGAAGTGATGGCGCCACGCAAAACGGAGCACGGACGTGAGCTGACCCAGGCACGCCTTGCCGGCCCCTCAGGGATCGGCTATCTCCCCCTACTGATGAAGCCATTCGTGAGGAAGGCAGCGTGCGGTGGCGTGCTGCTGCTTCCGCTGGTGGTTGCGGGCTGCGCGCAGCACATGGCGGCACCGACGGCAGCGCCGAGCGGCGACCTCGCACCGGTTGCACTGCGGAACGTCGAAGTCACCGCCGTCGACGGCCACCGCGCCGTGTTGCTGCGGCTGTCGCGTTTGCCGACGTTGGTGCGGCAGTCGAGCTCGAGTCGTCCGGCGCGCATCACCGTGCAGGCCTGGGGCCCGCCGGGCGACGGTGATCTACCGGAACGCGATCTGCCGCAGGTGGACCCGCTGGTCCAGGACGTGCGTGTGTCGCGCAAGAGCGGCGCGCTGATGGTCGTCATCGAGCTCAGCGGTGACGAGCCGCCGGCGTACACCGTGCACGAGATGGCGGATTGGATCATGATTCGATTCCCCGGCCCGGCGTCGTGAGGTGCCCGGCAGAGGCGGCGACAGCAGCATGCGCACACCAATCGCGGGCCTGAAGACGAGCTGGATGAGGCACTGGTGGTACCTCGCGCCGGTCTTGCTGGTGGTCGGTGCGTTGCCGGCGGCAGCACAAATCAGCAGCCAGCAGATCCGCAATCGCTACGAGAAGAACACCAAGGGCACCAGCATCGACGATTACGTCAAGAAGCTGGAGAGCAGCGACGCGGACAAGCGCCTGGAGGGCGTGAAGTCGCTGGGTGCGTCCAAGGACAACAAGGCCGTGGAATATCTCATCCAGGCGTTGGGTGATTCCGACATGCGCATCCAGGCCAAGGCCGTCGATCTGCTCGGGGAAATGCGGGCCACCGAGTCGACGCCGGTGCTGATCCAGCATCTCTTCCTGCGCACCACGGACGCGGGGATGAAGCAGCGTCTGCTGGCGTCGCTCGGCAAGATCGGTGACGTGCGCGCGGCGCGGCCGATCATGGAGTTCCTGCAGCGTGACCTCGACCCGGCAACGCGCGGCACGGCGATCTTCGCGCTCGGCGACATCGGCGCACCGGAGTCGGCAGACACCCTATCGCAGATCGCCGCGGCCGATCAGGACCCGGTGGTCCGCCGCCTCGCCAGCGAAGCGCTCAACAAAGTGCAGCAGCACCGGGCGGTACAGGAGAAGGAAGCCAAAGGCCCCTCCGAGACCTTCCTCCCGAAAGAACCGCCGCCGCAACAGTGATCGCAGGCGGAGAGCGGTTGACCTTTCCCAATCCGC
>DATKMS010000291.1:0-2860 GCA_035541735.1 Candidatus Margulisiibacteriota bacterium
GTCGGCGATGCCCATCTCCTCGGCCACATCTTTGAATGTGCCGTCGTGCATGTTGCGATAGAGACGGTTCTTGCTTCCCTCTTTGCTGTTTGTCACGTAGATATCGGGCCAGCCATCGCGATCGAAGTCGACGATGCTGACCGAGGCGCCCATCGATGCCACTTCCGGCATGATGGGGTCGAGCTTGGAATCGAGCGTTGGCGCCTGATGAACAAAGTCGATGCCCACCGCGCGCGAGACCTCCTGCAGATAGAATCCATGGCGCGCAAGAGCCTGTTGCGGATCGAGCGACGTGTGGGCAGCGAGCGTGCGCTGTGCCAGGCGCCAGCGCATAAACGCAGGCGTCGCCAGCAGTCCGATGAAGAAGAAGGTGACAGCGATGCGAGCCACCGGAATCCGTTTCATTGCGTTGTGTGGCTCCTCAAGGCGTCGTCGAAGATTTCGGGCGAAACGTAGCGCGTCTGCCATGTTTGCCAGTCTTCGGGGTGATGGCGGTAGACCCACTCGTCTTCGAGTTTGGTTGGTGCTGTGTCGTAGATCTGGCGGCCATGGTAGGGATACGGCAGGACAGTCGCCGAATATGTGGAGTTATAGTCGCCGTCCTTGATCCAACCGTCGCCGGTAATCACGTAGTCGCGAACAAATCCGGGAGGCGGAGGCGTGGGCGCGGCGAAGCGCAAGGCGAGTTCGTCGCCGGCATTCATGATGACGTAGCGATCATCGGGCTTCGCGAGTAGCTCTCGCACATCGCCATAGCGGGTATAGTAGCCACTGAGATCGCGCCAGATCTGCGTGGTCGATGCAAGCTCGTTATAGTCGGGAATTTCAGGCGAGGATGCGTTGGCCTGATGAATCACTGAGTAGCCACGATAGTGCAGGTCGGCCGAAGACGGTGCAAGTTGCGTGATGCGCAGATCCGCGCTCGATGCGCCAGCGGCCCATTGGATCGAATCCCAATAGATTTCGAGGTTCGTACGCAGCCGTAGCGCATGCGGAGCGCTCGGTGCGAAGAGGCCGGTGAGGTCGATCAAACAAGTCTTATTGCGGCCCGCAGGAAAACCGAGGTTGTCTTTTGCGGTGCGCCAACCGCCGTGTCCGTCGGGGATTTCAAGACTCAACGGTTGAGGGGCTTCATGATGCCCTTGCCCCATGGCGATGTTCAGAGACGAGTCGGAAGGATGCAGCCAGCCCGTTGCGATCAGCCAGAGTGGGCCCTGCGATGGGAGATCCGCAGGTAACTCGACTTCGACGTAGTGATCGCGCGTGACGCCCTGGTATTGCCCGCGGCCGAAGGTATCGAGATATTGGCCGTCAACAGCGCGAAGAATCTCGGTGACGTCGCGGCCGTTGTCGTCTGTCGCGCGAACGATCAGCTGGGGAGTCTGTACGGCGGTGACGGCGAGTTTGACTGGCGGTACAACAAAGCGCTCGTCGGTAAAGATCGCCGTCCCGGAGGGATGATCGACGGTCATCAGGTGCAGCGCATCGTAGTAGTAGGTTTCCCACAGCTCGCCGGTGATGCGCAGGTCGTAGAAGCCGTCGTGCGGAACAAGCTGATTGCGGCCGATCTTGTACCACTCTTCAGTGGCCGCAACGCGCGCAGGGCCGATGGCGTTGATACGCAGACCGATTGCCGCGCCCCACGGCACCGTGTCTTTGACGAACTGCATGGCGTGGCCGTTCCACGCAAAAAGGAACGGGCAGGAACCCTTCAGGCGCTGCTCCGTAACGATCGGCTGGTCGGCCTTCAGAGCGAATTCTGCACGCACGGAGCCGTTGGGCCACACGATGCGCGCAACGTCGGCGCCGGTCTGCTCACCCAGGCCGAAGTGCAGTTCAGGCGAAGCGATGGACTGCTTCTGCGGCAGAAGGCCGGAACGAATCTCAATCTCTCCGCCAATGCCGAAGGAGTTCACGCGCTGATCGCCTGTGGTCTGACGGGCGCGCGGGCGAATTGTCTGCCAGTGGTAGCTCCTCGTGCCTTGGTTGGTCGCTGTAAGGGCTTCTCCAGCCGGCGAGAGAGCCAGCAGGTCCAGGCGGCCGTTGCCACGCAGATCGGCTGTGGCGAGCGATATCGCCGGCGCGATCGTCCTGCCGAGCTGCTGAAACTTCCCACTGTCGCCCTGGAGCCACAAAACGGGCGGCTGCGCCATAGAAGACGATGCCGCAAGCAGATCGAAGGCCCCGTTGTTGTCGTAGTCGTTCACGAGCAAGCGCAGGTCGGCATTCAGAAGCGGTGCAGGGATCGTCACGCCTTGAAGGGTCCACGTCGCCCAGTTCGCATTCGCGGTGGGCAGATTCATTGCGAGTACTGAGCCATCGGTACGCGCGACCAACAGAGCCAGCGGGCCAGAGTGATCGGCATCCGCCACGGCAATTGCCCTGACCAAATTCGCGGCAAGAGGGGTCGGGAGCTCACGGAAGTTGCCGGAGCGCTCATTCAGGAACACGTGCAGGCGGTTTGTGCTATCGATCAGCGCGGCGTCGGGATTGCCGTCGCCATTCAAGTCGGCCCACGCGAATTGTTGAATTCCAGAAACGCCCGTGAAGGGATGAATCGGCGCAAAGGTCCCGTCGCCGTTGTTTCTCAGGACCACGGGGGCGCCGCTCGCCTGCCCCACCACGATGTCGAGATCGCCGTCTGCCTCGATGTCGACTGCCCACGCACCGGTGTAGGCGGCATCAAGAATCGACGCAGGCAGCTTAGTGGAGGCCGTGACATCGGTGAAGGCACTTGGGCTGTCCTGACGAAAGAACCGCACGCCACCGGCGCCGGCTAGCACCAGGTCTGTCTTGAAGTCGTAGTTGAAATCGAGAGGCAGAACGCCATCGGCGCCGGGCTTCACCGCATTTTTGCCTC
>DATKMS010000292.1:0-2488 GCA_035541735.1 Candidatus Margulisiibacteriota bacterium
CGCAAAGACATTGGCACGGTGGACGAGGTCGACAGCAAGGAGAGCATCCGCCAGCTGAACTCCTACGTCGGCATCGCCCACACCCGCTGGGCGACGCACGGCAAGGTGACCAAGGAAAACGCCCATCCGCACCTCAGCTGCCGCGGCGATTTCGCCGTGGTGCACAATGGCATCATCGCCAACTACAAGGCGCTGCGCGAGGGGCTGCTCAAGGCCGGGCACCGCTTCAGCTCCGAGACCGACACCGAGATCATCGCCCACCTCATCGAGCAGCGCTACGCCGAGTTGGGTGACATCGAGGCCGCATGGGTCAGCGCATTGACGGCACTGGAAGGTAGCTACGCGCTGGCGATGATTTCCACCAACGATCCGCAACGGATCTATTGCGCCCGGCACGAAGGTCCGCTGATCATCGGCGTCGGCAGCGAGTCGAACTACGTCGGCTCCGACTTCAACGCCTTCATCGACTACACCAAGAATACGGTGATCCTCGAAGACGGCGAGTACGGCATCCTGTCGAAGGACAGTTTCTCGGTGAAGAGCTTGCGCACCGGCGAAGTGCTCGACAAGCCGGTCATGGTGGTGCCGTGGGATTCAGAGCTGTCGCGCAAAGGCGGTTACCCGCACTACATGTTGAAGGAGATCCACGAGCAACCGCTGGCGGTGCGCAACGCGTTATCCATCGGTAGCGACGAGATCAGCGCCGTCGCCGACATGATGGAACGGGCGCGGCGGGTACACCTCCTCGGCGTCGGGACGACGTACTACGTGGCGCTCATGGGCCAGTACCTGTTGGCGATGCTCGCCGACCTGGACGTTCCGGCAATGAGCTCCGACGAGTTTCGCCACCTCGACCGCTCGGACGACCGCTCACTTGTCCTGGCGATCTCGCAGTCCGGCGAGACGTACGACACGGTGATGAGTTTGCGGCACGCCAAGGAGCGCGGCGCCAGGACGGCGGCGATCGTCAACGTCGTCGGCTCATCGATCGCCCGGATGGTCGATCACGTCGTGTTGCAGGGATCGGGCCCCGAAGTGTGCGTCGTTAGCACCAAGGCTGCCCTCGTGCAGATGATCTTGTTGATGCGTCTGGCCATCGAGCTCGGGGCCCGGCGCGGCACGCTCTCGGCGGCGCGGCGCCGCGAGTACGAAACAGCGTTGGCGGCGCTGCCGGGCGAGATCGAAACCCTGGTCAACGAGAAGTCCGGTCTGATCCGCGCCGCCGCGTACCGCCATGCGCACGTGCACAACTGGTTGTTCCTCGGCCGCGGCGTCTACTATCCGATCGCGCTCGAATCGGCGCTGAAGATGAAGGAAGTCACCTACGTGCACGCCGAAGGCATGCCCGGAGGCTTCCTGAAGCACGGTACGCTGTCGCTGGTCGACGACAAGCTGTACACGCTGGTCTTCGTGCCGCCGCCGAGCGTCGGCGAGCTGCATGCCATGACCATGTCGAGCGTCGAAGAGGTCAAGGCACGCGGCGGCTTCGTGTTCGGGCTGACGTTCGACGCGCACGACGATATCTTCGACGAGCGCTTGGTGCTGTCGGCGACCCACGACGTCACCGCCCCCTTCCTGCCGCTCGTCGCCGCGCAGCTGCTCGCCTATTTCACGGCGACGGCGTTGAAACGCAACGTCGACAAGCCGCGCTCACTGGCCAAGTCGGTGACCGTGGCGTGACGCGCCTGGCCCGGGACATTCGGCTCGTACGTGGCCGGGGCGCAGCGCGCTGTGCCCCGACACGCCCCACCACCCGGCCGCCGTCAGAGCGGTGCGCGGCGCGCACCATACGAAAGACCCTTGCACTATGACGCTGGACCAGGTCGCGGCGGGTCTGCGCAGCGTCGCGGTCAGTCAATCGTACCGCGAGCAAGCGGTGCATAACCTCACGACGTGGTGGAACGGCGCACGCTATGCCGCCTACCGCCCACAAATCGAAAGCCTGGCGCAGCGCCAGCAGTGGGATCTCCTGCTCGACTCGTTCTACCGCATGATCCCGTTCGGCACCGGCGGGCGGCGCGGCCCGGTCGGTATCGGCCCGAACCGCATGAACCAGGAAACGGTGATCACTTCCGTGCAGGGCCACGTGCACTACCTGCGCCGCCACTTCGCGGGGCAACCGCTGCGCGTCGTGGTGGCCTTCGACGTCCGCGTTTTCCGTGACCTGCGCGGGCTCTACGATCCGTCCGTCGCCAACCCGCTGCTCGGTGTCAGCTCGCGGGACTTCGCGCGCATTGCCGCCGCGGTCTACACCGCCAACGGCATCGAGGTCTACACGGTGCGTGGCGATGACGGCTACTACCTGTCGACGCCGGAGCTGTCGTTCGCGATCCGACACCTGCACGCTCACGGCGGCCTCAACATCTCGGCGTCACATAACCATCCCGACGACAACGGTGCCAAGTTCTACATGCGCAGTGGCGGGCAGCCGGTACCACCCGACGACGAGGAACTGGCACGCGACGTCGCAGCGGTCACCGAGGTGCCG
>DATKMS010000293.1:0-4278 GCA_035541735.1 Candidatus Margulisiibacteriota bacterium
GCCATCCACGTCGGAGAGCGTGACGGGCTCAAACTTCGCCTCGTGGACGGCAATCCCCATCCGTTCGGCAACCACACGGTTGAAACACGCCATGCACAACGTCTCGTACTTCGACTGATCTCCGTAGTGAACAGTGTCGTGAGGCGGGACCGATGCGCCACACCGTTCGCACTTGATTGTCGTCACGCTCATCGTGGCCACGCGAGTCGTTCTTCGATGTCGCGGCGGAGATGCCAAACACGCAGGCCGGCGTGCGTCGCGCGGACGACCTTCCCCATCCGCTTTCCATGCGTGTTGAGCGATGGGTGGCGCAGAACACGCCGGATGAAGCTTGCTGCCTCGTCTTCCGCAACAGCCAGCAGCACCAGGCAGTATCCCGAGTGGCAGTGCGTGGGTCGATAGAACCAGTCATCACGCGTGAAGAACGTGAGCCGTTGGAGTCTCCGAAGAAACGGGACGATTTCAGCATCGCGCATTCCCGGACGGCCAAGCTCATGCCCAATCTGTTGCACACGGATCCGCCAACTTCGCAGCAGCCGGCGCTGGCTGTCGGGAAGATTTTCGTCGAGGACGATCACGAGCCGGTCATACGCGTTGGGAGCGGCCGGGTGACGAGTGCCTCGCGGGCAAGATGCACCGCTTCAGCTATAGCTTCCATTGAGACGGCGCCTCGCCACTCTTCCACAATCGTCTCCCACGCCATCCCCCGCGCCACCTGCCCAAGGACGTCTGCAACCAGAATCCGCGTTCCCCGAAACGTTGGCTTGCCTCCACAGATGCCGGAGTCCACAACGACATACCGGCCGAGCACGTCGGCCTTGGGTCTCCGCCCAGGGCGGGCTGCGTGTGGTCGTTTCGTGCGTTTGGTTTGCATATTCGTCCTCTCTGGCGAGCGGATCATATCTGCGCACGACAAGTTTTTCGAGCCAGCGGAATACCGTGACGAGGAAATTATCGCCTCACCTGGTTGGATGTTATCCACGGCGACGACGTTTCGGCATCCCGAAGATCTGCCGTGCGAACTCCTCGCCCCAACCGCTGCCGAGTTGGTGGGCGGCCTCCCGGCCGAAGCCCGTCAGCTGCCGCTTGGCCTCGCGTGGGAAACCCCGCAGCTGACGCTTGAACTCGCGGCGCAGCCCGTCCATCACATGATCCCGGTCTCTTGCCATCGCGCTCCTCCTGTTCGGTCTGTTCAAAAATTCATCCTGCAATCTGGAACAAGAACGGCTTTGCCCGGCCATCTCCGTCTTGATTTTCAAACACTGCTTCTGCATTCACCGCGTCCCGCACCGGAACGTGCGCGGCCAGCTGGTCGACAAGTTGCGTGGCTGCGGTGAGCATGCCGACGCGCATCGCGGCGAAGTCGTCGTCATCTGGAAGGCGTTTCGCCAGGTACAATTCAAAGACGTCGCCTGCAGACGTGAGGTGTTCCTCCACCGTCGTCGAGTTGGGACTCAAGCCGTGGAGGTAATAGTTTCGCAGCACGATCACGTGCACGATGACCGATCGGTGATCGCGATAGCAGCATTTCGGCAATGTTGGCGTGACCGTCCCTCGGTCTGCAGCACACGTGACGCCATTGGTGCCGTCATAGAGGAACCGGCCGAACGCCGTGATGAACTCCGCAAACTCCAACTCGTTGCGCGGCGATCGGCGTAGGAAGATTGGGTCGTGAATCTGCCGACAGTTGCGTATCACTTCGTCGGGGCGCCCGGTGATCAGTTGCTGGCGGTGATGCAACCGCAGCACCGACACCTCCAAGGCAGTCAGCGGACCATCCGCGAAGAGAGACTCCCGCTGGTCCCCGCCCGGGCCGATGAGGCTCCGTGCGGAGCCGGCGCCGCTGGTCGACCGACCGAAGCAGAGCGCTTCCAGAGGTGCGCTGTCAGCACATTGCGCTGTTTGCGCAGATCCGCGGAAAGGACCTTTCAGATGCCGACGTGCAGGTGAAACCGTTTCACCTCGGGCGGGTTCACGGCGGGATTGTGCGGGATATTCCGGGATCGGCATGGTCAGTCACAATCACTGATTTTCCCTTGAAAACATTGAGTTTCCGCGGGCTTTTGCCATTCGCAAAAATCGACTGGCCACGCTTTCAAATCCCGTCGGGGACGCTTCTTTCTCTCCCAATATTCCAAATACTTAAGAACCCCGAGGGAAATGCATTCCGTTGGGGCGCCGCATTTGCAAGGCTTTTCTGCGCGCAGAGGTGAAACCTTTTCTTCAAGGTTTCACCTTCGACGTCGCTTTCTGGCGTCGAGGTGCGTGGCGCCGGCGTGGTGAAATTCCCGCTGCCATCCTGCTTACCACGCACCTGTCGCCGGCCGACTTTCGCGTAGAGATCACCGTTATGCTTTTCGAGAAAGGAAACTCACACTCGGTCGGGCCGCCGAATTGGCGGACATGGGGCAGTTGGAGTTTCAACGTCTGCTGCCCAGTCGCGAGATTCCGATTCACTACGATGTCGAGGAGATCGAAGAGGATCTGTGGACCCTCGATCGACTTCGCGAACCATCGTGATCGTCGTCAGCGATACTTCACCGGTCCTGGCATAGCTGTGTACTGCTGGTCGCCTCGTGGCCGCAGGCAGCGCATCACCGTAGATCCGCGAGCAACACCTGCACGTGCTTCAGGTCGCGCGTGTCGAAGCCTTCGGTGAACCACTCATAGACCGGCGCCAGGGGCTTAGGCGCTGGAGAGCACTTGCGGCGGAGTTCGAATCCCTAACAGCCTGTTTCCTTCGCCAGCCGAGCGGCATGGCCGGCCGCTCCCATCTCCTCGAAGGCGCGCCGCGCCTCGCGCAGGAGTTGTGCACCGGTACGGGCGTCGCCGAGATCGATGGCGAGACGCGCGCGTTCCTCGATTACAAACGGCGTCTGGGCGCCTGCGCCGGTCTCGGCGATGAGCGCCTCGGCACGCGCCAGGCTCGCCTCGATTGCCGCTTTCGCGCTCACGCCGTCGAGCAAGCGGAGCACCCGCGCTTGCGCGAGGTGTGCGCGCACTTCCCAGCCACGCGTACCGCGGTCCTGCGCCAGCCGGATCGCCTGATCAGCGGTGGCGCGCGCGCCCTCGGCGTCGCCCACTCCGAGCCGCGCTTCGGCCAAGCAGGCGAGGTGGACAGGTTCGATGTCGGCGGAGAGGGGCAGTGCCTGCGCCTGCTCGAGGGCCTCCAGGGCAGCTGGTGAGTCCTTGGCGGCAAGCCGGACACGTCCAAGCGCGTGATACGCGAACGATTGCGCGAACGGGCTCCCTGCACGCTCTCCATACTCAAGCGACTCGCGGGCATGCCGTAGCCCGGCGTCCACCGGGTTCCCCGCGTACTCGTCAGCAAACACGCGAAACAAGAGCGTCAAGCTCGCGAACTCCCATTGGCCAAGGTCGCGCAACCGGCGCAGCGCGGCTTCGAGGTCCGCGACGCCAGGTGCGAGCCTCCCCATTTCGACCTGCGCCCAAGCACGTCGCGAGCGCGCCCAGACTTGTGTGGAGAATCCCATCCGATCCAGACCGAGGTTCGGATCGTCACCGCCGATCTCGAGCCCCTCGTCGGACACACGCAGCGCGTCGTCGAGGCGGCCCGAGGAAATGTAGATGTGTCCGAGATCGGCGCGAACGAGTGCGCGGAAGTCGACATCTCCCACCTCGTCGGCGAGTCGAACGGCCTCCGCACCGATCTCTGCAGCCTCGGCGAGTTGGCCGGTCAACCAGTACGCCGGCATCAAGGCGGATTCGATGTCCAATCGACTGCGCGCATCGCCCTGGCGCGCTGCGATATGCCGAGCCTCCGCGGCGAGGGGATCGAGCTCCTCGCCGGAGAGTCCGACTCGCCACGAGGCCTGCAACAGCATAATCCGGGCGCGCAGTCCGTGCTCGCGTCCCTCCGCCTCGTCGAGCAGCGAAGTGGTGAGGACGCGCACGCGTGCGAAGTGCTCGAACGACCGCGGCACATCGCGCATCCACAGCCACTCGGCGGCCTGCCGATGCCAGCGCGCCGCCGCAAGTGGCTCACCCGCCTCCTCCCAGTGATGGGCAAGGAGGGCGGCCTGCTCGTCGAGCTTCTCGGCGTGCGCCGCTTCGATCGCCCACGCCACCGTCGCATGCGTCCGACGCCGGCGCTCCTGCAGTTGCGAGCCCAGCGCAACCTCTTGGGTGAGCGGGTGCTTGAAGGCGTATTCGGCCACCGGATAGAGCGCCTGCTCGTACACGAACTCGTTGGTCTTGAGTGTCGCCAGCGCCGCACGGATCTCGCTCTCCGGCAGCTCCGCGGCGGCGAAGAGAATC
>DATKMS010000294.1:0-98394 GCA_035541735.1 Candidatus Margulisiibacteriota bacterium
TCCACCGCCGGCCATGACCATCTGCATGGGCTGCGGGCGGCGGCGCGCTTCCATGCGCTGGACGTCTTCCTGACGGGCAATCTGGACGGTGAAGACTTTCTCGACGACATCGGTTTCGAGCTGCTGCATCATCTCTTCGAACAGCTCAAAGCCTTCCTTCTTGTACTCCTGCAGTGGGTTTTGCTGTGCGTAGCCCCGCAGCCCGATACCCTCCTTGAGGTGATCCATCGACAGCAGATGGTCCTTCCACAGCGAATCGAGGGTCTCGAGCAGCACCAGTTTCTCCAGATGGCGCAGCACCGGCGGGGAGAAGGTACGCTCCTTCTCTTCGTACGCGGCGCGCACCGCGTCGATCACCGCCTGCTCGAGGCGCTCCGGGGAGATCGCTTGGTTCTGTTCCTCGGAGAGACGGAAGCGCAGGCTGAAGCTCTTGAACAGACTGTCGCTCAGTGCCTGCCAATCCCACTCGTCCGGATGCAGTTCGCGATTGGCGAACTGCTCGACGACCCCTGCGGCCACGTCGTCGGCCATCAGCAACACGTCCGCCTTGAGGTTCAGGCTGCCGAGGATCTCGCGCCGCCGTCCGTAGACGATCTCGCGCTGCTGGTTCATCACGTCGTCGTATTCGAGCAGGTGTTTGCGGATGTCGAAGTTGTGGCCTTCGACCTTGCTCTGCGCGTTGGCGACGGCGCGCGTGATCAGTCGATGCTCGATGGGCTCGCCCTCTTCCATGCCGAGGCGGGTCATCAGACCTTGGATGCGCTCGGCCCCGAAGATGCGGAGCAGATCGTCTTCGAGGGAGAGGAAGAAACGCGAAGCGCCGGGATCGCCCTGACGGCCCGAGCGGCCGCGCAGCTGGTTGTCGATGCGGCGGCTCTCGTGCCGTTCCGTGCCGACGATGTACAGGCCGCCGGCCTCGATGACCTTCTCGCGTTCCTGCGCGCACAGTTCCTGATACTTGTGCAGGACCTGTTCGTAGCGGCCGCGGAACTCGAGCGGCGCCTTCTCCATCTCCTCGCGCACGTCCTCGACCGCCTTGGTGTACTTGCGGCGCGTCTCTTCGTAGTCGCGCTGCGCCGCGGCGACGGCTTCCTCGAAGGGCTTGCGCTGCTCGAGGTACGCCGCTTCCGCCTGCTTGTACTCGCGTTCGGTCTCTGTGTAGACGCGCCGCGCCGCCTCGAGGTCGTTGGCGTCGCCGTGGCTGGCGGCCAGCGCCTTCTGAATGGCGCGTTCGTAGTCGTTGCGGGCGCGCTCGAAGACGGTCTGCGCGGCGCTCAGACGGTTGGCGTTGCCGCCGCCGTTGTGCGCGGCCTCGCGCAGGGCTTGCTGCAACTCGTCGAGCGCATGCAGGAAACGCTGCTGTCCTTCGTCGCCGAAGTAGGGGCCGGTGACGCGGTCGACACCCTGCAGCGCTTCGCTGTAGCTGGCCGCGGCGTCCGCACAGGCGGAGGCGAGTGCCGGCTCCGGTTGTACGGCCAGGCGAGCGATCTTGTCTTCGTAATCCGCGCGTGCCGCCCAGAACTCGGCTTCGAGATAGGTGCGGTGCGCCTCGGTCAGCCGTTCGAGGGCTTCGGCCTGCTTCTCTTCGAAGGGTTGCCACTTGGGCTCATACTGCTTGCGCGCCTGCTGGATCGTGTCGTCGTACTTGTCGCGCAGCTTCTGGAGAACCTCCTCGTACCGCTGTCCACCCTCCGGCAGAGCGGACGAGCGCTGGATCCATTCGTTCTCCATATCGGAGCGCGCCAGGAACTCCGGGTTGCCGCCGAGCAGGATGTCGGTGCCGCGACCCGCCATGTTGGTGGCGATGGTCACCGCCTTGTGGCGTCCGGCCTGGGCGATGACGTTGGCCTCGGCCTCGTGGTTCACGGCGTTGAGCACATTGTGCTTGATGCCCTTCTTCTTGAGCATCTTGGCCAGACGCTCGGACTTCTCCACCGACACCGTGCCGACGAGCACCGGCTGGCCGCGCTCGTGGCACTCTTCGACCTCCTCGATCACCGCGTCGAACTTCTCGCGCTCGCTCTTGTAGACCACATCGGGATGATCGATGCGGATCATCTTCTTGTTGGGCGGCACGACGACGACGTCGAGCTTGTAGATGTTCTTGAACTCGACCGACTCGGTGTCCGCAGTTCCCGTCATGCCGGCCAGCTTTTTGTACATGCGGAAGTAGTTCTGGATGGTGATCGTGGCGAGCGTCTGGTTCTCGCGCTCGATGCGCACGCCTTCCTTGGCCTCGACGGCCTGGTGAAGGCCGTCGGACCAGCGGCGTCCGGGCATCAGGCGGCCGGTGAACTCGTCGACGATGATCACCTGGCCGTCCTTCACGATGTAGTCGACGTCGCGCTGGAAGAGCGCGTGTGCTTTCAGCGCCTGGTTGACGTGGTGCAGCGTGTCGATGTGATTCGGGTCGTAAAGATTGGTGACGCCGAGCATGCGCTCGACCTTGGCGACGCCGCCCTCGGTGAGTACCGCTGAGCGTGATTTCTCGTCGACCCAGTAGTCACCCGACTCCTCGGCCGGCGCGTCGCCCTGGCGTTCCTTGCGCACGCCCTTTTTCAGGCGCGGGATGACCCGGTCGATGATGTAGTACTTGTCGGTCGACTCTTCCGCCGGCCCGGAGATGATCAGCGGCGTGCGCGCCTCGTCGATGAGGATGTTGTCGACCTCATCGACGATGGCGAAGTTGAGCTCGCGCTGGACGTACTCCTCCAGCGTGAACTTCATGTTGTCGCGCAGGTAGTCGAAGCCGAACTCGTGATTGGTGCCGTAGGTGATGTCGGCGCGGTAGGCCTCCTTGCGCTCGATGGGGCGCAAGTTGAGCATGCGGTAATCCTTCACCACGTACGTCGGGTCGAAGAGATAGCTGTAGTCGTGGACGATGGACGCAACCGACACGCCGAGCAAGTGGAAGATCGGGCCCATCCACTGCACGTCGCGACGGGCGAGGTAGTCGTTGACGGTGACCAGGTGCGCACCGCGCCCGGTGAGGGCATTGAGGTAGAGCGGGCCAGTAGCGACCAGCGTCTTGCCCTCGCCGGTCTTCATCTCGGAGATCTTGCCTTCGTGCAGCACGATGCCCCCGATGAACTGCACATCGAAGTGGCGCAGCCCGGTGGTGCGCTTCGAAGCCTCGCGGACACAGGCGAAGGCCTCGGGCAGGATCTCGTCAAGCATGCGATTTTCTGCGGCGCGCAGCTCCTTGTCGGCCTCGTCGATCTGCGTCTTGAGGTCCTTGGCACCTTCGGTCGCGTCCTCGATCGTCGGTGCATCCGCCTGCCGGCGTTGCTCGGCGAGCCGCTCCTCCAGGTGGTGGCGTTCCGTGGCGGTCTTCTCGCGAATGCGACTGCGGAACTCCTCGGTCTTCGCCCGCAGCTCTTCGTTGCTGAGCGCCGCGATCGCGGGCTCGAACTGGCTCACCTGCTCCACCAGCGGCCGCATGCGCTTCAGTTCGCGGTCGTTCTTTGTGCCGACGATTTTCTTGACGATGTTCAGCATGAGGTCGGAGCTTCTTGTAGCGTTAAATGCCGGGCGGGGAAAGATCAAGCCAGGCAGTGCAAACGCCGAGGGTTCAGCGCTCGATGCGGACCGCCGATTCGACCGGGTGGCCCATGAAGCGGGCGGCGACCTTGGTGAAGCGGTCGGTCGCGTCGGTGACGAAAAAGCTTGCCGATCCGGGGCCCGAGCGCTGCAACAGCCCGTAGCGCACCAACGTGTCGCGGATGGCCTCGGCCGTGGTGCGTGCCGAGTCCACCAGGCAGACCTTGTCGTCCATGAATTCGGCGATGACGTCCGCCAGCAGCGGATAGTGCGTGCAGCCGAGCACCAGCGTGTCGATGCCGCTGCGCTTGAGGCTGGTGAGATACAATGCGGCGGCGCCGCGCGCGACGGCGTTGTTGACCCACCCTTCCTCGGCCAACGGTACGAACAGCGGACAGGCGCGCGTGTAGATCTCGAGTTGGGAATCGAGACGCTTGAGCGCGCGTGTGTACGCACCGCTGGCGATCGTGCCTTCGGTGCCGATGACCCCCACCTTGCGATTGCGCGTGCGCTTCACTGCGGCGCGTGCCCCGGGTTCGATAACACCGAGAACGGGCATCTTGAGTTGCTCGCTCAGCACGTCGAGCGCGACGGCCGCCGACGTGTTGCACGCGACCACCAGCATCTTGATGCCCTTCTCGGCCAGGAACGCGGCATTCTCGATCGAATAGCGCCGCACGGTGTCCGCCGACTTCGAGCCGTAGGGATAGCGGCCGGTGTCGCCGAGATAGATCAGATGCTCGTGCGGCAGCATGGCCATGATCTCGCGCATGACCGTGAGACCACCGATGCCGGAGTCGAAGATGCCAATCGCCGCCGCCGCGGCCGCTTCGGCGCGCTTGGCAGCACTGGCGCCATTCGGCCGGCGCGGGCTGCTGCGAGGGGTCGACTTCATGCCTGGGCGGACACGAGGCGGTGCGCGACCTCGCGATCGGTCAGCGCTTCGCCAAAGACCTTTTCCCACACGCCCGCCGGCTCCATGCAGATGTACAATGGCATTGCCGCGTCTACCCCGCGCAGCCACTCTAGCATCCGCCGGTACATTTTCACGCGCAGGCCGCGCCACACGCGTTGCTTGCCGTCGGGGCCGGGGACCAGTTCGCTGGTGAGCACGGCTGCTGGTTGCGGCCGCGTCTTGATGGCGGTCTTCAACTGCGGCGTCATGCGCAGGCTGCCGAGACTCACCCAGGCGATCCGGCGCGTGTCGAGTTGGCTGAAGATCATGGTGACCACATCGCGGTACCCCTCTTCCCAGCCGTCGTGCGCGATCAGCGGGTCGAAGTGAAGACCGACTTTGTAGCCGGCGGCCTGGACGCGTGCGGCCGCCACCACGCGTGCCTGGAGCGAGGCGGTAGCCGGCTCCTCCGCGGCGACAATTGCCGGTGCGTTGACCGACCAGGACACGACGACGCGGTCCTGGGGGTCGAGGCGCAGCAGGTTGTCGATGCGGTCGCTCTTCGTCTTCAACTCCAGGAGTGCGTTGGGGCGCGCCGCGAAAAATGGAACCAGCTCGCACGACAGATCGGTGAGGTGATCGAGCGCCAGACTGTCGGCCAACTCGCCGGTGCCGATGCGGAAGGTGCGTTCCGGATGCGCGCGCAGCACCCCATCGATCTCGGCCAGGCCGTCGGCGACGTTGGTGAACACCTTGAGCGCCGGATTGTTGGCCAGGTAAGCCTGCAGGAAACAGTAGCTACAGTCGAACGGGCAGTTCGACCCAAAGTTCATCACCAGATAGTTGCAGCACACCATGCCGGTGGTGCCCGCAGGGCAATGCTGCAGGAACGTCCCGCGGTGCCGTTGGACGAGGAGCCGGCGCTTGCCGGCGGTAAGGTCGGCTTTCGGCTCCACCGTGGACAGGTCATCGGTGACGTGGACGGGTGTCTCGGGAAGGCGCGCCCGCAGGCGTTGCGCCAAGGTCGAATCTTCCTCGCCACGCTCGATCCACAGCGCATCCGGCACCCAAGGTTGAGTCCGTTCGAGGCGCATCGAGTCACCAGTTACACGCATCACGGTGCCTCTCCCAACAGTGCGAACAGCTCGGAGCAGGCGGGGCTGTCGGCAGCGGCCAGCAGCGCAGCTGCGGCGGCGCGCCATGCATTGGCATTCGTCACGGTGATTTCAATGCGCACTTGGTCGCCTTCGAGATGCACCGGCAGGACGATGCGGACCTGACGCGGCAGCTGCAGGCTGCCGATGACGACGCCCAGGCGATCCTCAACCGCTGCAAGCTGCGGAAAGCGCAAGCGGCGCAGTGCCGACTTGATGGCCGTGAGCTTGTCGTTGCGTCCTAACGCCCGCGCCCGTGCCGCCGCAACTGGCTGCGCCACAAGCACGTCCCGCAGCGTGAGGCGGTCGCGGCCCGCAATCTCCTCGGCCCAGTCCCACAAATCGCGCAGCTGGTTTTCCCCGAGCCGCAGCTCGAGCGCGAGCTGCAACAGCGCGTCCCCGTCTCGTGACGCGAGGCGCAGCCAGCGTTCGGTGGTTGCAACGCTGTACGCGCGCGCGCCAGCATACGCACGGATACGGTCCCGAACGTCCGAGTCGACCATCAGTGGGTCGGGTGACCTCCGCCCATCGTTGCGTGCGGATAGGCGATGGCCAGCATTCGATAGCGCTCCGCCTCCTCATGCCGCCCGCGGCGCGCCGCTCCGTTCGCCAG
Organism: Candidatus Margulisiibacteriota bacterium; assembly: GCA_035541735.1. GTDB lineage: Bacteria > Desulfobacterota > Binatia > HRBIN30 > HRBIN30 > DATKMS01. The sequence goes on from DATKMS010000294.1 coordinate 6,203, forward strand.
AATGGCGCACTTTTCGCCGAGCACGCGTTGCGTCGCAGTTCGATAAGCTGGCCGCAAGTTGTCTTCAGCGAGGAGACGCAACAGCGCCGCCACGCGGAAGCGGTCCATTCCCCAGAAGCGGCGCGACAACTGGTCGGCGTGGCCGCCGCGCTTGATGACCAGGGGGCGATCGATGAGCCAGACCGGCGTGTTGCGGAGAATGCGCAGCCACAGGTCATAATCCTCGCACGCCGGCAGGCTTGTGTCGAAACCACCGACACGTTCGAACAAGCTGCGGCGCAACATCACGGCGGATGGGCTGACGAGGCAGAGGCGCAAGCTGGGCTCGAAAATATCACCGCTGGGTTTGTGATGCTGCGCGCACGGGTTGACGCGCACACCGTTGCGCACCCAGATTTCATCCGTCTGGCAGATCTGCGCATCTGGGTGCGCAGCGAAGAACGCTTCTTGTGCCGCCAGCTTTTCCGGCAGCCACAGGTCGTCCGAGTCGAGAAATGCAACCAGCTCGCCGGTTGAGGCCGCGACCCCACGGTTGCGTGCCGCGGCGACGCCGTGATTGGCGGTGCACAGCACGCGGATACGTGTACCGAACTCATGCTGCAGCGCTGCGGCGCTGCCGTCGGTCGAGCCGTCATCGACGACGATGATCTCGCAGGGCACGCCCTCTTGGGCACATGCAGAGCGAACCGCTTCACGCACCACGGCGCGGCGGTTGTAGGTCGGGATGACCACGCTGACTGTCACGAGGCCGCTACTTACTACACGGACCGCCGCCGATAAAGGGATGTGCTGAGTAGGCGCCCTTCGTTAGCGCCGCATCGACGGATTCTCAGGAGCCGGATAGCGAGGCGACCGCCGGGAAGATCGCCACGCTCAAAAAAAGCGGGAGCCGGGGGGGCCGGTTCCCGCTGCTGCAGTGGGAGGATATGCCGGCAGCCTCACGCAGCTCGGCTGCCGTGGTGGGCAAGGGGTTGCAGTGTTGGGCGGCGGGTGTGTCCGGCGCCGGGGATCAGTCGCCGGCTTGGACGCGCCGCGTCATGCGTGCGGTCGTCGGAAGGGACATTGCCGACACTGCGCGTCAAGAACCACAAAGATGCGCAGCAGAGGGCCAGGGCGGTGAGAACCACGGCCCAGGCCTGCAGAGGCTCAAGAATCAAGGCCTGCGGGATGGTTGCGCTTGCGAATCCGCCGGAAAGGTACGCTGGGTTCATAAAGGTACCTCCTTTCGCGATGTCCACACAAAGTCTAACGCGCTGCGACATAGGGTCAAGCCTTTTGCGGTGACGTTCTCGTTGCAGCGTCGAACGCGCGGCGTGCGCCGCTGCACCTGCTCGGTGTGTGGGCATCACGAAAGGATCGATCCCTAGGGAGTTTGCCGATGGCCGCGCCGCCGCTGCCCACATCCTGTGCGCAGCCACACCGTTCTGCGCTTATGCGCCGGGTGAGGCCTTTTCATCTCCAGCGTGTGCAGGCTGCGTTGCTTCAGAGCGACACGTTGAAGCGTCGCGGCACTTGCAGTAGCGTCACGCACGTGGGGGCGTTGATCGCATTCGACCTTGACGGCGTGCTGTACACCTCCGAGCCCTTTCTCGGTGATGCGTATCGCGAAGCGATCGCCCGCGTGAACGCACGGCGCCCAGGGTCGGTCCCGCGCGTGCCCAAAACCCGCGAGATCCTCGACCACGTCGGCTGGCCGCTGCCGACGATCCTGGCGCGCCTGTTTCCGGGGATCGATGCGCCCGCGGTGGAACTCCTCTACAGCGAGACGCAGCAGGTGATTTGCGCGCGCGTGGCGCGGCGTGAGGGCATCCTGTTTCCCGGTGTCGTCGAGACGCTGGTGCGGCTACAGCGCGCCGGGCACTGCCTCGCGGTCGCCTCCAACGGCCAGCTCCCGTACGTCGAGACGGTGCTGGCGACCTACGACATCGCCCGCTACTTCATGGCCTTGGTGAGCGTCGATGGCGGCGGCTCGGTCAGGAGCAAGGCCGACATCTTGCGGGCATATTTGCGGCGCGAGCGCCGGTCGCCGCAGCAGCTCATCATGGTGGGCGACCGTGCCAGTGACGTGGAGGCGGCTCAGGCGGTGGGTTGCCGCTTCGTCGGTTGCGACTATGGGCACGGCAACCGCGACGAAATCGAGGGGAGGGGACCGGTGGTGCCGTCGTTCGATGCCCTGCCGCCGGTCGTCGTCGCCATACTTTCCAACTGCACAGCGGCCGGATAGAATCCGCCGCACTTGGCGAAGGAGGACACCTATGGGCCTGCTGACGGATCGGGCGTTGTCGCCGCGTGAGTTGCTCGATGAGTTCATCGCCTTCAAGCGCGACCACGCGCCCCAGGGTCACTTCCTGCGTGGTCTGGTGATGGGCAAGCTCACCGAGGCGCAGGTGAGACGTTGGGTGAAGGACTTCTACTACTACGTCGAGCCGGCGATCCCGACGATCGCGGCGTGGCTGGCGTCGGCCCCAACGTTGCCGGACCGTTCGGTGTACAAGCTCATTGCCCGCAACCTGGCGGGTGAGATGGGCTACATCAAAGAAGCCGAACACCACGATCTGTACCTGCAGTTCTGCGCCGGCTTCGGCATCACGCGGGACGAGCTCCTCGACCACACGCCGCTCGCATCAACCATCGGCGCCGCCTCGACGATGGGCTACTACTGCCGCAATTCGTTCGAAGAAGGCCTCGGCGCCTTCGGCCTGGCGGTGGAGATGGAAGTGCCCGGCCGGCCGAACGGCGCCAAGGTGATCTACGACGCCTTGAAGCGCCACTGCAATCTCGACACCAAGGCTCTGGAGTTCTGGGAGATCCACATGCAGGCGGAAGAGGAGCACGGCGAGAACGCCGTGGCGGCGCTGCAGCGTTGCGCGCAGACGCGCGACCAGCAGGCGGTCATCCGCCGCGCCTTCCGCTTCAGCGTCCTGGCGCATGCCGGCATGACCGACGGCTACGACCGCTTCCTCGACGTCCCGCAATGACCGGCGGCCATGGGACTGTGGTCGAAACTGCTGCGCCGGGGCGGCGCGGGTGAGGCGCCCCCACAGCCTGTGAAGGACGCGCCAGTGTCTGAAGGCCGCAATGCGGTCGAGTTGCCGGCCGAACCCTTCGTCTTCGAATGCCAATCCTGCGGCAAGGTGTTCGAAGCCCGGCGCCTGCGCCCGTTGTGCCCGGAGTGCGATAGCCGCGATGTCTCACTTCTGAGCGAGTAACCAGTGACCAGTGATCAGTGACCAGTGAAGAGGTCGGATGGCAAACGAGGGTTGTTCTTCTGACTGGTCACTGATCACTGGTTACTGGTCACTGATCCTCCCATGACCAACGCCGACATCGCGCGCGTCATGCGCGAGATCGCCGTCTTCCTCGACATGGAAGGCGTGCAGTTCAAGCCGCGGGCCTACGAGAAGGTCGCCTACGCAATCGAGGCCGTCGAGGAGCCGATCGCCGACATCTACAAGCGCGGTGGTATCGAGGCGGTGGAGGAAATCCCGGGTGTCGGCAAGAGTATCGCCGAGAAGATCGTCACACTGATCGAGACGGGTAAGCTGCCGTACTACGAAGAACTGCGCAAGAAGACGCCGGTCGACGTGGCTGGCCTCACCGGCATCGAGGGACTCGGCCCGAAGAACATCAAGACCCTCTATCAGGAACTGGGCGTGCGTACGGTCGCCGATTTGGAGAAGGCGGCGCTTGCCGGCAAGATCCGTGAGCTGCCGCACTTCGGCGAGAAGAGCGAGCAGAAGATCCTCAAGGGCATCGGCTTCCTCAAGCAACGCAGCGGCCGCTTCCCGCTTGGCGCCGTGCTGCCGCTGATCAGCGACATCGAGGCGCGGCTCGGCCAGCTCCCCGGGGTGCAGCGGGTGGCCATCGCCGGCTCCGTCCGACGCCGCAAGGAAACTGTCGGCGACGCTGACATTCTGGTCATCGCCAAGAAAGCGGACGCGGTGATGGACTTCTTCGTTGCCATGCCGGAGGTGGTCCACGTGCACGGCAAGGGGCAGACGAAGTCGAGCGTCAAGCTCAACACCGGCATGGACGTCGATGTGCGGGTCGTGCCGGCAGGGAGCTTCGGCGCCGCGCTGAGCTACTTCACGGGCAGCAAGGACCACAACGTTGCGCTGCGCCGCATCGCCATCGAGAAGAAGCTCAAGCTCAACGAGTACGGTGTGTTCCGCGGTGCCAGGTCGATCGCGGGCACGACCGAGCAAGAGGTGTACGAAGTGCTCGGACTACCGTACATCCCGCCTGAGTTGCGCGAAGACACAGGCGAGATCGAGGCGGCCCAGGCCGGAAAGCTTCCCATGCTCATCGGCTACGACGACCTGCGCGGCGATCTGCAAACGCAGACGACGTGGACCGACGGGGCCAACTCGATCGAGGAAATGGCCGCCGAGGCGCAGCGCCTCGGGCGCGAGTACATCGCGATCACCGATCACACCAAGGGCCTGGCCATGATGGGCGCCGACGAGAAGCAGCTGCACCAGCAGATGAAAGCGATCGACAAGCTGAACAAGCGGCTCGAAGGGTTCACCATCCTCAAGGGCGCCGAGGTGAACATCAACAAGGATGGAACGCTGGACATCGCCGATGAGACGCTCGCGCAACTCGATGTCGTCGGCGTGGCCGTGCACTCGCACTTCAATCTGTCACGCGCCGAGCAGACGCGCCGCGTGGTGCGCGCGATGGAAAATCCCCACGCCGACATCCTGTTCCACCCGACGGCACGGGTCATCCAGAAGCGTGAACCAATCGACCTCGACATCGATGCCGTGATCGCGGCGGCGCAACGCACCGGCACCATTTTGGAAGTCGATGCCTATCCTGAGCGCCTCGACCTCAAGGACGAGCACGTGCGCAAGGCGATCGAGGCCGGCGTGAAACTGGCCATCGACACGGACGCCCACAGCGTCCATCACCTCGGCTACCTCCACTTCGGCATCGCCACCGCGCGCCGCGGTTGGGCGACGCGCGCCGATGTGGTGAACACGCTGCCGTTGCGCGGGTTCCTCAAGAGCCTCAAGGGAGCGCGCCCGTAGCAGACCGTGCCAGGCTACGGCGTACGCAGCGACGAGCGCAGCTCGCGCGCCAGTACATCCACTGTGCCGCGCGTGCCGCCCGCGAGCTTGTTGCGCCATTCGCCGTCGGTTTCGAAGCGTGCATCGCCGAGATACTCGCCCCAGAGGTCGATGACGTTGGCGACCGACGACGCCTCGAACGGGTCACCGCCGGACTTGCGGATCGCCGCGAGGACGTCGGGTACGACGCGCAAGAAGGCGCGCAGCGCCGCGGCGGTCTTGATGCTGTAACGCTTGCCGTTCCAGGCTTTCGGAAACACCTTGGCGATCTGCTTGAAGTAGGTCAGGAAGAAACGGGTCGCGTGCTCGCGGAAGTCGTCGGCCTGCTTGCCGCCGAAGGCGTCGAGCGCCGTGAACACCCCCTTCAGCTCTTCGGCCAACGGCGCTTGTGCGACGCGCCCGTGGCCGACGCCGAACAGCTTGATCTCGCCGTGCAACGGCGAGCCGCTGTCTTCACTCAATGACCGCACGATGTCGTGGCTCACGGCGAGCGCGGCGTCTGGATACAGACGGCGGCCGGACAAAGAAATGAGGTGCGAGGGATTCAGCTTCGTGTGCTTGGCATTGATGGTGACGAACAGCTCGACGACCTGATCGGCCGAGAGGCGGTCGAAAATGATCGCCGGCACTTGCACGTCCTCCGCGGGATGTTCCTCGGCCAACTGATGCAGCGCGAGCATGCGGTGCTGTCCATCGAGGGCGCGCAAGGCGCCCTCCTCGGGCGGCAACTGCAAGACGCCGAGGATGCGATGTGAGCTGATCGGTACGAAGTCGAGGCGGCGATCCGAGACCAGCAGCACCGCGCCGGGAATGGCCGGAAGGTTCTGCGCCTCGGCACACTGCAGGTAGTAGTCCATGAGCTCGGCGATTTTTCGCTGGATCACCGGCCGCTGATAGGCGTCGGCGCTGTGCGCGATCTTCTGCTCGAGGACGTCCCAATTGACCTTGCCGGCGCGCCCGGCCTTCACCGGCCGCTTGCCGTGGGTGCGCCCGGCGTCGCTGTAACTCAGCACCTCGAAACGGACCAGCTTCTGGACGTCACGCACTCCGAGGATCGCCTCGTAGAAGTACACACCAAACTGATGCAAACGCATCGCCGGTACCGAGATCATCACCAATCCCCTCCCTCTTTCCGCGCTCGTTCGAGTTGCGCCGCGAATCTAGTTGGGCCATCGGCCCGGGGTCAAGCGCGCCGAATGGTGAATGCCGAATGGTGAATATCGGCGGTCAGGCGAGAGCAAGCGTCGCGACAGCGACCGGACTCAGGTGCCAGGCAAAGCTGCGGTAGTGGATCCCCGAAAAGCTGGCGACCAGCATGTTCTGCGGGTTGCCGGTAATGGTGGCGACGCTGCCGATGTTGGAAGCCGTCGCCACGGCCAGGAGGAACGGTACCGGCGGCAATTCGAAGCGGGCCCTCATTCTCGAGTTCGTGCGGCGGGGCGCTCATTGCAGTCAGCAGCGCCGTCGCGATATGAACATGCGGCCCGGCTCCATTTTAGGGGGCCAGGTCAGGAGTGACATCATGGGCGGGAACGTGCGGAAAAAACATGGGGGCTCAAAGGAGCCAAAGCGAATCGGGCGCGCCAGGCGCGTGCCCGACATCAAGCCGGGCCGGTACGCCGACGGCATGCCGTTCAACGAGGTCCAGTACCTCGAATGCAAGATCATCCTGCGGCCGAACCACTTCACGTCGCGCAAGAGCTTCTTCGATTTCGCCAAGGTCTTGCGACGGCCGGCCGAGGAGGCGGGCGTCGCCTTCAGCATCGACGGGTTCGCGGACCAACCGCTGCAGATCCGCGAAGTGCTCTTCTTGGATACACCGGACTTCCGCCTCTACAACAACGCCTTCATTCTTCGCCGTCGCATTCCTTACTGGGAGGGGTTCCCGGTCGGCGATCCAGAGATCGTCTTCAAGTTTCGCCACCCGGACATCCAGAAGGCGGCGGAGACCGACGTGCGGCCGAACATCCGGGGCGACTTCCGCATCAAGTTCAAGGTGGAGGTCCTGCCGCTGAAGGACCAACTCGGCGGCATGCGGACCTTGTTCTCGCACAACGTGGAATTCGGACTGAGCGCCTTGGAGGAGGGCGACCACGCATCACTGGAAACACTCGTCCAGATGCTGCCGGCGCTGTCGTCCCTGAAGCGCTCTCCGGGCGAAAAGGTCGACCTGGTCGGGGGAACGATAGTCGAGGAGGTGCTGCAGGACATCGGGACTCTCGACTTTGGCGCAGGCATCGGTGCGGTCGCCAACGTCGCCCTCTGGCGTTCGCGCGGCGAACACCGTCCGCTCATCGGCGAATTCGCGTTTCAGATCAAATTCAAGCGCCGCGAGGATCTGAACGAGCAGGCGCTGCAGCAGGGCGAAGCGTTCTTCGTGGGGTTGCAGTATGCCGCGAAGGACTGGATTGCCCTCGGCGCCACGAAAACCGGCGTCGTCTACCGTCTCAAGGGCAACCCTCCGCACCCTCACGAGTGAGGCCGGTGAACCGCACGCCACCCGACATCGTCCTGGTGATCGTGGGCCGATTGTGAAGTGGCCGGGCCCCGCAAGGCGTGACCTCCTTGGGGTCCGCTTTGCCGTCAACGTCTTCATCGCGTCGGCGATCCTCTGGTACCTGCTGCGTCATATCGCGGACACGAACCCCATCTGGTCCATCGCCTCGATGGTCGCTGCGTCGGAGCCGCAGGTGAAGGAAGCGGCGCGCATGTTTCGTAGCCGCATGATCAACGTGTTGGTCGGCTGCGTGGTCGGCTTGCTCTTCCTCGTCGTCGGCGGGGCGAGTGAGTGGAAGCTTCCCCTGGCGTTGGCCGTCACGGTGCTCGTTTCCTCGTACGTGATCCACATCCAGACGATGTGGCGCCAGGCGCCGATCACGGCTGCTCTCGTCATCGCAACCGGGCTCACCCATCAATCCAAGTTGAGTGGCGTCGAGAACGGCTTGCACAAGGTGGGGGAGGTCCTTCTGGGCTGCGTGATGGGACTGGTGGTCAGCTGGATCATGTCTCGGGTCTGGCCAATGGCAGACCTGGGGGGCAAGGCCCCATAGAGCACTGCAAGGTCGGATAAGCCGGCTGGCCGTACTGGGGCGCGAGACTCTATTGGGCGCTGCGCAGATCGTTTCGCCGATCCAACAGGGCCCGCCTTAGCGGCGGTGCCGGTCGTCGTCGGCGACGAACTCGGCGATGCGTTTGAGCCGGCGCTCCCAATAGCCGAGCGCGCGAAGTGAGAACGGCTCCGACTCGACTGCGTGCCACTCACCGCCGTCGTCGCTGGCGTAGCCGACGCACAGACGGCCGTCGTCGCCGTGCAGGAACGCCAGCCGCACTTTGATCCCGGGGTCCTTGCGCAGTTCGTAGTACGGTCCGACGAGCACGAGCGTCTCACCACGCTCGAACGCCTTGGCGACGCCGAGTTGCTGGAGGATGCGCTCGGATTTGGCGGAGAGGTGCATTCAGCTATCGACGGTCAGCCGGGCGAAATACCGGAGCAGGATTCACCGCGAAGGTGCGCCGAGGCCAAGTTGACGAGATCCCAGAATGCCCTTCATCTCCGTGCCTCAGCGTCTCCGTGGTGAAAATTCCTTCCCCTTCACCGAATGGCATCCTCACCGGTGATGTCGCGGCCGATGATCAGCGTGTGCATGTCGTAGGTGCCTTCGTAGGTGTTCACCGTTTCGAGGTTCAGCATGTGGCGGATCACCGGGTACTCGTTGACGATGCCGTTGGCGCCCAGGATGTCACGTGCCAGACGGGCGATCTCCAACGCGTGGCCGACGTTGTTCCGCTTTGCCATGGAGATGTGCTCGGGGCGGACCTTGCCTTGGTCCTTCAACTGGCCCAGCCGGTGCGCCAGAAGCTGTCCCTTGGTGATCTCGGTCACCATGTGCACCAACTTCTGTTGCACCAGCTGATATCCGGCCAGCGGGCGATCGAACTGTCGGCGGTCCTTCGCGTAGCCCAGCGCCGTGTGGTAGCAGGCCATCGCCGCGCCCAGCGCCCCCCAGACGATGCCATAGCGCGCCTGGCTCAGGCAGGAGAACGGTCCCTTCAAGCCGCTGACGCCCGGCAGCATGTTCTCGCGCGGCACGCGCACCTCGTCGAGTACCAGCTCGGACGTGATCGACGCGCGCAGCGAAAACTTGCCCTTGATGTCGTGGGCGCCGAAGCCGGGCATGCCCTTCTCGACCAGGAAGCCGCGAATGCCCTCGTTGGTCTTCGCCCACACGATGGCGACGTCGGCGATGCTGCCGTTGGTGATCCAGCGCTTGACGCCGGAGATGATGAACTGATTACCGTCGGCGCGGGCGCGGGTTTCCATACCGCCGGGATCGGAGCCGTGATCCGGCTCGGTGAGGCCGAAGCAGCCGATGAGCTTACCAGCGGCCATGCCGGGGAGCCAGCGTTCCTTCTGCGCGTCGGAGCCGAAGGCATAGATCGGGTGCATGCACAGCGAGCCCTGCACCGACACCATCGAGCGCAGGCCGCTGTCGCCGCGCTCCATCTCCTGGCAGATGAGGCCGTAGGCGACGTTGTTGAAGCCGGCGCAGCCGTAGCCCTTCAGGTTGGCGCCGAACAAGCCCAGCTCCGCCATGCGTGGGATCAAGTGGCGCGGGAACGCCTCGCGCGCATGGTGGTCCTCGATGATCGGCAGCGCCTCGCGCTCGACGAAGTCGCGCACCGTCTTGCGGATCATGCGCTCTTCGTCGGTCAGCAGGTCATCCAGGTTGTAGTAGTCTACCCCTGCGAATGGCGTCATTGCGGGTCTCCTTCCGTCGCTGCATGTTAAGCGGGCGCATCGGCAGCGGCAAGCTGTGGGGGCGCAGGGTGGGGTGCCTTTGCGGGTATGGGTCGCGGCGCGCGGCTTTCATTTTGGCGGCTCATCCGATAATCGGCTGCCATGTCTGCAGCGGTGATCGAAACCCGCGCGCTGGGCCGCCGCTTTGCGGGCGTGACGGCGCTGCATGCGCTCGATCTCACGGTCGGGGCAGGGGAGGCAGTCGCCGTCTTCGGGCCCAACGGCGCGGGCAAAAGCACGCTGCTGCGGCTGCTGGCGACCCTGTTGCGGCCGAGTGGCGGCGTGTTGCGGCTCTTCGAGCGTGCCGTCAATGATGGCGGCGCTGCCGCACGCCGGCGGGTGGGCTTCCTGTCGCACCAGAGCTTCCTCTACCCCGACCTGACGCCGACGGAGAATCTCGACTTCTATGCGCGCATGTTCCGAGTGCCCCAACCCCCCGAACGCGTGCGCGCGCTGATCGAGCGCGTGGGACTCACGGGTTGGGCGCACCGTCCGGTGCGCACGCTGTCACGCGGCCTCGAGCAACGGTGCGCTTTGGCGCGGGCCCTGGTGCATGAACCCGAGTTGCTGCTCCTGGACGAGCCTTTTACGGGTCTCGATGTGGATGCCTCCGACATGCTCAGCGGCATGCTGCGGGAGACGCACGCAAAGGGCACGACCTTGCTGATGACCACCCACGACATGGCCCGCGGCTTCCAGGTCTGCCGCCGCGCCATCGTTCTTGCCCGCGGTCGCCTCGTGTGGGACGGCAGCATCGCGGGGATGCGGCCCGACGACTTCGAGCGACGCTACCACGAGCTGACCCAACCTCCTCCGGGCTCAGCACTCAGCCCCCAGCCCTCAGCACTCAGGACCTCCTCCTGATGCTCGCACTGATCCGCAAGGACCTGCAGATTGAGTTCCGCACCAAGGAGACGCTCGCGGCGCTCCTGCTGCTCGGGTTGCTGACGCTGGTGGTCCTCAGCTTTGCCTTCGATCCCACGAGCGAGTTGCGCGGTGAGGCGGCACCGGGAGCGCTCTGGGTGGCGGTGATCTTCGCGGGCGTCCTCGGTCTCAACCGCTCGTTTCTCGCCGAGCGCGAAAACGATTGCCTGCAAGGGCTGCTGCTGTGCCCGGTGGATCGCGGCACGATCTATCTGGCCAAGACCGCGGGTAACTTCCTGTTCATGATCATGGCGCAGGTGGTCATCGTCCCGATCTTCATCTTCTTCTTCAATCTGCCGGTGGCCGTCGGGTTGGGCGGTGTCTTCCTGAGCCTGGCGCTCGGCCTGCTCGGCTTCGCCGCCATCGGCACGCTCTTCGCCGCCATCTCGGTGCGCACGCGGGCGCGCGAGGTGATGCTGCCGCTGCTCTTGCTGCCGCTGGCGGTGCCGATCTTCATTGCGGGTGTGAAGGTGAGCGGCCACATGCTCGCCGGCAAGGCGTTGGCGGAGGTGACGCCATGGCTGAATCTCATGGGGGGCTTCGACGTGATCTTCCTGGTTGTCGGTTGGTTGGTGTTTGAATATGCTGTCGAGGAGTGACCCGAGCCATGCGCACGCTCGCTGACGCGATCCTGCCGCCCGTTACACTGGTGGTGATGCTGGCGGCCATCTACATGGTGTTCGTCTATGTGCCGACCGACAAGGTGCAGGGCATCGTGCAGCGCATCTTCTACTTCCACGTGCCGTTGGCGATCATGACCTTCGTGGCCTTCGGTACCGTCGCCGTGGCCAGCGCGCTGTTCCTGTGGCGCGGCCGGCGTGCGTCGGACCGGGTGGCACACGCCGCGGCCGAAGTGGGGATGGTTTTCTGTACCTTGGTGTTGATCACTGGGCCGATCTGGGCACGCCCGGTGTGGGGAACATGGTGGACGTGGGATGCGCGGCTGACGACGACGCTGATCCTCTGGCTCATCTACGCCGCCTACCTCATGCTGCGCAGCTTCTCGGGGGCCCCCGACCAGGGCGCGCGCTACGCCGCGGTGTTGGGGGTGGTGGGCGCGGTCGACATCCCGATCATCAACCGCTCGGTCTACTGGTGGCGCACCATTCACCCGGCGGTGTTGATCACGCGCGAGGGCGGGTCGGGGTTGGCGGACCCGCGCATGCAAGCGACCCTCGGCGTCTGCTTCCTGGCGTTCTTCCTGTTGTTCGTGTGGCTGACGTGGGTGCGCAACGAAAACATGCGACTCAGCGATGAAGTCGAGAGGCTGCGCCAACAGGCGCTCGGGCACGCGTGAACGCACCGCGTGGCCGCGAGGCGTCAGCGCGCAGACCGATGAGGCGGACATGGCCAACTTGAACTTTTTGTTCGCGGCCTATGCGGCCGTGTGGGTGTTGCTGTTCTTCTACATCCTGTCGCTGTCGCGTCGGAACCGATCGCTCGACAAGGAGATCGAGGAGCTGCGCGAACTGCTGCAGCGACGCCAGCAGCCGTGACGGCATGCTCAAGGATGTGCGCTGTCCGACGTGCCGGCGCTTGACGCCATGGGACGGCAACCCGTTCCGGCCCTTCTGCTGCGAGCGCTGTAAACTGCGCGATCTCGGCAACTGGGCAAGCGGGCGCTACGTCATACCAGGTCGCCCCGCCGACGCCGCACCGGAAGAGGACGCGGCGGACGACGACGACACGGAGCCACACTGATGCCCATTCATCCGACAGCAATGATCGATGCGCGCGCCGAGATTCACCCGGAGGCGGACATCGGGCCGTACGTCGTCGTCGACGGGCCCGTGCACGTGGGCCCGCGCACACGGGTCCTGGCGCATGCGACGCTGACAGGCTGGACGGCGATTGGCGCCGACAACGTCATCCACATGGGCGCCGTCGTGGGGCATACCCCACAGGATCTCGCCTTCACCGGTGAAGAGAGCTACCTGCGCATCGGCGACCGCAACGTGATCCGAGAGCACGTGCAGATTCATCGTGGCACCAAGCCGGGGTCAGCCACCGAGATCGGCAGCGACAACTACTTCATGGGCAACAGCCACGTCGGTCACAATTGTCGCGTCGGTAACGGCGTCATCGTTGCGAACGGTGCGCTGTTCGGGGGCTACGTCGAGGTTGAGGACCATGTCTTCGTGTCCGGCAACTGCGTTGTCCACCAGTTCGTGCGCATCGGCCGCCTCGCCATCCTGCGCGGCTTGAGCCGCACCAGCCGCGACGTACCGCCGTTCTGCATCATGGACGCGACCCACACGGTGCGTGCCATCAACCGCGTCGGCTTGCGCCGGGCCGGCTTCACCGCGGCGCAGATCCGTGCCCTGCGGAATGCCTTCGTGCGGCTTTTCGGCCACCCCGGCAATCTTTCCAAGGCAATTGCGGCCCTCGAAAGCGAGCCGGTGTCGGCCGAGGTGCGCCATCTCATCGATTTCATCCGCGCCTCCAAACGCGGCGTGTGCTTCGGGCCACGGCCGCGTGCTGCCGCAGAGCGGCCGAATGGTGAATGCTGAATGACGCATGGAAGGAAGCTTCTGCAATTCACCATTCAGCATTCACCATTCAACCGTTGGCGGCAGCGTTTTCCGGCAACTGCGAATCGTTGCGTCCGAGGCGCGCGTTCATCCCAACCATGGGACGGTGTGGCAGGCATTTGCCTGGAGTTTTTGGCCGACGGCCTCCGGTCTAAGCCTTGCTTGCAACGCCAGGGTGATTTCATTAGCGTGAGGACAATTGCATGAATCGGAAGGGTCGCTTTCTGGTTGCCGCATGTCTGCTGGTCGGGGCGGTCGCCTATCTCATGTACACCGGTGTGCAGAAGAGCGCGGTCTATTACCTCACCATCGAGGAATTCCTGGCAAAGAAGGAGACCCTGGCCAACGAGGGCATTCGGGTGGCTGGCCGGGTGACGCCGGGCAGCGTGACCAAGAAGATGACCCCGGCGGGCGAGGAGCTGAACTTCCGCCTGGGCGACTTCAAGACCGACGGTGATGGTGGCGGCGATGCCAAGAGTGTGGCCGTCTACTTCGTCGGCGTGACGCCCGACATGTTCAAAGCCGAAGGCGGCAGCGACGTGATCGTCGAGGGCAAGTATCGCGGTGGCGTGTTGCGCGCGCAGAGCGTGCTGACCTCTTGCCCATCCAAGTACGAGGCGGAAGCAACGGGCGCACAGGCATCCGCCAGGTAGAAAGGGGCCGATATGGTAGACGTCGGGTCGGTGGCGCTGGCGATCGCTTGGGTGCTGGCGATCTACGCGATCGGCATGTCCATCGCTGGCGCGCTGCGGCGCAAGCGCGAGTTCGTCGCCAGTGCCGAGAACGCCACGCTCGCGGTTTGGGGGTTCGTGGTGATCGCCGTGGCCGCGCTGCTGCATGCGTTGACGACGCATGACTTCAACATCGAATATGTGGCGCACTACTCCAGCAGCACACTGCCGTTGCAGTATACGATCGCCGCGCTGTGGGGCGGCCAGGCGGGATCGTTGCTGTTCTGGCTCCTCATCCTGACCTCGATGGCGGCGGTGGTGATCCTGCAGAACCGCGAGAAGAACCGCGAGTTGATGCCCTGGGTCACCGCCACGCTGATGGCGGTGGCGCTGTTCTTTGCGTCCATGCTGATGTTCATCACGCCACCGTTCCAGCGCCTGGCGTTCACCCCGGCGGAGGGGCGTGACCTCAACCCGCTCCTGCAGAATTACTGGATGACGATCCATCCGCCGTCGCTGTACGTCGGCTTCGTCGGCTGCGCGGTGCCGTTCGCCTTCGCGATGGCGGCGCTGGCCACCGGCAAGCTCGACGACGTGTGGATTCGTACGACGCGGCGCTGGACCTTGCTCGCGTGGTTCTTTCTCAGCCTGGGCAACCTCTTCGGTGCCGAGTGGGCGTACCTGGTGCTCGGCTGGGGTGGGTACTGGGCGTGGGACCCGGTGGAGAACGCCGCCTTCATGCCCTGGCTCACCTGCACGGCCTTCCTGCACTCGGTGATGATTCAGGAAAAGAAGAACATGCTGAAGGTGTGGAACATGGTCCTGGTGATCCTCACCTTCGCCCTGACCATCTTCGGGACGTTTCTCACGCGCAGCGGTGTGATCTCTTCGGTCCACTCGTTTACCCAATCGGGTCTTGGCCCCTTTTTCATGGGCTTCCTCGGGGTGATGCTGGCGGTGTCGCTGGGGTTGCTGTTCTGGCGTTTGCCGCAACTGAAGAGCGAGAATCAGCTCGACTCGATGCTGTCACGCGAATCGTCGTTCTTGCTGAACAACCTGATCTTGGTCGGCATCGCCTTCGCGGTGTTCTGGGGCACGGTGTTCCCGGTGATCTCTGAGGCCGTACGCGGCGTCAAGATCACCGTCGGTCCGCCGTTCTTCAATCGGGTCAACGCGCCGCTTGGCATGGTGTTGTTGTTTCTGACGGGCGTCGGACCCGTGATCGCCTGGCGGCGCGCCTCGGCGCGCAACCTGCAAAAGAACTTCCTCATCCCGCTGGCGCTGGGCTTCGTGACCGGAGGCGCTCTGTTCGTTGCCGGTGTCCGCCACTACTACGCCATCGTATCCTTCTCGTTGTGTGCCTTCGTGATGGCCACCATCGTCATGGAGTTCTACCGCGGTGTCAGTGCGCGGCGTGCCATGGTCGGCGAGAACGTTGCGACGGCGCTGGCGCACCTCATCAGCAAGAACCGCCGGCGCTACGGCGGCTACATCATCCATGTCGGGGTCGTCATGATGTTCCTCGCCATAACCGGCACCTCGGCCTTCAAGCAGGAACAGCAGATTACGGTGAAGCCCGGCGACAGCTTCGCGCTCGGCGGCTACACGCTGCGCTACGAGGGTGTCGAACCGCGCGAGACACCGCACATCGCCTATCTCACGGCGCGCATCGTCGTGCTCAAGGACGGGAAGCAGATCGACACGCTGAGGCCCGAGAAGCGCTTCTACAAGAAGCCGGAGCAGCCGACGACCGAGGTGGCGATCCGCTCGACGCTGGGTGGGGACCTCTACCTGGTGCTCGGCAGCTACGACGATGCGTCGCACATGGCGACCATCCAGGGCTACGTCAATCCGCTCATCGGCTTCCTGTGGTGGGGAGGAATCGTGTTGGCCATCGGCACGGGCATCACCATCTGGCCGGCCCGTGTGGTGGCGCGCGCCCCGGCGTACGTGCCGGCCGGCGCCCGTAGTGAAGACGCGTGAAGCGTGAACTGTGAAGCGTGAAGTGCCAAAAAATCCGACAGCGCGGCGCGCGTGGTTTCTGGCGCTGTTGCTGGTGTTCTTGTGTGGCGGGGTCTCCGTAGGTGAGAACCAGGTGTCGTTCCAGGAACTCGAGGAGTCGCTCACCTGTCAATGCGGCTGCGGGTTGACCGTGCACAGCTGTAACCATCTGCAATGCCCTTCGGCGATTCCGTTGCGTGAAGAGATCCGCGCGCAAATGAATCAAGGGAAGGACAAAGTTGCCATCCTCGCATATTTCTCCGACAAGTACGGTGAAAAGATCCTGTCGGCGCCGACGACGGTGGGCTTCAACCTGGTGGCTTGGGTGGCGCCATTCGTCGTTTTGGGTGTGGGCGCCGTTTTCCTGGGCATTGCGCTGAAACGCTGGAGCGGGCGTAGTCGGCCCGCGAGTGCCGCGCCGCCTCAGGCGCAGGCCGCGTCGCCGTACACCAAGATACTCGAAAAGGAGCTGAAGGACTTCGAAGCGTAGCGCGAACGTCCTTCTGAGGTCGGCATGGACCTGATCATCGGATTCGTGTTCATCGTTGCCGCCGCGGCGTTCGTGGCGGCGCCTTTCATCAAACGTGAGACGGCTGCGGAGATAGTCGTGGCAGCACCGCGCGGACAGTTGGAGCGGCAGAAGCTCGATGCCTACGCCGCCATCAAGGAAGCCGAGTTCGACTACCGCATGGGGAAGCTGTCGGACGTGGACTTCAACGCCCTGCGCGAGAAGTACAGTGCCCAGGCGCTACAGGCAATCGCCGCCTTGGAGAGTGCTCATGCCGCACAGCACAAGAAGCTCGCCGAGGTGCGCCGCCCAACGCGCATCGCCTTCTGCCCGACGTGCGGCCGCGGCGTCCCGCCACGGGCCAACTTCTGCCCGGCATGCGGGCACTCGCTGAAGGAAGCGGTGGCGTGAGGCGCAAGGCGCAAAACGTAAAACGTAAGGACACGGGGAGGGGGCTTCTGTTACGGTTTACGTTTTACGTTTCACGAACGCGTTCACCACAACGCGCGCCAGGCCGGGCACGTCCGCAATGATTCCGTCGACTCCCAGCTCCAGGAGTCGATTCATCTCCTCGGCGTCGTTGATCGTCCACACATGGACTTCGAGACCGCAGCGGTGCGCCGCGGCGACCGTCTCCGCGGTAACCAGCTCGATATCGTTGAAGCGCGGCGGGATCTGCAGGGCGCGTCCGCTGGGCCGATAGCCTGCCCAGTTGCCGGTCTGTACGCGGCCCATGAAGTCGGCCACCTCGGCAGCCGAATAGCTGGTGGCGATGTCGCCGGCGAGGTGGTGGATTTCCTGCATGATGGTGTCGTCTTCGGCGGCGAGGAGGACGCGATGCTGGGCACCGAGGCGGTGGATGACTTCGACCACCTGCGCCACGATCGGTGGCTCGGCTTGTTTGATCTCGATGTTGCAATAGGCGAGCGGAAAATCTCTGAGCAGCGCTTCCAGCGCCGGAATACGCAGCCCGTGCCCGCGGTACGGGTAGTCGCGCCCGTCGCGCGTGTAGTGGTAGCCGGCATCCAGCTGTTGCAGTTCGTAGAGCGAGCGTTCGCGGACCAGACCCGCCCCATTGGTGGTGCGCTCCAGGGTCGGGTCGTGGCAGACGACGACCACGCCGTCGCAGCTGGCGTGCACATCCAGTTCGAGCATGTCGGCGCCCAGCGCGAGGGCGAGGGCAAACGACGGCAGAGTGTTCTCCGGCGCCAGGCCGGCGGCGCCCCGATGGCCGAAGACACGCGGTGTCGGTCCTGCGAAGTATCCCCTTGCCATGGCGCGCAGTGTGGCACACCAGCGGATGGAATCAATGAGCTATTGGCTCATTGATTCAATTCTTCGAGTCCCGTGTACGGTGCGGAGCTCTGGAAGGCGGACTGGATCTCCGCCGGCAGGGTGTCGGCCGTGCGCGCGCTGAGGTGCGCGCCTTCGCGGGCGGCAGCGACGGCGGCCTCATGCCGTCCGAGATCCTGCAAGACACGGCCGTGGGCAAGGAGGGCATGCCAGAGCTGGCTCGGGTTTGCCAGGGCGCGAGCCTGGGTGACCACGTCGGACAACAGGCGTTCGCTCTCGGCAAGCTCGCCCGCGGCGCGATGACACGCCGCCAGCAGGCGAGTGGCGCGCACGAGGTAGCGGCGGGAGCGCGTGCGCTGCGCCACAGACATGCAGTTCTCGATGTGCTGGCGCGCACGCCCGAGATCGCCGCGCGCGATCCAGAACTCGGCGGCCGTCAAGTCGTAGTGCATGCCATACCGCCAGCTCATCCATTCGTTGCGGCGGTCCGCCAGGATGTCCGCCACCGCGGCGAGATGCGGTTCGCTGCCGCTCAAGTCGCCGCGCCACAGCGCCGCGTCCGCAAGGTTGATGGTTGCATTGCCGACAAACTCCGACGCGAACCGCATTGAGCCCAGCTCTTTCATGACCTCGATGCACCGCTGATTCGCCTCGTCGGCGGCCGCGTACGCACCCAGCTCGCCGAACACCCAGCCGCGCGTGTTCCACAGCCGCGCGCGCCACACCTTGTCGCCGATGGAATGGGCGAGCGCAATGCCCTCGTCGGACACCTGCAACATACGCGCGTACTGGCCGGCGCCACCGAGCGTGATGGCGAAGTGGCTGTAGCCCTCGACCAACACGAGGAGCTCGTTGGCATTCCTGAGCGCCGGGAGCAGCGACTCGTATCCTTCGATGGCGTTGCGGTACTCGCCGCGCCAGTTGGCGCGCAGGGCCTCATAGAGCTGTCCCTTTTGTTGTAGGAGGAAGCTCTGGGCGCGATGGCCGATGCGCGTGGCTTCGTCGAAGTGCCGGGCTGCCGTTTCCAGCTGGCCGCGGCACATCGTGACGAAGCCGCGCGTAAAGTTGGCCTCGCCCGCCACCTTGTCCTCGCCGCACGAGCTGGCAAGCGCGCCAGCTTCCTGCGCCGCCGCCAGCGCCGCATCGAACTCGTGTGCCCACAGGAGCGCATCGGCGAGCGCACCGCTCAAGCGGGCGCGGTCGGCCGGCGTTGCTATCAACCCGAGCGCGGCGCGGTACGCTTCGATCGCCTGCGGGAACTCGCTGACGCAGAAGTGCGCCCGCCCTTTGCCTTCGAGCAGGCCGGCGCGCACCCCGGGCTCGATCTGCAGATGTGCGGCGACCTCCAGTCCGCGCTCGTAGAAGCTGAGCGCCTCGGTGTTGGCAAAGGCCGCGCGCGCCTTGTCGCCTGCCGTCACCAGATACCGGAAGGCCCGCTCCCAGTCTTGCGCACGATAGAAATGGTGTGCCAGCGTCTCCCAGTGTTCGGGCAAGCGGTCGGCGTACAGCTCTTCGATGGCGCGACCGATGGTGTGATGCAGCAGCTTGCGGCGTTGCAGTAACAGGCTCTCGTAGGCGACGTCGTGGGTCAGCGCGTGCTTGAACATGTAAGCCAACTCCGGCACCCCCGACTTTTCGTAGATCAGCTCGAGCGCGCGCAGTTCGCCCACCAGCGGATTGATGCGGTCGCCGAGTTCGCCGGCGCGTTGCAAGAGGCGCACGGCGAACTCGCGGCCGATCACCGAAGCGATCTGGATGGCGCGCTTGGGTTCCTCGCCGAGCCGGTCGATGCGCGCCATGATGACGTCCTGAATGGTGTTGGGGATGACGATCTCCGAGACGGGGCGGCCGAGGGCATACCCGTGTGTCGTGCGCCGCAACGCGCCGACCTCGATCAACGACTTGGTCACCTCTTCGACGAAGAACGGGTTGCCTTCCGCCTTGTCAATGATCAGGGCGCGGATCTCGGCAGGCACTTCCTGGGAATCGAGCATGGCTGCCGCCATGGTGGCGGTCTCGTCGCGTGACAACGGTTGCAGGGCGAGCCGCGTGACGTAGCTGCGGTCGCCCAAGGCTGGCCGATACCCTGGGCGATAGGTGCACAGCAGTAAGACCCGCGTGCCGAGCACGGCGTCGGCGATGTAGGTGAGGAACTCCTCCGAGGCGGGATCGATCCAGTGCAGGTCTTCGATCAGGACGACCAGCGGCTGTTGCGTCGCACCACTCAGCAGCAGCCGCTTGAGCGCCTCGAAGGTCGCGAAGCGGCGTGCGCTGGCATCCATCGCGGCAACGCCGGCGTCGCCCGGATCGACCGCCAGGAGGGACCGCAGATAGGGTTCGACCGTCCGTACGTCCGGCCCGAGCGCCGCGACGCCCTGCGCAATCTTCGCGACGATGGTGCGGTCATCGTCGCTCTCATCGATTCCCAAGCCGTGCTTGAGCACGTCGATGACCGGGAGGAACGGGATGCCGCGGCCGAACGAAATGCAGCGGCCTTGGAGCCAGGTGAGTGCCGCGTCGCCGAGGCGGCGGCGGAACTCATGGATCAGGCGCGACTTGCCGATGCCCGCTTCGCCCACCACGAAGGCGATCTGTCCGCGGCCGGCGTGCGCGTGGTCGAAGAGGGTCTCGAGTGCCGCCAATTCCGTGCGCCGTCCTACCAGCGCGGTCAGGCCGTGTTCGGACGGCGCCACGAGCGGCGCGCGCGGTACGGCGCGCAGCACCGCATGCGCCTGAACGGGTTGCGACTTGCCCTTGAGCTGCAACGGTCCGACCGGCTGGGTGACAAACCGCCCGGTTACCAGCTTGGCGGTGACGTCGCTGATGAGAATACCCCCTGGCGGCGCGGCCGACTGCAGTCGCGCTGCCAGGTTGGTGGTGTCGCCGACGGCGGTGTAGTCCATGCGCAAATCGTCGCCGATCTTCCCCACGACAACGAGACCGGTGTTGAGGCCGATGCGCATCTGGAAGTCGATGCCGCGCTGCGTGTGCAACTCTTCGCCGAGCTGTTGCAGCGCCACCTGAATGCCGAGCGCCGCACGCACGGCGCGCTCCGGCGCCTCTTCGTGCGCGATGGGTGCACCGAACAAGGCCATGATGCCGTCGCCGGTGTATTGGTTGATCGTGCCCTCGTAGCGGTGGACCTCGTCGCTCAGGATTCTGAAGCAGCGGTCCATGATGCCGTGGATTTCCTCGGGATCGAGACGTTCGCTCAGCGCCGTAAAGCCGCCGACGTCGGCAAACAAGACAGTGACCTGTTTGCGCTCACCCTCGAGCGCACTGCGGCCGGTGAGAATTTTGGCGGCGAGATGTTGGGGCGTATAGCTGCGGGGGTCGGGGGTCGGGTGTTGGGTGTCGGGCGCTGACTTCGGAGAACCAGAGCCTGATAGCTGCAGCGACGTGCCGCACTGATCGCAGAAGCGTGCCGCCGGCGGCAGTTCGGCGCCGCAGCGGGAACAGACGAGCGCCAAGCTTTGTCCGCATCCCAGGCAGAATTTCGCCGTGTCGCGGTTCTCAGCGCCGCAGGACGAGCAAATCATAAGGGCCTGTCGCGTCAGACGAGCAGGATGATGGTTGGATGGACTCTATCTGTCAATGACTACGGTAACCAGGGTGTGGAAAAGTGCGGCGGACTCAGGGGCATCCGTGCAGCGCGTTGTTTACGCCGACCAGGATGTCGTTGATGGCGATCGTGCCATCGAGATTGGCGTCGCCCACTGGGCAGTTGGTGAGCTGCCCGTTCTGATCGAGGACGATGTTCGCCAGCTCAACCAAATCCTCGACACTTACGGTGCCATCGCCGCTGCAATCGCCGGCACACGCCGGCGGCGTAGGCGTCGCACTGGGGGTTGCGGTCGCACTGGTGGTGGCAGTCGGTGGCTGGGTCGTTGTCGTGGTCGGTGCGGCGGTACCGGTGCGCGTCGGTGTGGTTGTCGTGCCAGAGGGAATGGTCGGTGACAGTGTTGGCATCGCAGTGGTGGCGGTTGCACTGGACACTGGTGTGTTGGTTAGAGTTGGCGTGACGCTGGCGGTGGCGAGCATCGTCATGGTTACGCTCGGGGTTGGTGCGGCGGCGGCTTCCTGGGCTGGCCAGAAGCCGGCGCTCACGGCAAACTCACCCCCGGTTGCGGGGCCAGAGGGGTTGGCGAGCGGCTGACCGATGGTGCCGCTCACGGTTGTGCCCGCGCCGGCCGGTGTGGTCGATCCGCCGCCGGCGATGACGCTGGACGTGACGACGTACGGCCCGCCACTTTGCGCGAGGGCGGGCAGGGGACGCACGATCGCGAGTAGCAGCGCTGCAGCCCACGTGACCAAAGCCCCCCGCAGAGCGATGTGAGCGCGTACACTGCGACTCGAAGGTCCGTCGACTGTCCTTCCGGAACCGTCTACGGATGCCGTCGAGATCGAGTTAGCGAAGGCAGCGCAATCCAAGAACCCCCCTGCGATGTGCTGTACGTTGCAGGCGCCTTCTTACCGGCTCAGCGCCGCGGAGTAAAGGAGGGGGCCGGCACGACCCCGGCCACAGGGTGCCTTGTGGACCTACCGGATTTGTGAATATTCTCGCGCAACACCTTGGGGGGAGTCACTGCAGTTGCGACGTTCGGTGCACACGCACCGGCACACCCAGATTCGAAGGAGGATCCCAGCCCATGCGCCAAGTCAACTTGACGATGCGCCGTGCACTATCTTTCTGTGCCCTCGCTCTACCTCTGTTCTGGCTGGGTGCTGTTGATGCCCAAACGACTGCATTCACCTACCAGGGCCAGTTGAACGACAATGGCTCGCCCGCAAACGGCAACTACGACATGCAGTTCAAGCTGTACGACGCGCTCGCGGCGGGGAACCAGATCGGCTCGACCCTGACGCAACCCAGTGTCCAGGCCACGAACGGGACGTTCACCGCGCAGCTTGACTTCGGCGCTGCGGCCTTCCCTGGAGGCACGCGCTTCCTCGAGGTGAGCGTGCGGAAGGCTGGCAGCGCGGGTGCGTACACGGTGCAATCGCGGACGCAGATTACGTCCACCCCCTACGCGATTCGTGCGCTGAGTGCGGCCAGCGCGGACGCCTCCGCGGCTGGCACCATTTCCGCGACCTCAATCGCGACCGGTGCGGACACGCCCCACTCGCTGCCGCTGCACGTCAACGGCACGAGTTGGTTCCAAGGCGATACGACGCCGTTGCCAAGCACCGTCGGGGAGGGGGTCGCCATCGGCTACTCGTCTTCTTTGGATGCGGGGTACGTGTTCGCCTACGACTATACCGCTGGGGCCCCGAAAAACTTGTTCCTGAACAGTCCGGGCGGCAACGTCTTCTTCGGGGGCAACGTCGGCATCGGCACGACCACACCCGCGTCGCTGCTGCACATCAGCGGGGGTACGCTCGGTGCCCCGTTTCAAGGGTTGACCATCGATCAGGGGGCTGGGCGTGTCGGTACGCAGTTACCCGACCTGAGCGGGAGCATGCTGGCGATCCGGTCGATCGACGAGAGCAGATTCCCTTTCGTGACCGATACCTACTTTTTGGTCAACTCGATGGGTCGCGTCGGTATCGGTACCGCTACGCCTGATCACCGTTTGGGAATTTCCGGAGGCCCAAAGTGGACGAGCGCAGGTTGGGTGGGATCGCTGGAGCTGGACAACGAGGCCGCGATTGGCTGGAAGACCAACACCGCCGGCAATCGCTTTGGGATCGGCCATACCAACGGCGGTTTGTACTTCTTCCACACCGCGAGCAATCCGGGTAACACCGTCAGCCCTGCCAACTATGATCTCATCATCAAGGACAATGGCCATGTCAGCGTCAACGTTCTGGAGATCCAAGGTGGTGCCGATCTCGCCGAGAAGTTTGACGTCGGCAGCGCTCGC
This sequence comes from Candidatus Margulisiibacteriota bacterium, assembly GCA_035541735.1. GTDB lineage: Bacteria > Desulfobacterota > Binatia > HRBIN30 > HRBIN30 > DATKMS01. The sequence goes on from DATKMS010000294.1 coordinate 29,865, forward strand.
AGTCCAGCCGGAGCCGAGCTCACGGATCTCCAGCCAGGACTCGTCGTCTCGATCGATCCACAGCACCCGGGGAAGCTCGTGGTCAGCGGCCGCGCCTATGATGCGCGTGTGGCGGGTATCATCAGCGGCGCGGGAGGTGTCGCCCCGGGTATGCTCATGGGCCAGGCGGGATCGGTCGCATCCGGCCAGCAGGCGGTTGCGTTGAATGGCCGCGTCTACTGTTGGGCCGATGCTTCCAAGGCGCCGATCCGACCAGGTGACTTGCTTACCACGTCCGAAATTCCCGGGCATGCGATGCGCGTAACCAACTACGACAAGGCCCGCGGGGCGATCATCGGCAAGGCGATGAGTGGTCTGCAGTCGGGTCGGGGGTTGGTGCTTGCGCTCGTGACTTTGCAATAGCGCATTCGGACATGTGATGTTCACGAAGTCTAAGCACGACTCGACCATGCGTGCCGAGCGTCCGCCACTCGCGATGGAATGCGTGTGGGCGGCGTTGAACCTACGGTGCAAGGTGCAAGGCGGATGATGCGCAGGGCGTTGCTCATGCTCGACATGCTGCTGGCGGTTGCCGTGGGCGCCTCCACCACGGCACTGGCACCCACACGCTCCTCGGCGGACGAGAGTGGCCCGCATGATGCGGACCGTCCACGGGAATCCCGCCGGCCCGACTCGAGTACCGTACAGCAGCGGGCACAAGTGGATGCGCGTGTTGCCGAAGCCGAACGCCAGTCCGAATGGGACCATCCTTACGAGCAGATGGAATTCCGCCGGCTGCGCATGCAGGACGAGTACGGGCGCATTCCCGCTGATGGCCTGCAAAGAGCGCGCAAGCACCTGACCCAGATGCGCGCAGCCCAGCTGGAGCGCGCCAAGATTCAGCCATCGGTTCCTAAATCGCCTGTGAAGGCAGAGGCAGCCGGAATCCGGCCGAGCTCGTGGAACGGACTCGGCCCCAGCAATATCGGTGGGCGCATACGCTCCATTCTCGTCCACCCGACTGATCCCAGCTTCATGTGGATCGGCAGCGTCGGCGGAGGCATTTTCGTCACCAGCGATGGCGGCGCCCTGTGGTCCTACGTGCCGGGTTTCGCAGCGAATCTGTCGGTCTCGACGATGGTGTTCGATCCAACCAACCCGAAGACCATGTATGCCGGCACCGGTGAGGGGTTTGGAAACACCGATGCCTTACAAGGTGCCGGTGTGTTCAAGTCGACCGATACCGGGGAGACTTGGACGCAACTGCTGAGCACGGACCCCACCAACCCGATCGTGTGTGCGAGCTACGCGGGGTGTCCCTGGACGTTCGTCAACCGTCTGGCGATTTCTCCCGATGGCACGACGATTCTGGCAGCGACGAACACTGGCTGTCTGCAGTCGACCGACGGCGGCTCGACGTGGGCGACGAGGGCGTTCGGTCCCATCGAAGATGTCGACTTCCATCCGACCGACAGCACGAAGGCCATCTATGGCGGGGTGGGGGGTGCCGGCTATTCCACTGACGGAGGCGGGACGTGGGGCAACGCCACCTTTCCGAAGGGGACGATCACGGGTGGCGGCGTCGGGGTGCAGAACGGCGGGAGAGTCGAGTTGGCATACGCACGCAGCAACCCACTCGTCGTCTACGCGGCGGTCGATAACAATTTTGGAGATCTCTACAAGAGTACGGACGGTGGCCAGACGTACATCAGGGTCAATACCGGAACGAATTTCTTCCGGGGCGGTCCGTTGTTCGGTGACCAAGGGTGGTATGACAACGCCTTGTGGGTGAATCCGGGCGACGCAACCTTTCTCATCGTGGGTGGCATCGACCTGTGGCGCAGCACCGATTCCGGTGCCACCTTCACCAAGATCAGCGACTGGAACAACGCGCCGACGAAGACCGTGCCGGGCACGTCGGTGCACGCGGATCATCATGTCATCGTCGAAACTCCCGGATTCAACAACCGGCCCGAACAGGCCGTCTTCTTCGGCAACGACGGTGGCATCTATGCAACCCTGAACGTTTCCACGGTGCAACAAAACAGCGGCTGGTTCAGCCTCAACAACTTTCTGGCAAACACGCAACTCTACAGCGCCGTGGGAAACGCCAGCACCGGCGTCATCGTTGCCGGCGCGCAAGACAACTCGACGCTCAAATACCACGGTGAACCCCAAGGCTGGGTGCCGTTATCGGGCGCCGGTGGCGACGGGGGAGTATGTGCCGTCGATCCAACGACCACCGATCCGAAGACATCGATCTTCTACGGCGAGTACTCGTTTCTGCAGGTCTTTCGGAGCAAAGACGGAGGGGCGACGGCGAGCTACATCGACGGTGGCATCTGCGATTCCGGCAGCAGCTCAACGGCTGGTTTCGTCGCGCCGTTCGTTCTCGATCCCAACAACGCGAATACGATGCTCGCCGGTGGCCTGAGCCTGTGGCGCAGCACAAACGTTACCGCCGACACGCCAACCTGGGTGCGCATCAGGGGACCCGGAACAACTGGCCTATCGGCCATTGCCGTCGCCCAAGGCAACCCCGCCTTCGTCGTGGTGGGCTACAACAACGGCCAAGTGTTCCTCACGCAGAACGGCACGGCGGTCCCAGCGCTGTCGCCCGCGTCGACTTGCCCAACGCCCGCGGCGACGCCCCTCTCGGGGACGCCCACGCCCACGTTCACTCCCGCGCCCACGCCGAACGCGCCGACCTGGACGAACATCACCAAGACGCTGCCGGCGCGCTATGTGGGCCGCATCGTCATCGACGCGAGCAAGAATCCGAGCTGGATCTACGTGGGCTTCGGCGGCTTCAATGCCGACAACCTCTACCGCAGCACCGACCTCGGACAAACGTGGGCAACCGTGACAGGTAGCGGCAACACCGGCCTCCCAGCGGTTCCGATCTATAGCCTGACGCTCAACCCCCTCGATCCGGACATCATCTATGCCGGTACCGAGGTCGGCATCTTCATCTCCGAGGATGCCGGCGCAACCTGGGAGCTGCCGCAAGACGGCCCTGCCAACATCGCGGTGGAAGACCTGACGTGGATGGGCACCGACCTGCTCGCCGCGACGCATGGCCGTGGGCTCTATCGCGCCTCCGGCAACCCCGGACTGTTCGTTGATTGCAATGCGATCGGCCGCTTCCAGGACGGCAGCTATGCAAACCCCTTCAAGACGATCACCGCGGCGATCAACGCCGCCTCCCCTGGCGAGGAAATTTGGATCGCGCCGTGCACCTACAACGAGCCGCCGCTAATCAACATGGCGGTCCAACTGCACAGCCTTCCGGGCGGCGCCGTAGTCATCAACCCCAGCAAGTGAATCGGCGTATCGCGCTTGCATGTTGCAGCGTTCCGATTTCTACAGTGGGAAAATGACGCTGCGTGGATGGCAGCTTCTCCGGGCCATGGCCGCTCTATGCTGGGTGAATATGGGGGCGCCAGCCCTGGCTGTTCGAGGCGACGCCGACTGCAACGGAAGGATCACTGCAGGCGATCTGTCTGCGGTGGCGACGACGCTCTTCGAAGGTGGCCCGTGTATCGACGCGGATGCGAACGGTGATGGCACTCGCAGCGCCGGCGATGTGACGGCGGACCTGCAACTGCTCTCCGGCGCGAACCAGACTGCGCTGCAGAAGGTCCTCGCCGAGATCCAGCCCGACGGTACCGTTACGCTCGACACCGCGAAGCAATTGTTCCAACTCGTCTACGGCGGCCTCGCCGGCGTCGACGTGCCGCCCGGACCTGCCGGGGCCAGCGGTGACGGGACCGTTGCCTTGGAGGCGATGCTCCAACACGTAGACGACTTGTTCGGGGCAGACCTCGACCGACTGAACGAGGTGTTGAACGTCGACGGACCCACAGGGCAGACGATCGAGCCCGACGCAGTGGTGCCGGTGGCTCCGCCGAGGATCCACGCAGCGGCGGCTCTGCTGAATGGTCCCCTGGGCCAACCCCTGCCGAGCGACAACGCAGACGTCGAGGACTTCATCCAGCGAGTGGATTTCTGGCTCCCGCGGGTGGAGGCTTTTGCGCAGCTGCCCTTCGCGCTGCCGATCGACATCGACGTGTACGCCACCGATGTCGGGGCCACCGCGGATGCGATGACTCTCGATGCCAACGGCGGCGGCGGCACACCGGCGCGCTGCCGGCTACGTTTCTTCCAAAAGGCCATCGACACTCCCTTGGAAGCCTCCGGCAGCCAGCGCGACCACATCGTGGTGCGCGCCCTGTGGCGTTGCTTCGAAGCGGTGATCGTCGGCGATCGCGACACGCTCTACGGCGAGCCGAAATGGATCGTCGACGGCGAGGCAGAGTATGTCGCCGCCTTCTTCGCTCGGCGCGGGTCGGTACCGTTCGGCGACTACCTCGCTGGTCCCGCCGCGCCGCTGTTTGCCCGCGCCGACGACGCGGTGGGCTTCTACGTCACCTTGGAGAGCGACCAGACGCCGATGTTCCCGGTGCTCAAGGCCATGCTGCTCACCGGGTCGGGGTCGAGCGGGCTCGCCTTCGACGCGGCGCTGTCGGCGACGCCGCGGTTACTCGACACCTGGGGAGAAAATGAGTTCCTCGACCAGATCGACGGACGCGACTGGGACTACAGCGTCAGTACAGGTTTCCCCGCCGGTGTTGCTGGACAGAAGTTCCCCGGTACCGTGAACCTGGAAATGGCCGACGGTTCGACTGAGCTCGTGCAGGTCGCGGCCCACAGCGTGTTCCTGTGGACGCTCGGCATCACGACGGACTTGATCCATTTTCAGATCCAAGGCCGGGCGCGCGGTCTTGGCGCACTCGGCGACGAATACGACGACCTCACCGACACCTGGCTGTGCCGGCACGAAGATCCGCAGGACTGCAAGTGTCCGGAAGGATCGGAAGGCGAGGCGCCCGAGAGCCAGCTGGTCAGCGCCAGTATGAAGCTGGCGGCGAGCGCCGGCGACGAAGGCGTCTACGGGACGATCACCAGCATTTCGCTCGACAAGTTCTGCAAGCAGAAACAGCCGCCACCGCCGCCGTCGAAGTTCTGCGAGGATGCGCGCAACCTGCAGGCCGCGATCAACCAGTTCGATCTCGGCAACATCGATCCGCCGGCTCTGCAAACCGATCTCGAGGTCGACGTGTATTGGCTCGGGCTCATGGCCAAGGATGTGCCGGCTGAGATCGCCAGCGCGATGCAGCCGTTGTCCGACGCGTATGTCACGGCCAACGGCGACTTCGCATCAATCGGCTACCGCGCGCTGCCGATGTCGGCGCAGGATGAAGAGGAGATTCAGGCCGCTCTCAAGGCCGTCCGTGCAGTTGCGCCGCAGGCGCAGCAGGTGGGTGCGTACGTCGCCAGGGTGTGCGGATTCCAGTTCGCCATCAACGGCGTTTAGCCGGCTGCGCCTCGGCACCGATGCCTGCGAGCTCCACCTCGTAGGTTTGTCCGCCTGCGGCCATGAACGCGGCCATGCGGTCTTGGGCCTCCTTGGTGGCCAGGGTCTGGTTGAAATAGTGGGCCTCTTCGAGCAGCCCCTCGACGATCGGCAGCTCGGCCGCGTTCACCGACGCTTTGGCGAGGGCGATCGCCGATGCCGGAAATGAGGCGATACGATACGCCAGCCGCTCGACGAACGGCCCCAGCTCCTCCGGCGGCAGGGCGCGGTTGACGTAGCCGTAGCGTTCGGCCAGCTCGGCCGGGAAGTCGTCGCAGCCGAGTACGACTTCGAGTGCACGGCCGCGTCCCATCAGGCGCGGCAGACGCTGCGTGCCGCTGCCGCCGGGAAGGATGCCGACCGCGACTTCGGGCTGGCCGAGGATGGCGCGTCCGAGGGCACCGAAGCGCATGTCGAGCGACAGCAGCAGCTCGCTGCCGCCGCCGCGCGCCCGCCCTTCGATCTTGCCGATGGTGGCCTTCGGCATGGTCCGGAAGCGCTCGACCATCTGATGAAACCAGCCGAGCTTCGTCGCCTTCGGCGGCACATCCTGGGGCAGCTGCTGAATCAATGTGACGTCGGCGTGCGCGATGAAGAAGTCGGGATTGGCGCTCTGCAGCACGACGACGCGGACATCGTCGTCGGCCTCCAACTCACGACCGACGCGGTCCATCTCCTGGATGAGCAGCATGTCGAACAAGTTGATCGGCGGATGATCGATGGTCACCCAGGCGACACCGCGTTCAACCACGACCTTGAGAGCTGTGAAACCCGCGTAGTCGGCTGCCATGTGTGCCCTCCTCGCTGACGCCGCTTGTACCGCGCGCTCCGAATCAAGACAACCGACTTCTGGCGCTCGGATCAGCTTCGGTCGGCCGTCGGCGGCGAGGATCGTCGCGCCTGGATGGAGTGCGTGATAAGGATAGCCGTTGGGTGGCGCTCGGTTCGAAATGAGATTCTCGATCGCATGCATCGTCGGGTTGGCCTTCCTCGCCGGTGCTGCGGCGTACTGGGCGTGGTGGGAACTCCACACCCCGGCGCCGTTGCCACCTGGTGGAGCCATGGTGTCGATAGGGCCGGGCGAGCCGTTCGGGGTGACGAGCGCGCGTTTGTATGGAGCCGGGGTAGTGCGGCAGCCCCGCCTCCTGCGCCTGTGGGCGCGCTGGTACGGACTGGATCGACTCGTGCGCAGCGGCGACTATCGCTTCGATGAGCCGTTGGCGCCGGTCGACGTCCTGGCACGCCTGCGCTCACCGGCGGCGGCACTGCATCGCGTCACCATTCCCGAAGGCAGCACGCTCCGGCAAGTGGCGGCGCTGCTGGCGACGGCTGGTTTCGGCGGCACCGATCAGTTCTTGTGCCTGGCCCGCGATCCCGATTTTCTCGTGGAACTCGATCTTCCCGCTAGCGGCCTGGAGGGCTACGCCTTCCCGGACACTTATGCGTTTGCCTGGAGCACACCGCCGGAGGAGATCTTGCGCACCATGGTCGGTCGCTTCCGCGAGCAGGCCGCGGCGTTGCAGACGCGGCGTGTGGCCGCGGGTATGAGCGAGCATGGCATGGTCATCCTCGGCTCGCTCATCGAGAAGGAGACCGGCGCGGCGCAGGAGCGAGCAATGGTGTCCGCCGTGTTTCACAATCGCCTGCGGTTGGGCATGCTGCTGCAATCCGATCCCACGGCGGTCTACGAGCGCCAGGACGGTGCGGTGCCCACGGCGGCGGACCTGAGCGCCGACACGCCGTACAACACTTACCGCAATCATGGCTTGCCGCCGGGTCCCATCTGCAATCCGGGACGCGCGGCACTCGACGCGGCGCTGGCACCGGCGGCGGTCTCGTACCTGTACTTTGTCTCGCGCAACGACGGCTCGCACGAGTTCTCGACGACACTCGAAGAACACAGCCGCGCGGTGGCGCGCTTTCAGCGCACGAATCGAGCCAATCGCAGCGCCGGGCCTTGACCGGGCAAGCGAAAGTCGACACTCTTCGGCGCGGAGACGGGTCATGGCTGAACCGCTGCAAGCATGTTGTCAGAAGGCGCGTGCCGCGCTGGTTGCACGACTGACGAAGGGAATCGTGAGCTACCCGGTGATCAAGGATGTGCCGTGTCCGACCTGCCGGCGCATCATTCAGATTCGCATCTACGTGCCGCCGGGCGCGGCGAGCGACTCACTCTGAGCCTGCAGCGCCGCAGGCCGCCCGGCGGGGACGCCTACGCGCCCGCCGGGCCGCGGGTTGGGGGACGAGCTTGAGCCGAGCCTATTTGCCCGGGTGTGTCGGGGACGTAGTTCTCGAGGAGCTATGACGACCTGACGGCGTGGAGGGTGCGGGAGGCTTCCTATGCGGTGGCCGCAGTGCCACCACCATCTTCCAGTCCCTATCTTCCTTCGACCACTTTCCAATTGCGACCACCTTCTTCATCGCCACACCTCCAGAGAGAATGAGTCGAGGCATGGCAAGCGACATGCCAGCGGCACCGTATGGCTGCCGTGATCATGAGTCACTCGTGCCGTACAATTTGGTACGTTCGGGGAGGAAATCCTGAACAAAAGTGTTCAGAACCTTCCGGGATGCAGGCATGGGGCGTTCACAAGAAGCCCTGGGTGCATCGGATATCGACGCGCTCGCCTCCCCGGTTCCTCTGGGCTATCCATCGGCGCATGTGTGGCCGTTTCGTTCGCACCAGTCCACAGGCCGTCATTGTGGACGAGTTCGGCGTTGAGCACTTCGTCAACGTCGATTTCCGTCCGCGCTACAACATCGCTCCAAGCCAGCAGGTGGAGACCATCATCAACGACGGCACCGAACTGCGAATGGGGCCGATGCTGTGGGGCTATACGACGTCCTCCGCAGACAAGACCACCCCTGCTCCCATCAACGCCCGCGCCGAGAGCGTCGCCACCATGCCTGTGTTTCGTGATGCGTTCCAACGTCGGCGCTGTCTCGTTGTGGCGGATGGATTCTATGAGTGGCAGAAGAACGGGGGTACGAAGACGCCGTCCTTCATCCATCTGCGGTCCCAACGGCCTTTCGGTTTTGCAGGAATCTGGGTGAGTACGCGTACGCCGATGGATCAGCGGGTTGGAACCTGTGCCATCCTCACCTGCGCACCGAATGAGTTGATGGCGCCAATTCACAACCGGATGCCGGTCATCCTGCCAAGGAACGCACGCGAGCGCTGGCTGGATCGAAGCGCTGACGCCGGTGAGCTGCAAGCGTTGCTCACCCCCTTTCCGGCTGACGAGATGGAGGCGTACCCAGTATCCACGTTGGTGAATTCTCCACGGAACGACGTGCCAGAGTGCATTGCGCCGGTGAGCTGAACCACATCGAGCGGCGTGTATTATCTGCCCGAGTTTTATGCTACAGGCCGCGGACGGGCATGGGGGAGGTATAGGAGGTATGACGATCCGGCACATCGGCTGGGCTGTTGGGACGATACCCGTGGGCTTGACGATCGCGTTGCCTGGAAAGGCCGTCACTCTTGTTTACGCGGTTGAACCGTGCCTGCTGACACGATCATGACCACCATGCGCTCTCTGCTGTTGATTCTCAGCGTGGCGGTAACCCTGCTGCTGGTCCCTTGGCTCTCCCACGCCCAACTGGAGCCATACTGTTGCGTGTGCAATGGCTGCTCCGCAGGTGCGGCGCTCCAGTGCTTCAGCGTTGGTGCCAAAGGTACAAAGGAGGCGGATTGTACGGGTATCTGTAGCAGGGAAGGCTGCCAGTTCGTCGAAGTGCTCGATGGCACCTGTACCGCCAACGCCGGTACCTGCATGCCATCACCTGCACCGGCAGCGGCGCACTCGGTACTCGTCGCGTTGGGCGTATTGCTGTCCGCTGGCGGTGTGTACGTCGTTCATCGGCGTGGAGTACGGTGAACATCGAGCCTTCATGGACTGTGATCCCCGGACGGTGTCCCTTGCCAGCCGCCAGAGGGCCCGCCCCCCGGGCCGACGGTTCTTGCTGTGCCCCCGTCAGTGTCGTCAGGTTGTGCTGTCGCCGCTTCGCTGCTACTCTGAGTCCCGCTGGCTGTCCGGCGAGAATCCCACCATCTGGTGCCCTTCCCGCTCGCGCACTCAGGCATACACGGTACGACACAGGGGTGTCGTTGACCGTGAGGCACGCTGTGACATCGGTGTGCCGGGACCCGACCGTGGGTTCGTCGACAACATGGTCGCCGCAGCGACTCAACAAGGAGTGACGTGAAAATGGGAAAGAAGCTGTACGTCGGCAACCTGGCCTTCGAAGTGACAAACCGTGATCTGGAGGAGCTGTTCGCGCAAGCCGGGATTTGCGAGTCGGTTGCGGTCATCACTGATCGCGCGACCGGGCAATCTCGGGGCTTCGGTTTCGTCGAGATGGGTTCGAACGCTGATGCGCAGAAGGCCATCCAGCAATTTGACGGATATGAGCTGAAGGGCCGTGCCCTGAAGGTCAACGAGGCCCGCGACCGCGAGGGTGGTGGCGGAGGTCGGGGCCCGCGTGGCGGGGGCGGCGGTGGTGGTCGCGGCGGCTGGAGCCGTCGTTACTAGTCTACCACGGGGCGTCGGCAGTGGCGCGCTGACACCCGGCATCCCCCGTGCTGCCGCACCGAACGGCTCGCACCTGGGCGGCGCACTGCCGACCCCGTTCGACGGACAGGTCCGACAGGAGACACATGGCAACGTTTGACAATTTACCCCCATCGCGGCCAGCGCCGCGGCGGGAGAAGAACGCCCCCGTCTTTTGTGTGGGCTGGCGGGCCTTCGTGCACTGGCCGCTACGCGCAGGGGCGCACGGGCCCGAGCCGGTGCCGCTCCTGGATACCAGTGGCAAGCCGCTCGCCAACGATCTGGTCGATGGGCAACAGGTGGAGATCGTCTCCTGGCGCCCGCGCTCCCGTGAAGGCCTGGTCTATCAGGTGCGCCGCGTCGCCGACGGCAGCGAGTGGTGGATCGGCGCGCAGTATCTGCGCCGTCAAGCGCGAGCGGGCGTAGTGGCCGCTCCGAATGCGGGCGTGGCGCCGAGGTGAGCCGTGCCAGATTCCGCTGTACGCGTCCACCTGCGTCGCCGACTGGAGGCGCATTTGACGGAGCTGGGTTATTCGTGTGCACGCAGCAGGCGCGCCGCCCTGCCAGTTCCCGAGATCGTTCGCCTCAGCCCGGTGCGCGGCAGAATCGCCTATGGCGAAACGGTCCTCCGCAGTGATCTCGGACGTCGCAGCTGTCATGAGCGCCTGCTCTACTTTTCGCAACGCCGCACGCGCCAACGCAGCAGCATCCTGTTCTTCATCGGCGTCGCAGAGGGAGACGAGCCGGCTCTCGAAGAGCTGTTGCAGGCGCTTGACATTCGCAGCGGTACGCGTGGTGGCCACGTTCACGTCGTGCCCATCCCCCCATCCGCGCTGCCGCGGCGCCGCACGCCCAATCGCGAAGCACGCAGCTGACGTGCGGCGTAAACCCACAGCGTCGTGTCGACGGGACCGCTGCCGATGGCAACTGGATCCGTCTCGCGCGGTTCAACGCGCCTGCCGATTGCAAAGGCGCCCTAGCACAAACGAAAGGTTCGTGAGTCTTTTGAATTCTGCACCAGCAAGCTTTGCACAATTTCCCCTCTCTGCACCGCTGCACGCCGCGCTCAAGGCGGCAGGCTACCATACGCCCACACCGATTCAGGCACAGACCATCGCGGCGGCACTCGCCGGCCGCGACGTCATCGGCACCGCCCAAACCGGCACGGGCAAAACCGCCGCGTTCATCATTCCAATCGTTGAGCGGCTGCGCGCCGCGCGTGGCAACGGGGATCAGGGCTGCGCCTTGATCCTGGCGCCGACGCGCGAGCTTGCCGAACAAACGCATGTGTGGGCACAGCGTCTCGGTGGCCCGTTGCGCACCGCGCTCGTGGTCGGTGGCGTCGCCTACGGCCCGCAGGTCGGCGCACTGCGCAGCCGGCCCTCGATTATCGTGGCCACCCCTGGGCGACTGGTCGATCACCTCGAACGCGGCACTCTCGTGCTCAAGGACGTGCATGTGCTCGTGCTCGACGAAGCCGATCGCATGCTCGACATGGGGTTCAAGCCGCAACTCGATCGCATCATGCGCGCCGTGCCAGCGCCACGGCAGACGTTGCTGTTCTCGGCGACACTCCCCACGGATCTCGGCGTCTTGGCACGGATGCACCTGCGCAATCCCGTACGTGTCGACGTCGGCCGGCTGGCGGCGCCGCCGCGCGAAGCGACTCAGGACGTCTACCTCGTCGAGGGTACCCACAAGACTCCCTTGCTGCTGTCTCTGGTCGAGCAGAACGCCGGTACGATGCTGGTGTTCGCGCGCACCAAGCATCGCACCGATCGCCTGGCGCGCACGCTGCGCAACGCCGGCCACGCCGTGCAACGCCTGCATGCGGATCGCTCGCAATCGCAGCGCCGTGAGGCGTTGGAAGGCTTCCGCGGCGGCCGCTACCGCATCCTGGTCGCCACCGACATCGCGGCCCGCGGCATCGACGTCGCGGAGATTCAGCGCGTCATCAACTACGACCTGCCCCGGACGGTCGAGGACTACGTGCATCGGGTCGGTCGCACGGCGCGTGCCGGCGCGCGCGGTCACGCGTCGAGCTTCGCCGCCCCGGAAGAGCGTCCCCAGTTGCACGCCATCGAGCGACACATCGGCAGCCCGCTGCCGCGACAGGCGCACGCCGCGGTGCACGCTGCGGGTAGCACGATACCGACTCGCTTCAAGGAGGTTCCCTATGGCCAAGGACGACGTTTCACCCCGCTTCGGCCCCGAGGCCTGGGTTACGCTGCGCGACAGCGGCGAGCACGTCAAGGTTGAGGCCTGGTCGGGCATCGCCGCGGCGTACCGCGTGCGCTCGCGCAAGCGCGGGATACTGTTCGTCGGCGAGGACGAGCTCGACGAGGTTGCCGCCCACCCCGAGGCTGAACGCGGTAAGCACTGGCACCGCTGCCAGGCGGCCGGGTGTGGTGCGCCGCTGACGCCCGAGCTGCCGATCTGCCCGCGTTGCGAGGCGCCGACCTGCACCTGTGGCCGCTGCCACTGCGCCCCGGTACGCGCCTCAGCGGTGCGTGCTACGGCGGCCCGTAAGAAGGGCACCCCGACCGCAAAGTGAGAGGGGCGTAGAACTGCGGATGAATACGCCTGCGCGTCGGGAGCGGACGACGCGCAGAATGGAACGACCACGAAGTCGACGCGGTCGACGAAGACCTTGCGGAGCGGTGCCGCCGAAAGATCGAGGCGCTTTACCTTTCTCCCGTCGGAAGCCTCGACTGCGCTTCTTGATTGGCTGGGGCGAACACACCTAACCTCGCACGCGGAGGAACGGACATGGCTGAGGATCTGAGCGGCAAGGTGACAATCGTAACCGGCGCATCGTCGGGTGTTGGCGAGGCAACCGCCCGCCGTTTCGCCAAAGGCGGCGCCAAGGTGGTGTTAGCAGCGCGCACGGCGCAGAAGCTTGAAGCGCTTGCACGGGAGGTCGGGGGACTGGCTATTCCAACCGATGTCACCAGACGGGACGACTTGCGAGCACTCGTCGAGAAGACTGTAAGTGCCCACGGCCGCCTTGACGTCCTGGTCAACAACGCTGGCTTCAACTCGCGCGGTGAGTTTGACAACCTCAGCCTCGACGGCATCGAGGCGGTCATCGATACGAACCTCAAGGCCCCGATGCTGCTGACGCGTATTGCGCTGCCGCACTTGCGCGCCACCCGCGGTGTCGTGGTGAATGTCGCGTCAATTGCGGGACACGTACCGCTGCCGGGCGAGAGTCCCTACTGCGCGAGCAAATGGGGCTTGCGCGGTTTCACATTCGCGGTGCGCGAAGAGCTGCGAGCAACGGGCGTGGCGCTGTGCGCCGTGTCACCAGGGCCGATCGCGACACCCTTCATTCTCGACGATATTGACCACACCCCAGATCTCGTATTCTCGCAACCTTTCCTCACGGCCGACCAGGTCGCCGACGCTGTCGTCGCCTGCGCTGTCGACCGCAAGCGGGAGCGCGCCCTACCGCACTCGACGCTATGGCTTGCACGTCTCGCACAATGGATGCCCTGGCTGCAGGAGATGCTGCGCCCGTCGCTCGAAAATAAGGGGGCGCGGGTCAAGGAACAGTGGCGCATCAAGCGAGGTGCCAACACGCCGACACCAGCGCCCTAGAGGGCGGGTTCTGGAGACATGACCCGGGGCCGCCGCAAACAAACATGGCGTCGAGTCGCCGCCCTTGCGGCTCGTGCCCCTGGCGAACTGAGACGCCGGCGGCGCCGCATAGTGAGTCCGGACTTTGGCGGGTGCAGGCCCTATCGCGGCTTGGTTGCGGAGAAGCGCAGTCGTACGTAGTCCGCAGTCCAATGGCCTTCCGCGTCGCACAGGCTGGGCCGTAGGGCGTCGCGGACTTCCTCGACAAAAGTGGCGCGCTCGGCGGCCGGCAGCGCGGCGGTGAAGCTCTCTGCGAAGGTCTCCAACCAGCCGGTGATGTCGCCCGGCAGCGGGGTCGGCCGCGGAATCAGCGCGATGTAGTCCACGCGGAAGCCGTGCGCCTGCAGCCGGGCGCTGTACTCTTCGGTCGTTGGGAAATACCACGGATTGAGACGTGCGCCGTCGATGCCGCGGCGATCGAGCGCCGTGACGAGCGCACGCTCGATGGTCGCCACGCAGCCGTGGCCGCCGCACTCGGCGACGAAGCGTCCGCCCGGCTTGAGCGCACGCCACACCCCGGCGATGACCGCGTCGGCGCGCTTCATCCAGTGCAACGCAGCATTGCTGAACACGGCGTCGAACTCGCCGACGAACGCCAATTGCTCGGCGTCCATGACCCGGCAGTCCAAGCCACGCGCTCGGGCGGCGGCGATCTGCGGCGCACTGCCATCCACGCCGACAACCGTGCAGCCCAGGGCTACGAACTTTTCTGTCAGCGCACCGTCCCCACAGCCGACGTCGAGAAGGTGTTCGCCCGCTTGCGGTGCCAGCAACGCGACCACCGCCATGCCGAGGTCCGAGACGAAGCGGGCGTGGCGTGCGTAGCGTTCGGGATCCCACGTCTGCGGTGCATTCACGACAGCACCTTCCCCATGCTGATGCGGTCTTCGACCGTGTAGCCGAGGGCTTCGTAGAAGGCGACGACTGCGGCGTTGAAGCGGTGGAGCTGCAGGTTGAGCTTGGGACAGCCCAGCGCACGGAGCCGTGCTTCTGCAGCCTCCATCATGGCGCGTCCGTGCCCCTTGCGCCGGGCGCCGGCGGCGACCGCGAGATGGTAGATCCAGCCGCGGTGACCGTCGTAGCCGGCGACGACCGTTGCCACGATACGGCCGTCGATTTCAGCCACGAGGAACAACTCCGGCTGTACGCGGCGCTTGCGCCGAATGATGGCGAACGGGTCGTTGCGCCGTGGATCGTCTGGAAACGCAGCGTGCCACAAGGCCACGACCGCGGCTTCATCGCGATCTTCAAACGGGCGGATCGTGAATGCCATCAGCACGAGGTCCTACCACACTGCCGCTCACGAATCGCCTTCACCCCATGGTCCGGCGTTTCAACATTCGACGACGGCGCTCTGACTTCGATAAAACGCCGCGGCCAGCGCCCCTAGCTGATCGGGCCCATGCAGGGCAACTCGATGCGAAAGACCGTGCCGTGGGGTTCGAGTCGGGCCACCTCGATCGTGCCCCGATGTGCCATCACGATTTGTTTTGCCACCGCCAAACCGATCCCCGAGCCGTACGCTTTGGTGGTCTCGAACAGGCGAAATACCTCCACCGTGTCGGAAATGCCTGGGCCGGTGTCCGTCACGCTGATGGACACGACATTGCGCGTCGGCGGCGCAATCTGAATTCCGATGCGGCCGGGTCCCTTGTCGATCGCCTCGATGGCGTTCTTGATCAGGTTGTCGAATACCCGGTGCAGCTTCTCGCGATCTGCGGTGAGCGCCGGCAGATCATGCGCGGCCTCCAGGGTCAGTGTCATCCTGCGCTCTGCCGCCACCGGTTCCCAGAGGTCGACAACGTCCTGCAGGAGACGGCGCACGTCCACCGGCTTCAAGTCCAGACGTTGCTCGCGGGAGAACTCCATGAACTCTTTGCTGAGCATATCGAGGCGATGGACTTCCGCGAGGATGCGCTGTACCGGCTTGACGACGGTGCTGATGGTTTGGGTCGCGTCGCGGGCGGCGCGGCGCAGGATCAGCTGTGCTTGCATGGAGATGGCTGCCAGTGGGTTACCGAGGTCGTGGACGATCTGCGCGGTGATGGCGCCGATATCAGCCAGGCGCTCGCGTTGCCGATCCAACTTCAGCAACTCGCGCAGGCGTTCTTCTGCGAGTTTGCGTTCGGTGATATCCAGTCCGACCGACAACAAGCCGACCACGCCGCCGTGCGCGTCCTTCAGGGTCTTGGAGTACCATTCGATCTCGTGTTCAGCGCCGTTCTTGGCGACGATGGGGTTGACGTTACCGCGTACGTGCATGTCGCTGACGGCGCCGGAAAACAGCGCGCGGATGCGGTCGCGATCACGGTCGGGCAGGAATGTCGTAAACCAGTCTCTGCCCTGCACCTCCTGCAGGGAGTACCCCGAGATCTCCTGCATGAATGGGTTGAAGCGCACGATCCGTCCGTCAGTATCCAGCACCAGCACGATCAGCTGGGCGGTTTCCACCAGACTCTCCGCAAAGTCGCGCTCGCGGCGCAGCGCTTCTTCGGCTTCCTTGCGGGCCGTGATGTCGCGGACGATCCCGGTGAACACGCGACGGTCGCCGAGGAGCACTTCGCTGACGGCGAGATCGAGCGGGAACGTCGTGCCATCTTTGTGCTGGCCTACCACTTCGCGACCGATGCCGATGATCTTGCGCTTGCCGGTGCGCAGGTACGTAGCGAGGTAGGCGTCATGCTCCTCCCGATACGGCGGGGGCAGGAGCATCTTGACGGGCTGACCGATCACTTCCTCGGGCGCGAAACCGAACAGCTGCGCGGCCGCGGGATTGAACGACTGCACGATGCCCTGGTCGTCGATGATGATGATCCCGTCCGCGGCGGTGTCGACGATGGCGCGGAGTCTGGCTTCGCTATCGCGCAACGCGGTTTCGCTGCGCTTGCGCGCGGTGATGTCGCGCAGCAGCCAGCGGATACCGGTCACCTGGCGTCGTGGTCCGGGCACAACCCCGGCGCTCAAACCGATGGCGATCGGCTTGCCATCCTGCTGCTGGAGGGCGACTTCCCAGTCAACGAGCCGATCCACACGACCGTCTTGCAAGCGTTCCAGGTGTGCCTGAAAGGTACGCCGCTGTGTTGGGGCCACCAACCCCGCGAGCGGCTTGCCGACCAGGAGGTGCCGGTCACGGTGCAGCAAGGTAGCTGCAACGGTGTTCACCTCTTGGATCATTCCGGCGGAATCAGTGACCACGTACCCATCGGGGGCAGACTCGAACAAGTCCTCATAGCGTCGGCGTTGCGCCTCGATCGCGTCGCGCGAGGCCGCCCGCTCTTCGCTCTGCGCCCGCAGCTTTTCCGACGTGGCCTGCAGCTCCTCCAAGGACTGCGTCAGCTCCGTGAGCGCTGCCTGCAGCAATGGCTGCGCTCTGCCCGAAGCCCCCCCCTTTGCACGTAGCGCCTCCAGGAGGCGGCGCGCGGTGAGAATCTGTGTCGCGAAGATGTCGTACCTCATCGGCAGTCGTACAAAAGCCAGTAGTCAGTGATCAGTACCCAGTGACCCTAAGCAGAGGTCAGAGCCTGATGTGCACAAGCTTTGCCTAGCGATAAAGCAATACCGTTTCACGTTCCTCGCGCCAAGCGTTTTCGTCGTGGCCAGCGAGTGCGTCCAGGTCACCGGGTGTGGAATCGGGGTCGTCGACCCACGCGCGCAGCAACTCGCTACCGTTGATCACGTCGATTGCCAAGCGACCGGGTTCGTATTCGTACGTGAAGTTGCGCCAAAGGTCATAGTCCGGTCGCAAGCCGCGCAGCGCCTTGAATGCCAGGGCGATGAGGCGCCACGGGCGGAAGGCGTCGTGCTCGTATGCCGGGTCGTCGACATGGATCTGCAGCCCGGCGCACAATGTGCCCGCATGCTTGTGGAACGTGGGCTCGAACCAGCAGCTCCGCAGCCGACAGCCGCGCAGCCATTCTGGGGCGAGTCGGACCATGGCTGCCAGCAGCACCGGCGGCTCGATGTCCGGCGCCCCGAACAGCTCGAGTGGGCGCGTCGTACCGCGCCCCTCCGACAGTGTCGTGCCTTCCACGAGCACGGTGCCCGCATAGCAGCGTGCCATCCACGGATTGGGGGCGTTCGGGCTCGGATTGACCCAGGTGCGCTCGCCAAGCGGCCACCCATAGCCCGGAGGGCGCGCCGGTTCCCACCCGTCCATGGTGATGATCTCGACCTCGGCATCGAGACGCAAGGTGCGCACGAACCAGCGCGCTAGCTCGCCGAGCGTCAGACCATGCCGCATCGGCAAGGGACCCGCACCGACGAAGCTCTCGCAGCCGGGGCGTAGTCGCAACCCTTCGACCACGCGCCCCGCCGGGTTGGGCCGGTCGAGGACCCACACTGTCTTACGATGCACGGCCGCCGCTTCGAGTACGTAGCGCAACGTCGTGACAAAGGTGTAGATGCGGCAGCCGAGGTCCTGCAGGTCGACGAGCAGCACATCGAAACTGTCCATCATCGTCGCCGTCGGGCGCCGCACGGTGCCGTAGAGGCTGAAGACCGGGATACCGTGCGCTGGGTCGATGAAGTCCGGCGACTCGATCATATTGTCCTGCTTGTCGCCGCGCAGCCCGTGCTGCGGGCCAAAGGCCGCCGTCAGCTGGATGTCGTCGAGCATCGCGAGCGCATCGAGCGTGTGGGTGAGGTCGTCGGTCACTGAGGCCGGGTGGGCCAGTAACGCCACACGGCGCCCGGCGAGCGGTTTTCGAAGCGCCGGTTCCGCCACCAGGCGATCGATGCCGAATCGCATAGCGCGCGCTTAGCGCGGATCGCGCATGGAGTCCACGGTCAGGGCAAAGGCATCGCCATGATGGAAGTCGGGTGTGCCCGGCGGATGCCGTAGGGCCCAGTACGATAGGCTGCCGCTGGCGTCTTCGATCACCGCCGAGAGCGCCAGGCGAAGTGCTGCCGTCGAATGGCTGGCTGAAAAGCCATTGAGGTGCACGACGGTATCGAGTTCGAGGCGGTCTGCCAGCCGGCGCACGTGCACCGCCGGCGCCACCGCTTGGTCGCGCGGCGGTACCCTCTTACGGTAGCGTTCGAATGCGTACACGGCCCACTCGCTCGAAGGCGCGAAGTTGAACTCGTGATACGCGGGCGTGTCGTTCAGCGCGATGAACGCTTCGAAGCATGTATGTTCCCAGAGGCCGTGCGTCATGCGAGCCTCGCGGGGCGCTGGGATGCGCAGCCGGCTCAGATCCGCTTCGAGAACGAAGGCAATCACGAGCAGCGCATCCGGTAAGCGGCGAACGCGGGCGGTGATGCCCCGTACGGCGTGAGCCGGCGTCTGTGGGTGGCAGGTGAGTGCGACGGGCCGCGACGCGGCAGTCATGGTACGAGCAGGAATCGGCGGTGTGGACCTACAGCCGTGGCGCGATGCGTTCGACCGCTTGGGCCGAGGTGATGACGGGAACCACCTCGAAATCCGCCAGGTCGCTCCACCGGGCGATCCACTGTTCGATGAGAAGATGATCTTCGCACTCCATGAGCTGGTAGCACGTTGTGATGTCCGATGTGACCCAGCTCGCAACATATTGCAGGCCAGGCGGTGCGAGCCTGCCCTCATCCCTGAACCGCCGGTACACCGGTACCGGGTCGCCGTGCTTGAAGCTCTCGATGATCATGTAGAGCATCGTCTGCCCCTCGCTTCCGTGCTGGCACTGTAGCCGGTTGGGCGCCGGTGCCGCAAAGCACCTTTACTCAGCCCGCGGCGCCCGCCACAATCGTGCTGGCATCTTCCCGCGCCTCGTTCCTTGCCCGATACCTCGATGCCGCAAGGAGGGCTGTCATGGCGGACAATCACGATGGGTACGACTGGTTCAATCGGCGCGCCCTGCTGCGCGGCGCGGCGGCCGGTGGGTTGGCACTGGCGGCCGGCTGTAAGTACGATACGCAGCTGTTCTTGCTCGGCGATACTCCCCGCGCGAAGTCTCAAGATCCACGCTGGGCCGATGCGCGCGTGCGCGCTTACCGGCCCCTCGGGCGAACGGGTTTCAGCATGTCGGACATCTCCTTCGGCTGCGCCGGTCTGGACGATGCCGGCGTGGCGCAGCGCGGGGTCGAGCGCGGCATCACCTATTTCGATACCTCACCCGACTACTCGAACGCCGGCTCCGAGAAGGCCCTGGGGCAAGGGATCCGCGGCACGCCGCGGGACCAGCTGTTCGTCGTATCGAAGTTCTGCACCGCTGACGGACATCTTCCCAACGACACGCCAGTTCCGCAGGTCATTGCCGCCGTCGATGCCAGCCTGCAGCGGCTGGGTACCGACCACATCGACCTGATCCACATCCACGCGGTCAACTCGCTCGATCGTCTGATGGCCCCCAACATCCACGAAGGCTTCGACCGCCTGAAGCAAGCCGGCAAAGTGCGCTTCCTCGGTGTGTCGAGCCACACGCCGGACCTGGAGACGGTCATGGCGCACGCCGTCGACAGCGGCCGCTTCGACGTCATCATGGTCGCCTACAACTTCAAGAACTGGCCCGACCTGCGCAATATCTTCCACCGTGCTCACGAGCGCGGCGTCGGCGTGGTGGCGATGAAGACGCTCAAGGGGGCGCGGCACTCGCAGCTGGCCGACTTCACGCCGACGGAGCGCGAGTCGTTCGCCCAGGCCGCCTTCAAGTGGGTGCTTTCCAATCCCGACGTCAGCGGCTTGGTGGTCTCGATGAGCACCTATCAGCAAGTCGACGAGTACCTGTTCGCGTCGGGGCAACCGCTGACCACGGCGGATCTCAACCTGCTGGAGAAGTACGACCGCTTGGTTGCCAGGGACTACTGCCGGCCTGGTTGCGGCACCTGTCTCGACCACTGTCCGTTCGGTGTGCCGGTGGACGACGTGATGCGCTACACGATGTATGCGGAGAACTACGGCTGGGAGAAGCAAGCGATGCGGCTGTACGCGCAGATCGACCCCGCACGGCGAGCCGATCATTGCCTGGCCTGTGCGGCACCCTGCGAGCCGGCGTGCGACTTCGGCCTGCCGATCCGCGACAAGCTGGTGCGGGCCGAGCAGCTGCTGAGCTGGGAATGAACCGGTGAGCCTTGGTCCAAAATAGCGCACCGCAGAGGACGCAGAGTAAAGCGCTCGAAGGGGTAGTGAACGAGTTTCCCGGTAGCTCATTGGAATGAGTGTTTACGAGTTTCCTTCCTACAACAGGCTTGTTTATCCTCTGTGGCCTCCGCGTTCTCTGCGGTGAGATTCTTCCCTCGGATTAGTAGTAATGTGACGTGGGCGAGGCCGCGTCGCTCAGTTGCGCCACGCCGGGATCTGGCGCAATGTGCCGGCCGGATTGTTGATGCGCGATGAGTGCCAAACCCGCCGTAGTCGCACAGTTGTCACCGCCGGCTGCCGTTCCCCGCGGTCGCCGCGACGAACCGGAACAATTGCTGGCGATGTCGCCGTCGCGGGCGATCTTCCGCCTGGCTACGCCGACCACGCTGGTGATGCTCATCGCCGCCACCTCCAACGTGCTCTACACCTACTACGTCAGCCGCATTGGCGCCGACGCGATTGCTGCGGTGTCGCTGGTGTTTCCAATCGCGCTGCTGGCCATCACCGCCATGGGAGGTGGCATCGGTGCGGGCGCTGCGTCTGCGGTCGCCCGCGCCCTGGGCGCCGGTCGGAAGCACGAAGCCACCGCGGTTGCCGAGCACGCCCTGGTCCTCAGTGTGGTCATCGGCATCGTCTTCGGGTTGGTGATTCTGATAGGCGCCCCGACGCTCTTCCAACTGATGGGAGGGCGTGGGGCGGTGCTGCAGAGCGCCGTCATGTTCGCCCGGGTGTTGTTCGGCGGCGCCGTGATCACCTTCGTCGGCGCCATGTTCGACAGCATCATGCGCGGCGAAGGGAACGTTCGGGTGCCGGCGATTTGGTCGAGCACCTCGCTGCTGCTGCAGATCGTCCTCACGCCGCTGTTCATGTTCGTCGCCGGTCTGGGACTGATTGGCGCACCCCTGGCGATGCTCGCTAGCCAGTTCCTCGCCACCATCCCGCGTGCCCGCTACGTCTTCGGGGGTGGCGGTGTGGTGCATCCGGCACCGCTGCCACGCACCTTTGCCCTGGCGCCGTTGGGCGAGATCTTGCGCGTCGGCGTTCCGGCCTCCCTCGCCACGATGATCAACTACGTGGGGATGATGGTGCTTACGGGGGTGCTGGCGCGCTTTGGTGAGGCGCATCTAGCCGCCTACGGGTTGGGCACGCGCCTGGATTTCTTGTTGCTGTCGTTTGCGTATGGCTTCGGTGCGGCGGTGCTGACGCTGGTCGGGTTGGTGACCGGTGCCGGCCACCCCGATCGGGCGCTCACCTATATCACGCGCGCCGGCGTCATCATCGTCGGCTTGCTCACCATCCCGGGTGTCCTCTTGTGGTGGCGGCCGGGTTTGTGGCTCGGTATCTTCACGAACGACCCTGGTATCCAAGCGGTCGGAGCCGCATACTTCCGCAGCATCGGCCCGTCGTATCCGTTCATGGGTGTTGCCATGGTCACCGCTTTCGCCTTTCAGGGACTCGGGCGCGCCACCGCGCCGTTGGTGTGGATGATCGTGCGCGTCATTGGCGTGGTCGCCGTGGCGCTCACCTGCACGCAATGGTTTGGCTTGGGCGACCGAGCGGTGTTCCTCACCGTGGCT
Organism: Candidatus Margulisiibacteriota bacterium; assembly: GCA_035541735.1. Taxonomy (GTDB): domain Bacteria; phylum Desulfobacterota; class Binatia; order HRBIN30; family HRBIN30; genus DATKMS01. Next base: position 52,083 of record DATKMS010000294.1, read on the forward strand.
GCGGGCAATGTCATCTCGGCGGCGGTCATGGCCAGTCTCTTTCTACGCGTGCAATATCGCATCCGTACTCGCCCCGAGTAGCAAGCGGTTGACTTCTCATGCATGCCGGACGAGTCTCTATCCATGTCGGCGGGGCATGATGTGACCAAGCTGCTGGGTTCTGTCACCGTCGTGTTCATCGGGATGCTGGTCCTCCCACGCGGGCTCCAGGCGCGTTGGGAGGGCAAAGAGGACAGCAAGCCCGAAGCAGTTTTGGAGAGCATGAGCGAGAAGGAGTTGTTCGACGAAGCCTTCGACGTGTGCGTCCGCCGTGCCATGATGGAGCACCAGGGAAACGATGCGTCCGATCTCGGCAGCGGCAGCACCGACGCGTCCGATTACTTAGGGGTGATCTATCAGGTCGCAGGGAAGAAGCATGATGGAATCGCACCGTCATGGATGCTGGAGCTGACCGCCGCGCACACCGTCAAGAAGTGCCAAAACGCGTTTCGCAGCTTCCTCGCCATGGAGGAACCGGTGGCACCGACACCGGCAAAGAAGACCGTGCGGCGCCTGGCAAAGAAGACGGCGCCCTCGCCGCGGCACACTGATTCCCTGGAACAACTGCCGCCCTGGCTGGCTCCACAGCGCCCGGCGCCGTCACCGTGAGCCGGTGCGAACGGACGCCGCGTAAGGCGATGCGCCAGCGGCCCATGACCGGCTGCGCCGGGCGTGTTAGCATCGCTGTCTCGGAGGTGGGCGCATGGCGTACGTTCTGGCGGAGTTGGCGGACGAGATTGGCACCGTAACGTTCAACCACGACGCACACCGGAACGCGCTCAGCAGAGCCTTCATCGAGGAACTTCTCGCGGCGCTCGAGCGCCTGAGTGGAGCAAAGGTCCGCGTCGTCGTCCTGCGGGCCCGCCCCGGAACCACTGTGTGGTCCGCGGGCCACGACCTCCGGGAGCTTCCCAAGACAGGCGCCGATCCGTTGGCCTATTCCGACCCGGTCGAGCGTGTGATCCGCGCCATCGAGCACTTCCCCACGCCGGTCCTCGGCATGATCGACGGGAGCGTCTGGGGCGGGGCGTTCGAGCTGGCGCTGGTGTGCGACCTGCTCGTGGGCACGCGCAACGCCTCCTTCGCGATCACGCCCGCCAAGATCGGACTGCCGTACAACTCCACCGGGCTACTCCACTTCATCAACGCGCTGGGCATGAACACGGTCAAGGAGATGTTCTTCACGGCCCGCCCGATCAACGCCGAGCGCGCCCTGCAGCTCGGTATCTTGAACCGCCTCGTCGAGCCCAGCGACCTCGAATCCGTCACCTACGAGCTGGCACGTGCAATCGCCGCCAACTCGCCGCTGAGCATTCGCGTCGTCAAGGAACAGCTGCGCATTCTCGGCAACGCACATCCGTTGAGCCCGGAGACCTTCGAGCGTATCCAGGGCCTGCGGCAGGCGGTCTTCGACAGCCATGACTATCGCGAGGGCACCAGCGCGATCGTGGAAAAGCGCCGGCCGGTGTTTATCGGCGAATGACCCCATCGACGACCGCGGCCGGGCGCTCGCCGGCTGGGAGAGAGCCCGGCGCTCCAGCCTGCGCGAGCCTCTGTTGACGACCCTGCCGTCGCACTGCACGTCCTCAGTTCGGCATTGCGACCGTCAGCCAAACATGCCAACGTCTCTGCCAAAGAGTGAGACACTCGTGACCGACGGACTGAGTGCAGCGCCCGCCGGCGAAGGGGCTTTCAAATGATACGGATGACACACGCGCTGGACACGGGGCTCGTGGCCGCAATCATGCTGGCGTTCTTCCTCGTGCCGGGTGCCACGCATGCGGCTACGCCGATAGCCAGTGGGACACCCACCTCACTGCCGCCCTACAGCGGCGCGTCCTGGAAGCCCAAGAGCGTGAAGGCAAAGAAGCCACCCCAGAATAAGCATATGGCCACCAATGGTCGCAGCAACGTGCACAACGACTCGTGGATGACCGATGTGTATTGGGCCAAGGGACCGCTCGGCAAAACCCCGGACACCCTGTCGTCCGCCATCGGCCGGGTATGCATCACAGTAACGTTCGACCGCAAAGGCCGCCTGGTCGCTACGTGTTCCTCGCTTGCGGGCCCACGCCTGTACATGTTCGATCCGAAGACGCTCGACGTGCTCGCCGAGTTCGACCTGCCGTTCGTCGCTCCGCCCCCAACCCAGGACCCGACGACCAACAGCTCCGGCGGTTCGTACTTCTACCTCGACAACAAAGACCGCGCTGTCATCGCCACCGCCAACAGTCACATCTGGGTGGTCGCGGAGGCGCCGTCCAAGGGTCCTGCCGGCTTCCTGTTGCAGCAAGACTACGACCTCACCTCGATCATTCCCAGCGACGACCGTCTCACCTCGGCGCTCCCCGACTGGGCCGGCAACATCTGGTTCATCAGCCGCTACCACGGCACGGTTGGGGTGCTGAACCCGGCCACGAGCGCGGTGCATTCAATCGTCCTCAATGAGGAGATTGAGAACTCGTTCGCGATTGACAAGCAAGGGGTCTACATCGTGACCGACAAGCAGATGTACCGCTTCGACCTCGACGCCACAGGGACGCCTAGCGTGACGTGGTCGGTGACGTACCAGAACAGCGGCCTGGCGAAGCCGGGCCAGTTCAATGCCGGGTCGGGGACGACGCCGACCGTGTTGCCGGGAGGCTTCGTGGCCATCACAGACAACGCCGATCCGATGAACGTCGTCGTCTATCGCACGGCGGCAACGCTTGCGAGCGGGCAGTCACGCGTGGTCTGCGAGATACCGGTCTTTGCGGCCGGCGCAAGCTGCACGGAGAACTCGCTCATCGGCGCCGGCGCATCGCTCATAGTCGAGAACAACTACGGCTACAAACTTGCGGCCACAACCAATGGAGCGGTGACGACGCCTGGGCTCACGCGCGTCGACATCAACCCCGACGGCAGCGGGTGCCACGTCGCGTGGACGAACACCACCGAGCGCGCGCCGAGCGTCGTGCCCAAGGCCTCGGTCAAGAACGGCCTCGTCTATACCTTCACCAAAGATCCAGATCCCGTGAACACGACGGCCGACGCGTGGTTCTGGACGGCGCTTGATTTCCAAACCGGGGCCACGGTGTGGAAGCAGCTTGCCGGCACGGGGAGCGGTTACAACAACCACTACGCCGGCATTGTCATCGGTAAGGACGGCACCGCCTATCTCGGCGCTGTCGGCGGTCTGCTGGCGATACGGGACCACAAATAGGAACTGCAGGTTCGAGACGGCACACCGGACTCCAGCGTCCTCATGCGGTTTCGAACACCAGCTTGAAGTTGCACTTGCGCAGGCGATGGCGCGGGCGGAACTGCAGCAGCGCCGCGACACCCGTCCCCTGTACAGCGTCATCCACCTGAGCGCCTTCCGCCGGTTGCAGCGCGTGATACGCGTCGAGCGGCCGTTGCACCATCCACGATGTATACGGGCTGGTGAAGCGTTGGAACTGTACGCCGCGCAGGCGTGTCCAGTGGAAGCCCACGCCGCGTGGCGGTTCGACGAGAGCAGGCGGCTTCGCATCAGCCCAGGTCTCGAACGCGCGCACGTTGTCGAGCAGCAACGGCACCGCATCGTGGCCGATTAGGGAGAGCAAGGGCAGCAGCGTGGGAGCCAGTGCGTCGTTGGCGAGGAACGCGCCCGCCCGCGGCGTGGGGTGATTCATGCGCTCGATCCAGGCGCAGACGTGCGGGGCGGTGTCACGCAGGAGTCGGCCGGGCACCGCGTCGAGGTAGAGATGCGCGTACAGGGGGCCGAGGAGCGCCAGATCGCCGAGCGACATGCGGTTGCCGAGCAGAAAGTCGTGTGCCGCGAAGTGGCGTGACAGGATGTCGAGCAGGTCGCGCAGGTGCGCTTCGATCGCCGGGATGCTCTCCGCGTGCACACCCAGGAGCGGCAGCGTACCGCGCATGCGGTCGGCGAAGCGGCTTGCGGTCTCCGGGTTGCCGGTGGCGCGTGCGAAGTCGGCGCGCGCCTTGGCTTCGCTCTCGGCAAAGCTCCAGCGGTAGTGCATCGCCGGCAGCAGACAGAACTCGTCGGCGTACAGCTCAATGAGGTACGCGACCACACGTTGGACCGGCGTCGGTGGATAAACGGGCGGGTCCGGAAAGCGGTGTTCGAGCTCGTCGAGGATCTCACTGGTGTCCTGCAGCACAACATCATCCGGTGTGATCACCACCGGAATGAATCGCAAGCCGGTGCGAGCCTGGATGACGTCCCGATAGATGTCGGGCGTCGGTGCGATCTCTGCGAACGGCACCTGCTTGTAGCGAAAGAACGGGCGGACCTTCGCGGAGAAATAGGACACTTCGGCAGCATAGAAACGGTAGGGCGGCGGCGCTGTCATGGCGCCGCACTGTAGCGGAGGGAGGGTGCAAAGTCGAAAGTCGGCCGGCGTGCACAGCCACGAACCGTATCCGTGGCAATCCTGACGGCGCAAACGCCTGCGCAAGTGGTGTGTCAAAGCCGATGCCGCGAACCGGCGCGACCGCGGCACCTGGCCGTCGCTTTGCCGGCAGCACACGCCGGTCAGTCAGCCAAGGTGCGGGCCGATGCAATGAAGTGACTTGACAGGTCACAAGACATTACATGGCACATGAGCTGCTTTCGCCAGTTCTCGTGCGCGCACGGGTTACACGCCACTGCGGGGTCTGTGTCTGTATGTCGAGCCGTTTGGCGGGCGTCCTCTTCGGAGTGTTGTTCGCGCTTGCCTCTGGCACGGACGCATTGGGCGCCGTCGCATTCGTCCAGAATATTGGCACCAACCAGACCAAAACCAGCGGAACAACGCTGAGTATCAGCGTGCCGGCTGCTGGGGTGGCGGCCGGCCACAGCATCATTGTTACCTTCGTTATGAACCCCGCAACGGGAACCGTGAGTGCCACCGACAGCGCGGGCAACACCTACAGTGTCGATGCCGACGTGGCGAACGGGAGTGGAACCAGCGGCGTGCGCACGGTCGTCCTTGCCGCGCACAACGTCGCGGCACTTGCTTCCGGCAACACGATCACCATTACGCACCCGACGGTCACCGCTCGCGCCGCCACCGCAGATGAGTTCTTCGGCTTGGCGACATCCGCGGTGCGCGATCAGACGAGCACCAGCACAGGAAGCAGCACGGCTCCATCTTCGGGATCGACGGCCAACACTGCCCAAGCCGACGAGTTGCTCGTTGGCGCGATCGGCGTCCAGGGTCCGTCGGGAGACACTTTCACGGCGGACCCAGCGTTCACCGCGCTGACCCGAGTTGGTACGACTGGGAGCAGCGCGGCCTCCAACATCACCACCAATCCGGAGTACCGCATAGTCAGCGCTGTGGGCACGTATGCTGCCACCGGCACCCTCAACCCATCACGGCTCTGGGCCGCTGACATCGTGACGTATCGCGCGGCGCCGGCAGCCGGGACACCGACAGCAACCGCAACCGCTACGCCTACGAGCACGGCCACGTCCACCCCCACCAGGACCGCGACGCCCACTCCCACGGCCACCCCGACCAGCACGCCGACGGCGACTCCTACCAATACGCCGACATCCACGCCAACCACGACCCCGACGCCGACACCCACAGCGACCTCCACCAGCAGCGCAACGCCGACGGCAACGAGAACGCCGACGCCTAGCGCTACCATGACGCCCACGGGCACACCGACCAGCACACCCACGTCGACGCCGACGAACACCCCGACGCCGACGAGCACGCCGACGTCGACCCCAACCAACACGCCGACTGCGACGCCGACCTACACACCCACGAGCACGTCCACGCCAACCCCGACGAGAACCTCGACGCCCACCGCCACCATGACTCCGACGAGCACGGCCACCGCCACCCCCAGCAACACAGCCACCCCAACACCAACCGACACACCAACACCAACGGCCACGCCGACGTCGTCGCCCAGCGCGACACCAACTGCCACTAGCACGCCGACGAATACCCCAAGCGCCACACCAACCACTACGCCCACTCCAACTGCGACCAGCACACCCACGTCGACGGCCAGCAAGACGCCGACGCCGAGCCCGACTGCCTCAGCGACGAATACCCCGACTGCCACGCCAACTGTGACACAAACGAACACGCCTACGCCGTTGCCGACGCGTACACCAACCGCGACGCCGACCTGGACTCCGACGACCACGGCGAGCGCCACCGCCACAGCGACCGGCACTGCTACCCCGACGCCGACGCCGTCATCCACAGCGAGTCCGACCGGTACGCCCACCCGCACCGCCACCGCTTCACCCACCAACACGGCGCCGCAAACACCCACGCGGACGAAGACACCCACGCGCACAGCTACCGCAAGCCCGGGGCCGTCGGCTACTCCGACCAAGGAGCCCGCCGCCAGTTGTGGCTCAACTACGGCGGGCTACTGCGTGCAGGGCGGCCCAGCAGCGCGCACCGCGTGCCTGTCAGCCTGGTATCTGCCGGGGACGCCGTTCACCGGCGCTGGCCGCAGGGTTCAGGTGTTCTGCAAGCCGGGCGCGAGTTGCGACGCAGATGGCAGTGCAACCGATGGCGTGTGTACGTTCCGCGTGGCCATCTGTCTCAACAACACGGACCCTACCCAGCAGTGCCAGGCGAGCTCTTTGGCCAGCTTCAAGCTGCTGCGACCAAATCCGTCGTCGGCACGGCTGAGCCGCTACGACGCCACCAACGCGGACAGCATCTTGGCGGCAGTCGCATCGCTGCCCGTGGGCCCTAGGATTGGGCCGGACTCAGTGGTCGGGTTCGATCCGGCGCTGACCGCAACGAACCTCTGCACCGGTCTGTTCGACGTCATGGTCCCACTCAAGGCACACGCGAACGGCACATTGAGCAAAGGCACCCTGAAACTGCGATCCCAGGTCAGGACGCTCGCCGCGCCCACCAACCGCAAGGGTACCAAGGACTCTGACACCTTGACGCTGCTGTGCTATCCGCCCTGAGGCCCCTCGCTGCGGACCCGATGCGGCCACCACGCCGGATATGGCCGCGCGTGCAGATGATAGTGGTTGGGTATCTGCCGCATGTGATCGTCGAAGTACCAGCCGCGTGCGTACTTACCATCGGCGACACGCGCCAGTGCCTCCTGCATCACCGCACGCTCCTCCGCTGTCGGCACGGCTCGGTGCACGCCAAGAACCGCCATCGGCACGTCACAGGAATCGCAATCGAGGATCGTGAACCGGAACGGTTCCTCGTACTCCGCGTACCAGGCGGTGGTCCGCGCCAACTCACAAAGCTCACATCGCGCCACAGGTGGCGGCGTAGCACATGTGCGGCTCGCAGCGGAAGACGTCTGGGGCGCACGACAATCTGGTTCACGTGTGCTGTTCACGGAGCAGGAGCGTGCGTCAGCCGGTCGCGGCTCTGTCGGGCGGCCTGCCACATGCCCGAGCCCTGACGCGTCAGTGTCAGCACACGGTCGTAGTCCTGAATCGCGTCGTCACGCTGGCCCAATTGTTCGTGGCCCATGGCGCGATAGAAGTGCGCGACGTGGGCGTTGACTTTGCTGCGTCGTAACTCCGTACTCGCGGCATCCACCACGGCCTGCGGTCCGCGCACCACGCTGACAGCGCGCAGGTACTGTGTCAACGCATACGTGTCCATCGGCCGCAGCTCGTATGCGCGCTGATAGTAGTGCAAGGCGTCGGGCCACTGCTTCTGCGACTCGTAGTGCAACCCGAGGTTGATGTTGGGCGGGTAGCTGTCTGGGTTGCGCGCTACGGCATACCTCCAGAAGCTGAGATTGGTCTGCCAGTGCTCGGCTTCGTAGCGTGTGAGAAGGGCGTAACCGGCGAGCACGGTGACTCCGGCGGCAGCGACGGCGTATCGCCGGCGCGTCCACCCCGTGCCGGCCACCCAGTCGGCGAGCGCCGCCAACACAACGCCGCCACCCACGCATGACAGGTAGAGGAAACGCATGGCGACATAGGAGTAGTGTTGGTAGGTGAACGGGACCAGGCCGAGGCCAGGGATGAGTGCAATGAAGAACTCGGCGCCACCCCAGAGCAGCATGGCGCCAATCCGAGCGTACCAGCGCCACACCAGGACGGCCACCATTACCGAGACGACGAGGCCCGCCCACCATCTCGGGTCCGCCACCGACACAACCCATTTCGGTGCGATGGGTGCGAGGTCGAACGGTGCGAGAAAGCAGGCGAGGTAGTACCAGGGTGCCGTGGCTGCGATCAGGACGCGCTCGGGAAGCGCCGGCAGGCGCACCCACGATACCATCATCTGCCGCTCGACGGCGGTCGTCAGCCACGCGCTCAGCAGGGCGAGCATGAGCATCGGTGCGAGGCGTGCTGCCACCGCCGGCGCAGCAGCACGTGACAAACGGTTGTCGCGTTGCAGCAGCCATTCTGTGAACGCGATGGTGATCGGCAAGCTCACTGTTTGTGTCTTGCTCAGCAAGGCACACCCGAAGAGTGCGACGCAGGCGGCGTACGCCCCCCAGCGCCCCGTCCGCCGATGCCGCAGATACAGAAGGAACGCCAGGAGGTAGAAGCAGGCGGAGAGCGTGTTCTTGCGTTCCGTCACCCACATCACCGACTCCACCTGCACCGGGTGCAGCGCGAACACCGCCGCTGCACCGAACGCAATCCACGGCGAGGCGCCGAGAGCGCGCAGCAGTTGCAGCACCAGCACTGCGTTGATGGCGTGCAGGACGACGTTGGTGACGTGGTATCCGGAAGGTGTCAGCTGCCACAGTCGGTACTCGAGCCAGTAGGAGCTGAAGGTCAACGGATAGTACTGCGGCAGCTTGCCCGTTAGCGGCGTCCAGATCTCCTTGAGCCCAGCGGCGCTGCGCAGGAGCTGGTTCTCACTCACGTACTCCCGGTCGTCCCACCTGATGAACTCGGCGCGGAAAGCCGGCACGTATGCTGCTGCGGTGGTGATCGCCAATGCCGCCGCGCACACGTAAGCGTGCCAGGCGGGCGCCGCGACCCGGTTCCCCGAACGCGGCTTGCTGTCGACAAAGTCCCTCGCGCTGGGGGACGGTCGTGCTCGCCGGCTGCTACGCATCAGCCCGCCAGTACACCGGGCAGCATGATGCGCGCAATGGCGCGCGGGGGCGTGAGGGCCTCAGGCCTCGACGCGTCCGGGACGGAAGCGGATGCGCATTTCCTTGACGCCGTTGATGAAGGTCGAGCGCAGGCGGCGTGGGGCTGCCGTCAGCTCGACGTCGTACAGACGGGTGACGATGCCGCGGAAGACTTCGTTCAACTCGAGGCGGGCCAGGTTCGCCCCCAGACAGTAATGCTCGCCGATACCGAAGGCCAGATGGTCGTTCGGGTGGCGGCGGATGTTGAAGGTGTCGGGTTGGTCGAACACGTCTTCATCGCGGTTGGCCGAGGGGTACCACACCGTCAGCTTGTCGTTGGCCCTGAGCCGCTCGCCGCGCAGCACGGTGTCGGCGGTGACCGTGCGACGAAAGTTATGGACTGCCGGCGCGTAGCGCAGGATCTCCTCGACGGCAGACGGCAGCAACGCGAGGTTGTTGCGGAGATCGCGCAGTTGCTCGGGGTGGTCGATGAGCGCCAACATCCCGTTGGTGGTGACGGTGCGCGTGGTTTCGTTGCCGGCAATCACCAGCAACAAGAAGAAGAAGTTGAAGTCATTGTCGCTGAGTCTCTGGCCGTCCAGTTCGGCATTGACCAGCGCGGTGGCGAGGTCGTCGCCGGGATGTGTGCGGGCCTTCTCGAGGAGGTTGCCGGCGTACATGAACATCTCGGCGGCCGCGGCGGCGCCCTCGCTGTCCATTAGGGGCTTGCCGTCGGGTTGCAGATCCGGGTCGTCGGCGCCCACCATGCGGTTGCCGAGGGTGTAGACGCTGCGGCGGTCTTCGTCCGGTACGCCCATCATTTCGCAGATGACTTCGAGCGGCAGCAACGCCGCGACGTCTTCGACGAAGTCACACTCGCCGCGCTCGATCACGCCGTCGATGATACGCTTCACCATTTCGCGGATGCGCGCTTGCAGATTGGTGACCATGCGCGCAGAGAAGGCTTTGTTGACCAGCGCGCGGTACTGGCGGTGCCGCGGCGGATCCATGTTGAGCATGATGGACTGGACGAAGGGCAGGTCCTGTGCCGGGGGATCCCGCATCAGCGCGCCTTGCCGTTCGGAGGAGAAGAGCGTCGGATTCTTCGAGACCTCACGCAGATCATTGTATTTGGTGATTGCCCAGAAACCGCTTCCCTGCGGCTCCGGGTGCCAGAACACCGGCGCTTCGCGGCGCAGCAGGCGGAACATCGCGTGCGGCGTGCCGCGTTGGAAGATGTCCGGATCGCACAGGTTTACGTCACTCAGCTGCATAGTGAGAGCCCCCAGGGTTGCCGATTCCCGCGTCCTAATGAACGTTTGTTTATCAACTCTCTGCGGATGCAGTCAACCGGGAAGTGGGCCGAGACCTACGAATCGTTTGCCATGCGTTCGAGCTCGGCCCAGTACTCGGCTGAGACCGGCATGACCGAGAGGCGCGGCAGGCGCACCAGTTCCCAGTCCTTGAACGTGGAGCTGGCTTTGATCTGAGCCAGTGTCACCGCGCGCGGCAAGGGTGCCACGGGCGCCAGGTCGATGACCAGGAGCTTGGGGTCATTCTTGTTGGGATCGGGATAGGCGGCAGCGAGCGCGGTGGCGATGCCGACGACCGCCTTCTCGTCGCCGGTGTGGTAGATCAGCAAGCGGTCGCCCTTCTTCACCTGGCTCAGGTTCTTCAAGGCCTGCGGGTTCTTGACGCCGTCCCAGACGGTGCGCTTGTCGCGCTGCAGTTGGGCGAATGAGTACGCCGTCGGTTCCGTTTTCAACAGCCAACCTTGAGGCATGAAATCCTCCGTCAATCGTGCGCGTGCCTGTGGTGCGTGCTGGTACTCGTTCCCTTCCCGGAGCCCGATCACGAGCACGAACCACGAAATGCCTTCACTGCTTCCACCACCGCCTCCGCGTCGCTCGGGACTACGATATTGAAGTTTGCACCGGGCGCGCCTCCGCCGATCAGGCGTCGGAGCTTCGCGACCAAGTCGTTGCGCCCCAGGCGTTGGCTGGTTTCCCGATCGGCGTGACGCAATCGTTCGACCATGGTTGCCGGCACCGGGATGTGTAGTTGCTCGGCAAGGAACTCGCAGCGCCGCAGGCTGTTCAGCGGCAGTACCGAGGGGATGATGAGCTGGCGGATGCCGGCGGCCTGGGCGCGGTCGCGGTAGCGGAAGAACACGTCCGCATCGGTGACGATGTTGGCGATCAAGCCGTCGGCGCCGGCGTCGATCTTCCGCTTCAAAAAGCCGAAGTGCTTTTCCAGGGCCCGCTCCGGAAATTCCGGGTGCGCGGCCACGAAGATGTCCAGGTTGGTCAGTGGCTCACAGTGCGAGCCGTCGATCAAGGTGCCGCGCCGGTAGCCCGCGGCCATGTTGACCAGCTCCGAGGTCGTGAAGCGGTACGAATCGAGCAGCTTGGAATTGCCGGGCGACGGATCGCCGCGAATGATGAGGACATCGCGCACGCCCTTCAGCGACATCTCGTGCAGGTGGTAGTACACGCTGCGTGCCGAACCTTCGTCGCGCGCGGTGAGATGGATGATCAACGGCACGTGGCCCATGGCGCGCTGAATGTCCTCGACAATGGCCCAGGGGCTGAACTTGTAACTCCCGCCGGTCGAGTTGGTCACTGCGATAGCGTCCAATCCGAGGGCGCGCAGCTGCCGTGCAATGCCGACGATCCGATCGATCTCCAGGTACAGCCGCGGTGGGCTGATTTCGGCGGTGAAGATCGGCTCACGGCGCTGTGCCTTGGCGGCGATAATGCCTATGAGAGACATTGATTCATTCGCGTCATCGACTCAATCGCGCCCTTGGCGCTGCGCCTTGGGGTGTGCGCCGTAGCCGTCATTCAGATACGCGACAATTTCGTCCGACTCGTACAGCTCGCTTCCGGTGTTCGGGTCGATGAGGTACGGCACTTGGACTTTGCCGCCGCGTTCTTTCAGCTCGGCACGCTTCGGGCTTCCTTTCGCCACGTTGCGGACGATGTACTCCAGGTCGAGTTCGCTGAGCGTCTCGCGCACCTTGCGACAGTAGGGAGAGCCCTCCATGTTGTAGAGCGTCAGCGGCTTGAGATCGCCACGCTTGTGCTTGGCGCGGCAGCGCGTGCCGCGGCCCAGCCGCAGGGCGCTTGCTGCGGCCGAGTCGATGTCGTCGAGGAGGCTGGGAATGGGCAGCGACCAGCCGGCGCGCTCGCCCTTGCCGTAGCGTTCGTTCAGGTAGTCGATGATGTCTTCGGATTCGTACAGGCGCGTGTGTGTGTTCGGGTCGACCAGATAGGGCACCTGCACCTTACCGCCGAGCTCCTTCAGCTCCTGGCGTCGCGGGCTTCCCTGTGCAACCGGATGCACCAGGTAGTCGAGGTCCAGCTCACACAACACCTCGCGCACCTTGCGGCAGTACGGGCAGCCTTCGAAGTCGTACAGCTCCAGCATGTGCTTGGGATCCGGGCGCCGTTCCGTGGTGATCTTCGGATAGATACCGCGGCCGAGCCGGACAACGCTGGCGGCGAACGAGGACACGTCGTTGACGAGACTCATCAGCACCTCCTGTGCGCCGCGGACTATAGGGCGCGCCGCTGCGAGGGGCAAACGGAAAGCGGAATGCCGATTTCCGATGTCTCAGGCGAGCGCAGTGACCGGGGCGGCGCGCAAGCGGGCAGCCAATGGGAAGGTGTTCGGCGCACGGCACACGACCGCACCGCCGGTAACCCGCGCCTTGCCAACCACGTTGCGAACGAACTCGAGATTGACTGCGTCGATCGCGGACGGAAGCTCCGTCCACTTCGTTTCGAACAACTCCAGGCGCCCTTCGGCTTCGGCAACGAAATCCACCTCGCGCGCGCGATCGCGCCAGAAGAACAAGCTCCCCACGCGTCCCGCCCGGCGCTCGCGATGGCGCAACTGGGCGAAGACGAAGGTTTCCCATACCGCTCCGGCCGCGGGTGACTGGCGCAGTGCGTCGGCAGAGCCGATGTTGAGCAGCGCGCAGAGCAGACCGGTGTCTGCTGCCCGCTCGGCCTCGGTGGGCAGGTCGAGGGACACGAAGGCATGGCGCGGGAACCAGCGCCGGAGGGTCGAGGTCCTCCCAGTCTGGCGCGCACCGGTCAAGACCACGACCGGACGGGTCCGCGCCGAATGGCGCAACTGCTCGACTGATCCGCGCCAGGAAGCGATACCCGCGCCGGTGCACGGTCTCGATGAAGCGCGGCGGTCTTCGCGTCGTCACCCAAAGCCTTGCGCAGCTCTGCGACGCAGACGGCCAGCACCGTGTCCGTGACCGCCGCGCCGGCCGATGTGGCGCCGCTTCGTGCGCGCGCCGCGCCGGCGCCGTGGCCTCGATTTCGTCGTCGAGTGGCTGCCGCAGCATCACCCCGAACTGCTGTAGCCGGCGAAAGCGATGGACAAGACCTTCTATTTCACGGTGCTCTACCCATTGCAGGACCGAGTCCTGTCGATAGCCTAGCCAGGTTGGGAAGCAGAGTGCTACTATGATGCGCGATGGCCGTCCACCAACACCATATCAGCCGCGTCGACGAGATCGAGCACGCGCTCGCGCGCACGCTCGAGGCCTGGCCGATGGTGCGTGCGGCCTGGCTGTTTGGGTCGATCGCTACCGCGAGTGCTGGCCCGCTGTCCGACGTTGACGTCGCTGTCCTTGGGGCAGAGGCACTGTCGTTCGATGAGCGTGCTCGTCTGGTGGTTGATCTCAGCGCTGCCGCCCGACGCTCCTGTGACGTCGTCGTGGTCGAGCAGGCATCGCCGGTGCTGTCGATGGCGATCGTCGATACCGGTCGCCGGTTCTTCTGCCGTGACATCGACGCTGCCGAAGCATGGGAGGACCGCGCACTCCGGCATTTCCTTGGTACCGTCGAGCTGCGGCGCATCGTGTACAGCTATGTGCGCGAGGATCTGCGCGCGGCCCGATGACGCTTCGTCCGGACACGGTCCGCGAGCGCCTGGCTCTGGTGCGCACCAACCTGGCCGTTCTTGACACGATGGCGGGATTGCCGCGTGACAGCTTTCTGGCCGATCGCAAGGAACAGTGGGCCGCTGCCTACGCGCTGCAAACCACCGTTCAGGCGTTGCTTGACGCGGGCGCTCACATCCTGAGCGGACACTTCAAGGAAAGTCCCCGTGAGTACGCCGAGATCGTTCCGCAGCTCGTTCGCCACGACGTGATCGATGCGCCCCTCGGGGAACGCCTCCTCAAGGTGGCTGGCTTCCGTAATATCCTGGTGCACGAGTACGCCGCCGTCGACTACGCGTTGGTACACGAAAAGCTCGGCCAACTGGCTGATCTTGCCGCGTTCGCTGCCGCCCTCGATGGGTGGCTTACAGCGCAAGGCCTCTGACAACGAGCGGAGCAAGGGTTGCAATCCACAATCCGAAAATCATAGATCCGTAATCACAATGTCCTTCCTGCGTCTCACTCACATCGGGATCTGCGTGTCCGACTGGGAACGCTCCCTGCGTTTCTACCGCGACGTACTCGGCTTCAAATACATCTCCGAACTCCAGGTGGCCGGCGAGCCGAGCAACACGTTGCTGCAACTGGACAACGTCGAGCTGCGTGCCATCTACCTGGAGCGCGATGGGACACGCATCGAGCTGTTGCACTACCCCTCGCCGGGTCATCGCGGCGATGGCACACCGCGGCCGATGAATCAGCTCGGGCTAACGCACTTGTCGCTGCGAGTCGACAACCTGGCGGCGACGCTTGCCGAGCTACAGAAGGCAGACGTGCAAGTGCTCGAGCGGACGCGCATCGACATCCCTGCGTTCGAAGCGGCGGCGATCTTCATCACCGACCCGGACGGCACGCTCATCGAGTTGGTGCAGTCGCCTGGAGATCCGGCCTTGCCGCCCGGGGCGTGAGGACACAGAGAACAGAGCACGGACAATTGGCACGCTGCCAGAGTGAGCTAGTAGGTAAATTCAGCCATACTCGAATAATTGTTCGACTACACTTGTAAAGCAAATCGCGGGTGCTCGAGCGGAACGTGACGCCCCCGCCGAGACGGAGTCCTGGCGATTCAGGGTTGGAGGAGGACCTTCAGAACGCCAGGCGTGGCGGCGAGTCGCAGCGCGTCGGCAGCTTCCTGCAACGGCCGCCGCGCCGCGATCAGCGAGCGCACGTCGATGCTGCCGGTTTCCAGGGCGCGCAGCGCCGGGGCGAAGCTGCCGCAGCGTGAACCCACGACGGTGATCTCGTTGATGACCAGCGGGGCCAGAGTCAGCCGCGTGGGATGTGCTACCGTGCTCTTCAGGACGAGCGTGCCTCGCGGCCGCGTTGCGGCAATCGCCGCCGCCAGCCCTTCGGCGGAGCCCGTGGCCTCCACAACCAGGGCTGCCGGCCGATGGTTCCAGTCGGCGGCTAGCACAGTCGCGATCCCACGCGCACGCATGATGTGCAGCTTGTCAGGATGCTGGCCGACGGCGAGCACTTCGGCGCCCGCCTGGAACAGCACCTGTGCCACCAGCAACCCCAACTTGCCGTCGCCGAGCACGACACACTCGGTGCCGGGCTGAACGTGAATCTGTTCGAGGATCTCAAAGGCCGCAGCGAGCGGTTCGGTGAACACGGCGATGTCGTCATCGACGCTCTCCGGCACCGCATGTAGGTTGGCGACCGGCACGGCCACATACTCGGCAAATGCCCCATCCGCATTCTGAATGCCCATGACCCGCCGCGTTGGGCAATGCCGTTGCAGTCCGCGCCGGCAATTGGTGCAGCCGCCGCAGCCGAAGTTGATCTCACCGACAACGCGTTTGCCACGCCACTCCGCCGGACCGTCCTCGACCGTGCCGGTGAACTCATGGCCGAGCACGCCGCGGAAATCCATGTAGCCTTTGATCAGCTCAAGGTCGGTATTGCAGATGCCCGCCCGCACGACGCGCACCAGCGCCATGCCGGCTGTGCAAGCGGGTTCGGGGCGTTCAACCACACGCGCCGCTGCGCCGTCCCATACCAATGCGCGCATCAGCGGCGCACTGTAGCAAGGTGGGGGGAGTTCGGACAGAGATCCGAGAGGAGGAGCTCGTGATCCCTGTCCGAACGGGGAGACTTACGGAGCAGAGTTGTGAGGGGTGATGCGGCGCACGCCGACAAGCGGCGTCCACCGCAAAGAATGGCGCGCAACCACGGGCCACGCCGACTGCATGAGGCAACCAGTATTGCTACGGGCGAAAGGCTTCATCACGCGAACTCAACTACCATTCGAAATGGCAGTGGCGCTTTACAGCGCAGCATGCCGATGATCCGACCATCGCGTCGCACCGAATATGCCTGCCAGTGCGGGAGCCACGTCAGCTTGACCATTTGCGCATTCCTCTCGGTACAAGGCCAAAGCACTCAGCGTGCCAGATGGATTGCGGTGCGTTGTCTTTAGCTACTGACCATGAGAGGCTGCAAGATGCCCAAGTTGTGTGCGATAAATTGCAAGAGGAATGACCAGAAGTAGTCAGAACGTTGATGTTGTGACGTTCAGGTCACGCTCCTGGAGGCCCCAGGCGGTTTTCCATCGCGGCCCGTGTCCGTTCAACGAGGATCGGAACATCTTCCGCGGTCCGGTCCATCGTTGCGATCGGCGGGTCGACATAGAGGTGCAGAACCGCGACCGAACGGGCCGGCCCGGGTCGCCGGCGCTCGACGGCCGTGAGCGGCACGACCGGAATGCCCGCATGGACAGCCAGATGAAAGCCCCCCGAGCGGAACGGGAGAAGGGCCAGGTCCTCGTGGTGCTTGCCCTCGGGAAACACCAGCACGGAGAGGCCGCTGTGCAGCTTGTCGGCTGCCGCATTGAGCGTGGCAATGGCGCGCGGCGTGCGGCGCGTGTCGATGAAGATGTGGCCGGCCAGCAGCCCGATCCATGCGAACACCGGAATCTTGCGCAGCTTGATGCCGAGCACCGCTCGCCATTGCAATGGGATGCCCGCCGCGACTGCGTAGCCCGCGAAGTGCGAATTGTGGTTGATCATCAGCACATACGATTGATTCCGCCGCAAGTGCTCGAGGCCGTGTACGCGCAGCCGGACACCACATGACCACAGGATCATACGGCCCCAGAAGCGCGCGTGCAGGCGGTGGCCGATGCGATGCGAGCCGGTGAGCAGGGTGACGATGAGCGACGAGGGGAACACGACGAGGGTCCACAGGCCGATCATCGTGTATACCCAAACGAGGTACAGTCCGCGCCGCATCAGTGGACGCGTACGGTAGGCCGCTTGTCGAGCGCACGCAACTCTGCTTCCGGCTGATCGAGTTGTGCGCCGTGCAGAATCCAGGCGTGGCTACTGAGGTGCACATCGCCGGCGGGCAGGGCGCCGGCGTGGTGGTAGAAAAAGCCGTGGTCGCCGATCTCGCCGGGACGGCCTTCCGGCGGATCGGCGTGCCGGCGTTCGTCCCGATAGTAGAGCGTGACGTCGCCTGCGACCTCGTCGGGGGCTTCCAGCCAGCCGAGTAGCCCGGTGTCGCCGCGTCGCAGCAGATACCAGCTGATCGGCTGCGTGCCGCTACGGCTGCCGCCGTGCCCGTCGACGACGATGGCAGGCAGCAGGTCGGGCGCGCTCGCAAACGTCAAGTCGCCGGCTGCTTCACTGAGATCCATGCTGATGCGCAATGTCACGCTCCGCGTCAGCACGCGCGCCGTGGGCGTCAACCGCACGGTTGTCGGGAGGACGAATCCGTGCGGGTAGAAGATGAAGTTGTCGCGCACCGGCGGGCTGTACAGGCCGAAGAGCATGCGGCCGCGCACTTCACACTCGCGAATGATGCGCAGCGGACCAATGTGCCAGCCGGTGGTGCGCACGCGCACGTCTTCCTCTGTGCGCCCAATGTGGCCGATGCCGAGCGCGAGGTCGACGTCGAGCCGCGCCTTGCTACGGTCGAGAATGTTGGGGTTGCGATCCGGATCGCCGAGCACGAGCGTGTCGACCACCGGCGTGCCGTCGCGGCGAAAGCCGATCAGGTAGTCTTGTCCGCGAACACGATCGGCGGCGGCGTCATACGAGAGCAGGGGCGGCAGCCCTGCCGGTGTGCCGCGAGCAAGATAGAACCAGCGGCGGTTGTCGTCCGTGCTGACGACCTCGATCTCCGTGCTCTGCGGTGGCGCGGGCTCCAAGCGCTCCCCGCCTTCGTCGACCAAGAGGAGCACGAGATCGTCGTCACCGATTCCGGGGGACATGGCCGGGTGCGGTTCATCACCAGCTTCGAAGACGTATTGCCAGCGACCGTCGTTGGTGCGCCTGCGTTGATCGATTTGCACGTGGACGGGGGTTGGCCTGCCTCCACGAATCGCCAGAGCGGTGACGTCCCCAGCTGGCAGGCCGAGGAGGCGGGGCAGCTGGTCGCCGCTGATGGCGACCAGGTCCGCTGGGACCTCGTGAGCATGAACCGTGTGCCCGAGCAGCACCGACAGGAGAACGCCAAGGAGCCGCGCGCGGGCTGCCACTCAAGCCACCGCGAGCTCTTCCAGTTCCGCAAGCATCGCCAGGAGCCGAGTCATTTCCTCTTCCAGCGCCGCGCTGGCCGCGGCGGCATCGGCCAGGTCTTCGCTGCGCCCTAGCATCTCCAGCCGTTGCGCCGCTTCGACGACGCGGCCCGCCGCGAAGTTGCTGGCCGCTCCCTTGAGTGTGTGCGCTGCACGTTCCAACGCTGCCGCATTGCGATCGGCGACTGCGGCCTGGATCGCCGCGAGCAGGCGCGGACAGTCGGCGCGAAATAGCTCCACGAGGTGCCGGATGAGCTGCGCATTCCCACCCAGACGTTGCATGCACAGGGCGCGGTCCAGGATCTCGCGTGCCGCCAGGGTACTCGGAGGCGGAGCCTCGACGCGGCGTGCCTTCCCAGCCTGGCAACGTGTCAATGCGGCTGCGAGGGCGTCGAGCGTGACGGGCTTTCGCAGGTAGTCATCCATGCCGGCTGCGAGGCAACGTTCGCGATCACCGTCCATGGCGTTGGCCGTGAGCGCGATGATCGGGGTGTGCCCACCGTGACGGCGTTCGTCCTGCCGGATATGTTCCGTGGCTGCGAAGCCGTCCATCTCCGGCATGCGACAGTCCATCAGGATGGCGCTGTATGGGATGCGGGACAGCGCTTCAATCGCCTCGACGCCATTGGCGACGACGTCGGCGCGATACCCCAGCTTTTCGAGAAGGTGAACGATCACCTTCTGGTTGACGGCGTTGTCCTCAGCGACGAGCACGGGAACCCGCGGTGTGGCGTCCAGTGTCGCAGCGGCGACGGTCGCTCCCCGCCCCGGCGGCGCAGCAGCGGCCGCCGGGGCGGTGGTGCTGAGCGACTTGGCGCGTGAGGGTGCGGCCGCCAGGCCCCCCCCTTGCTTCTCGAGCCACACCGTGAACCAGAAGGTGCTGCCCTTGCCAGGTTCGCTGTCGACGCCGAGCTCGCCCGCCATCATGTGGGTGAGCTGCTGGCAGATGGCGAGCCCCAATCCCGTTCCCCCGTACTTGCGCGTCGTCGATGCGTCGGCCTGGGAGAACGGCTGAAAAAGGCGTTCGCGTACCTGCGGTGAGATACCGATACCGGTATCAGAAACCTCGGTGCGCAGGCTCACCGCCGACCTGGTCTCTGCCACCTGCTTGACGCGCAGGACCACTTCGCCCGTCTCCGTGAACTTGATGGCGTTGCTCAGCAGGTTGGTGAGGATCTGGCGCAGGCGACCGGGGTCACCGCGCAGCGCAGGGAGGACGTCATGGTAGATCAGCACTGCCAGTTCGAGATGCTTGCGCCGCGCCGCCTCCGCGAACAGGTCGATGACCTCACGCACGATCTGCCGCAAATCGAAGTCGACGACGTCGAGTTCCAATTTGCCGGCCTCGATCTTGGAAAAATCGAGGATGTCGTTGATGATGCCGAGCAACGTCTCGCCGGAGCTGCGAATCGTTTCGGCATAGTCACGTTGCTGTGGCGTAAGCGGAGTGTCCAGCAGCAGTCCGGTCATGCCGATGATACCGTTCATCGGCGTGCGGATTTCATGGCTGACGGTGGCAAGGAACTCACTCTTGGTGCGGTCGGCTGCTTCGGCGAGATCCTTCGCGGCCGCCAGTTCCTCCTCGGCACGCTTGCGGCGGGTGATGTCGCGCAGCACTCCTTCGACGCCGACGGCACCACCCTCCGGATCACGCAACAGCCGCGCTGTCGCCGACACCGGAATGGGATGGCCATGCGCGTCCTGGAGCGTGATCTCGAAGTCGCGCACGTACGTGTCTTCGGTCAGCGCCGCAATGTACCGCCTGCGCTCTGCCGGGTTCTTATACAGCCTGGCCACGTCGGCGCCGATCAACTCGTCGACGTGATAGCCGTAACGCTGCACCGACGGACTGATGCGTTGGATCCTGCCCTGCAGGTCGGTGCGATAGAAGACATCTTGCAGATGCTCGAAAATGTCGCGGAGATCTTGTTCGCTGGCGCGCACATTTTGTTCGGTGCGCTTGCGCTCTGTGATATCGCGCAACATTCCCTCGACACCAATCGGTGTGCCAGCTTCATTGAAAAGCACCCGGACGTTAGTGGATACGGGGATGAGGGTGCCGTCGCCGGCGCGCAGGGTGAGCTCGAAATCGCGTAAGCTGCCGCGTTCGAGCAGCAAGGCGATGTTGCGCTCGCGCACTGCGGGGTCGGGGTAGAGGGCGGCAACGTTACGTCCGATGAGATCGCCGACTCGGTAGCCGTAACGTTCGACCGATGGGCTGATCATCTGCAGCGTGCCCTGCAAGTCGGTGCGATAGAAGATATCTTCCAGATGTTCGAAGATGCCGCGAAAGTTCTGCTCGCTCTGACGCAACGTTCTGAGCGTCTGCTGGCGTTGGCGATTCTCGCGCTCGAGGGCGGCGCGCCGCCGCTCGAACTCATAGGCGATAAACGCCGACTCGGCCAAAGCGACCACGACTGCAAACGTCACGTAGTGCAACGGACCGAGGGCGCTGCCGGTGACCAGGTAGGCGTTGGCGGCGATGGCCGCGCCGGTCATGGCAGCGGTGGTGAGCTGCGGCCACAGCCCCCAGGGTAAGAGCGCACCCGTGAGCATCACGCCCGTCACACCCAAGATGGTTGTCGGTATTGTTTCGCGCGTCACCACGCCTGACGCAGCCGTCATCGCCGCCGCGACGGCGACGGTCACCAGGCCCACGCTGATGGTCCATGTGCGGCCGGTCCGCATGCGGAGCGCGACGAATGCACTGATGACGGTGATCACCTGGCAGAGCTTCAAGAGCCACAGCGGAACGAGTAGCGAACGCTCCAATGCAAGGTCGCCGATCGCAAAGACGAGGTTCGAGGCCAGCAGGATCCAGAGCCCGATCCGGATGCGATCGACCAAGGGCTGCGTTTGCGCGTCGCTCACCGGGCCGTCCGAGCCCTTGGAGGTGCTGCTCACCATGCTCTCTCTTGTAGCACAGGAGGCAATGCGAAGTGGGCAGTGGCCCCGTGCCGCGTATGCAACCCCATGGACATGCAGTTCCAGCGGTGTCGTCTCCGGGCACCTGGTGTGCCAAGCGCACCCCCCTTCCGCGTCGGCGCCCGGCGTCCTCCCGCCAAGGGCTGAGACAGCCGCACTGTCTCATTTGTGTACCGCCGTGTACCGCGAACTGTCTCGGCTGAGACAGTTCGCGCGAGCGTGCGACCAAGCCCTTTGAAAAACAGCCGGGCACTAAGGTATGAGGGCAGCGAGGATGAAGACCCTGCTCGTCGAAGACGATCCGACAACCCGTTATCTGCTCGAATCCATCCTGAAGGGACGCGGGTACGAGGTCACGTCGGTAGGAGATGCCGAGACCGCGTGGCCGTTGTGCCAGCAGAGCGCTTACCCGCTGATCATGCTCGACTGGCTCTTGCCGGGGATGGATGGGCTGGAGCTGTGCCGCAAGCTCCGCCGCCTGCCCCACGGTGACCGCAGCCTTGTCGTGGTGCTGACGAGCCGCGATCAGCCCGCCGATCTCCAGGCGGTTCTGGAGGCCGGTGCCGACGACTATCTCACCAAGCCGGTGGATGTCGCACGGCTGACCGTGCGCCTCGCCATCGCCGAGAAACAGGCCGGCAACTTGCTGCAGCGCAAGCAGGCCGAAGCACAGGTTGCGGCGATGCTCGAACACGTGCAACGCACGCGTGACGATCTGTTGTCCATCCTCAATGAGCTGCGTGTGGGTAGTGCCATGACCGACGCAGAGGGACGCATCACGTTCCTCAGTCAGACCTGCCAGCCGCTGCTGGGCTGTGACCCGAGGTTGCTCATCGGCAAGCATTGGCAAACGGTCTGGGCCTTCGAGCCGCACGAACGCGCGCAGCTCGAGGCCCAGCTGGCACAGCCGCCGGCGCGGCGCAGCAAGGTGGCAGCGCACCTGCCGACGTCCGGCGGGCGGCACTACTGGGTCGATGTCGAGGTAAAGGACGATCCGCGCGCGGCCGAGCGCAAGATCTTCTTCCTGTACGATATGTCGGAGGTGCACGATCTGCGGCGCTTGCTCGACGAGGAGGCGCAGTTCCAAGACTTGATCGGCAAGAGCGAGCCGATGGTCCGCATCTACGAACAGATCCGCGACGTTGCGCGGGTCGACTCGACGGTGCTGATCGAGGGTGAGACGGGCACCGGCAAGGAACTCGTGGCCCGCGCCATCCACTTCTCGAGCCGCCGCAAGCACAAGCCGTTCATAGCCCTGAACTGCGCCGGGTTGACGGACTCGCTGCTCGGCAGCCAGCTCTTCGGCCACCGGCGCGGCGCCTTCACCGGTGCGGTGCAGGATCACAAGGGTCTGTTCGAAGCCGCCGACGGCGGGACGCTCTTTCTCGACGAGGTTGGTGACATCCCGGCGAACGTTCAGACCAGCCTGCTCCGTGTCCTGCAAGAGCGTGAGGTCGTTCGGCTGGGCGATTCCAAACCGTTGAAGGTCGACGTGCGTGTGCTGGCCGCGACGCACCACAACCTGGCCGACGACGTCGCGCGCGGCACGTTTCGTTCAGACCTGCTGTACCGCATCCGTGTCGTGCGCATCCATTTGCCGCCGCTGCAGCAGCGGCGCGAGGACATTCCTCTATTGGTCAGCCACTTCCTCGGCCAGTGCGGTGCCGCGGCTGGGAAACGCGTCGAGGGTATCAGCAAGGACGCGATGCGGATCCTCCTCAGCTATCGTTGGCCAGGCAACGTCCGCGAGCTCAAGAGCGCTGTCGAGTTCGCAATCGTGCGCAGCAAGGGACACGTAATTGAGGCCGGCGATCTACCGGCCGAGATTGTCGCCGGCAACCCGCCGCCTGCTGCGCTGGAGGCCGAGGGCGCGGATGAACGCCAGCGTCTCCTTGCGGCCCTCAAAGCCGCACGGGGCAATCGGGTCGCCGCCGCCCGCCTCCTCGGCATCAGTCGTGCCACGCTCTACCGCCGCCTCGCTGAACTGAACACGCCGGGCAAATAGCAGCGGCGCGGACTGTCCTCAGGCTGGCGACAGCGGCGCATGCGGCCCGCCTGGCGGGTGGGCGCGGAGCGTGAAACGCAGAAAGAACTCTTGGTTCCCCTTTGGACCAAGAATCGGCGATGGGTAATCGCCGCTGCAACTCAACCCCAGACCGACGCCGAACGTACGGATCGCCTCGACGCTGGCGCGCTGCTGTTCGGGATCGCGAACAACGCCACCCTTGCCAACCGCGTCTTTCCCCACTTCGAACTGCGGCTTCACGAGCGGCAGGATCGCTCCCCCCGTTCGGACGAGGCGAATCGCTGCCGGCAGCACCAGCCGCAATGAGATGAACGAGGCGTCGATGACAGCAATGTCGGCCAATTGTGGAAGCCGCGACGGATCGAAGTCGCGGATGTTGGCGCGCTCGAAGAGCGTGACGCGCGGATCGCGGCGCAGCTTCCAGGCGAACTGCCCGTAGCCGACGTCGATCGCGACCACGTGACGCGCGCCGCGCTGCAATAGACAGTCGGTGAAGCCACCGGTGGAAGCGCCAATGTCAAGTGCCAGGAGCCCGCGCACGTCGATTTCCCAATGCGACAGGGCAGCGTCGAGTTTGAGGCCGCCGCGGCTGACGAATGGGATGTCGGCGCCACGCACCGCCAGCGGCGCGTCGAGGGGAATGAGAGCGCCCGGCTTGTCGATGCGTTGGTCGGCAACCCACACCTCGCCTGCCATCACCAGTCGGCGCGCGCGCTCGCGGCTGCCGGCCAGGCCGCGGTCGACCAACAGCTTGTCGATGCGGGCACGCTTGGTTCCCATCAGGGAGGACAGGCGCGTTCCACGGCGGAGCGCGCAATCTGCCGCAACGGCTCGGCCACACGCTTGAAGCCTCGCAGTTCCTCGAGTGCGTTGACGAGCAAGTCGCGGGCGCGCTCCTTCGCGGCCGCCAAACCGAGGACTGCCGGAAACGTTGCCTTGTGGCGCGCCTGGTCGCGGCCGGTATTTTTGCCCGTCAGGTCGGCCGTGCCTTCGGCGTCGAGAATGTCGTCGGCGATTTGGAAGGCCAGGCCGAGACACTCGGCGTAGCGCGTCAGCCGCTGCAACTGCTCGATCCGTGCCCTGCCCAGCAGGGCGCCGGCGCGCACCGCCGCACGAATCAACGCGCCGGTCTTGCGGATGTGTATCCACTCGACGGTGGGCAGGTCGATGGCGCGGTCCTCGGCACCCAGGTCGTCCGCTTGGCCGGCCACCATGCCGCGTGCGCCGGCGGCGTTGGCGATCTCCGTGAGCACCTGGAGTGCGCGCCGCTGTGAGACGGCGGGTTTGGCGACCGCCTCCGCCATGATCCGAAACGCTTCGGTCAGCAGAGCGTCGCCGGCTAGAATGGCAATGCCCTCACCAAACACACGATGGCTGGTCGGCTGGCCGCGACGCAGGTCGTCATCGTCCATCGACGGCAGGTCGTCGTGAATGAGCGAATACGTGTGAATCAACTCAAGGGCGCAGGCGAAGGGCAACACCGGTGTCACCGTCCCGCCGACGGCTTCGGTCGCCGCGATCGCCAGAATGGGACGGATGCGCTTGCCGCCGGGGAACAGGCTGTAACGCATCGCCTGCGTCAGGGGGTCGGTTTCGTTTGCCGGAGGAATGCAGCGTTCGAGAAACCGGTCGATGCGTTGCTGGCGACGGGCCAGGTAGCGCTGGAGATTCATGCCTTGGCGTCCGGGGGCATCGGCTGCAGCTGCAGCTTGCCGTTCGCATCCCGCGTGAGCACTTCGACGCGCGCCTCCGCATCGGTGAGGCGCTGGTTCAACGTGCGGACGAGTGCGACCCCGGCCTCGAACGCGGCCAGCGCTTCCTCCAAGGGCAGTTCTCCGCCTTCGAGGCGTGCCACGAGGGCTTCCAGTTCTGCCATTCCCTGGTCAAATTTCTTGTCGTTCGTCTCCCCCATACGTCTCCCACGATGAAATCAGCTCCATCAGCCGCGATCTGGGTCGTCGACGCGGACCCGTGCGCTGCCACGCGCCAGCGTCAGGTGGAGGCAGTCGCCGGCTTGCAGGCTGCTGGCATCACGGACGACGGCACCGGTGTCAGCGCGCCGCGTGATGCTGTAGCCACGCGCCAGGACGGCGAGCGGACTCAGTGCCTGCAAGCGCTCTGCGCCGCCGCGTAGTTGCTGCCGCGCCAGGCGCAGGCGGGTGGTCACGCCACGCAAGGCACGCTCGCTCAGTTCGTCGACGCGCAACTGCAGTGCCCGCAGCACCTGGCGCGGGTCACGCAGATGTCGCGCTTGCGCGGTCAACCGCTCGCGCTGCCGGGCGATCTGGCGCTGCACGCCCGTAAGCAATCCGGCCCCCATGCGTTCAAACCAGATGTGCAGATCGTGGTGATCAGGGACGACCATCGCCGCCGCCGCGGTTGGGGTGGGTGCCCGCCGGTCGGCAACCAGGTCGGCAATCGTCACGTCGATCTCGTGCCCGACGGCCGACACCACGGGCATGCGTGCGGCGGCAATCGCCCGTGCGACGCCTTCATCGTTGAAGGCCCACAGATCTTCGAGCGAACCACCGCCGCGGCCGACGATGAGCACGTCGACCGCGGCGACACGGCTGATCTCGGCGATCGCCCGGACGATATCCGCCGGGGCTTCCTTGCCTTGCACGCGTACCGGACGCACGACAATGCGCACGCCCGGGAGGCGCGTGCGCAGCACCACCAGCAGGTCATGGATTGCCGCGCCGCCCAGCGCGGTGACAATGCCGACGGCCCGCGGGAGGAAGGGGAGGGGGCGCTTGCGTGCTTCGGCGAACAACCCCTCAGCCGCCAGTCGCTTCTTGAGTTGCTCCAGGGCGAGCTGCAGGCTTCCCAGGCCGCGCGGCTCCATTGCTTCGACATAAAGTTGGAGGGCGCCGCGCACCTCGTACAGCCCGATGCGGCCGCGCACAATGACTTCCATGCCGTCGTCCGGCCGGTACGCCAGCAGTTGATTGGCGGACCGGAACATCACCGCAGCGATCTGACTGCGGTCGTCCTTCAAGCTGAAGTAGAAATGGCCGGAGGGCGGCACGCGGAAATTGGAAATCTCGCCGACGACCCAGAACTCGCCCAGCTCCGCGTCGAGCGTCTCGCGCACGCGTTGATTGAGTTGCGAGACTGTCAGCACGGTGGTCAGTGCCGCCAGGTCGAGGGGGAGCTGCATCCGCGGACTGTAACAGAAGGTCTAACGCCGCGCCAAGGAGAGGTCTGCGATAACCGTCGAGGCGGAGACGATCTGTACGCCGGCGGCTGCAAAGCCGGGTAGCGCGGCTTGTAGTGCCGCGACGGTGGCAGGGCGTGGATGGCCAATGGCGATGACATCGCCTTGCTCACGGGCGAGCTTGGGGAGCGCTTCGATCTGTGAACGGATGGCCGATTCATCATCGGTGTCGTCGAGAAACACGCTGCGCGCCGCACAACGCAGCTTGATCGCGGCTGCCACCTCGCACGCGACGCTGTATGGTGTGGTGCGGCTGTCGATGAAAAACAGGTCCTTCTGTTTGAGGTACTCCAGCACCCACAGCATGTGGGCACGGTCGGTGGTGAAGCGTGAGCCCATGTGGTTGTTGACGCCGACGGCGTGGGGCACGGTCTGCAGGCTGGCATCCAGTTGTTGGGCGATTGCATCGCGATCGGCGGCAACCAGCAGCACGTTCTCGGCGCCGAAGTCCTCGCCACTTTCGGCCTCCATCGGCAGATGGACCAGGACCTCGCGGCCGAAGAGTGTGGCCAGCTCGGCCACTTCCCGCGAGAACGGGCGGAACGGCATGACCGCCAACGTCAACGGTGTGTCGATGCTCACCAGGGTGCGCGCGATCAGCAGATCGTTGCCGAGGTCGTCGATGAGGATCGCGACGCGCGCCTGGCGACCCAGCCAGTGCAGCGTCAGGGTGTGCGTGAGCAAACCGTCGATGCCGATCTGCACCTGCGCGCCGATGGCTTGCTGGTTGACATCCACTGTGGCGCCAGCGGCGGCGGCGCGCACTGGGTCGAAGAGCTTTTCGATGCCGGCCGGGTTTTCGGGGGCGGGGAGGGTCAGCTCGTAGCGGCGAAGCGTCCAGCGCAACGCCCCCGCGCCTTGCGGTTCTTCGTTGGGAGCCGGCATGGGCCACGGGAGCTGGCCAAGCGCGGCGGTGACCGCCGTGAGGCGCGCCGGAAAGTCAGCGGCCCAGTTGGCCCGAGGCTGCGGCGCCGACGGCGCCACGACGATCGCGGTGGGCTGGCGCAACGCCAGCGACGAGAGGAAAATGAGCAACCCGAGAATGGTCGACGACAGCAGGCTGAGCAGCCATCCCCATCCGAGGCGGCGCGACTCGGAGCGCGGCACGCCGTCACCTCAAAATGCAAAGCCCTCTGCATGACAGAGGGCTTTCGCATAGCGGCGGCATCGAGGGCCTGGTTACGGCGTACTCTGCGCCACGACGGTTTTGAACACGTTCCAGCTCTTGAGGAGGTCGAGCGCACGATCGAGTTGCGGGTCCTTCCCCAGCTCGCCTTCGTGTACTGCAGCCGTTTCGTCGCCTTCTTCTTCCTCCTTCGGGCTGGTGCCGTTCTTTGGCGCCTGATGCTTGTTGGGTTGTTCGAAGTGGCCGGGCAAGTTTTCTTCGCGCACCGAGGGAAACTTCGCGCCGCCCTCCGCCTTCGCTTGGATGAGGCTGTTCTCCACGAAGATGTCGGGGGTGATGCCCGTCGCCTGGATGGAGCGGCCATTCGGAGTGTAGTAGCGCGCCGTGGTCAGACGAACGGCAGCGGTATCGTCAAGCGGGAGAATGGTCTGCACCGAGCCCTTGCCGAAGGTCTGGGTGCCCAGTACCAGCGCGCGCTTGTGATCCTGCAAACAGCCAGCGACAATCTCTGAGGCGCTGGCGCTCCCGCCGTTGACCAGGACGATCATCGGAAAATCGGTGTGGCTTCCCGCCTTGTGGGCAAAGTATTTCTGTCGCTGGCTTTCCAAGCGGCCATCGGTGTAGACGACCAAGCCCGAATCGACGAACTCGTCGGAGACCTTCACGGCTTGCGTGAGCAAACCACCCGGGTTGTTGCGCAGATCGAGAATCATCCCTGCCAGTGGCCCGCCGTTTTCCTTCTCCAGGTTCACTAGCGCCTTCTGCAGATCGTCATCCGTGCGTTCCTGGAATTGCGTGATGCGCACATACGCGTAGCCCTTTTCGAGCAGGTGGGACTTGACACTCTGGATCTTAATGACCTCGCGCGTCAGGGTCAGTTCGATGAGCTTCGGCACCCCTTCGCGACGCAGGGTGATGTGAATCGTTGTGCCCTTCGGGCCGCGCATCTTCTTGACTGCTTCGACCAGCGGCATGTCCTTGGTGAACTCGTCCTCGATCTTGATGATCTGGTCGCCGGACTTGATGCCGGCGCGGTACGCCGGCGTGTCTTCGATCGGCGAGACCACCGTGAGCACGTTGTTGCGCGTGGTGATCTCGATGCCCAGGCCGCCGAAGCTCCCACGGGTGTCGACCTGCAACTCTTTGTACAAATCGGGAGGCAAGTACGCACTGTGGGGGTCGAGGGCGTTGAGCATCCCCGTGATGGCGCCGTCAATCAGCTGTTTCGTGGTGACGTTGTCGACGTAGTTCTTTTGCACCAAGGCCAGTACGTTGGTGAAGACGTCGATGTTGTCGTAGGTCTCCTTGGCTACCGCCGAGACACGGCTCACCGTCCGGCCACCGAACCACAGCGTCGCCGTCACGGCGCAGACCAAGAGCCCCGTGGCCAGCCAGTGCTTTCTGTTCTTCATGTACCGAAGTGCCCTTCCGTTGTTGGTAGGCGGATTATAGCCGAATGGTCTTGGACCCACAATTCACTGTTTGCACGGAATTTATCTTGCTTTCCACGCCTTGCTCCTGAAAAATGAAGGACGGGTGGTTGCCAATGACGGGGCGCGGTCAATGCCCGGACTGGGATGTGAGCGGATGAGTTCCCGGCCTTTGCTGCAGCGGAATCTCACCGAGTTCTTCCGTGACCTCCTGCAGAGCGCGATGCACAACCAGGCGGTGCATTCCAGCGAGGACAGCGAGTTTTATCTTGTCAAGTTGCTGGAGGGCTTTGCACACGCGCCACGCGACTGGTTCTCCCGACCCCTCGCCCTCGAATACCTCGAGTCGTTTCACAGCCCTGTGACGCACCGCTACGGCAAGCTCAAGCGCGTGGGTGACACGGCGCTGTTCATCTCCGGTTTGTTCATGGAGAGCTTGCACCGGCAGGTGGTGAGCAGCGATTACTACGTGCAGCTCGGGCGCACGGCATACGCTCATCTCTCGGAGTTGCCCGGTGAAGGTGCCCGGGGCGATCTGTTCGCGGAGCTCGCCGAGCGCTTCCAGGATTTTGTTCGCGTGCTTGCGGAAATCAGCTTCGAGTCACTGTTTCGCGGGGACGTGCACACGTTGCGCGTCTACACACGCTGGATGTATACGCGCAGCGACCGCGACGCGCGCTGGCTGCTGCGCCACGGGGTGATCCCCTATGCACCAGCCTCGCGCCGCCCGCATTAGGGCTGAACAGGTCGGCAAAGCGGGGGCGCCGATTCAGGCGCTGGCGACCTGCTGTGCGACAGCTTTGCGCGCCTTGCCGATGACGATGGTGAACAGGGAGCGCGGGCTGTTCTTATAGCTGCGCACGACCTCCAGGGGCACATCGGTCAGGATGTCGTCCTGGCTGAGCGTATGCCACCCCAGGCGCCGTGTGAGCGGCTCGATCAAGCTGTCGAGCGCCGCGAGCAGCCGGTGGCGGCTGCGGAAGTGGTTGATGATGACCACAGTTGCCCCGGGCTTGCTGACGCGCAGAATCTCCCGCATCAGGCGGGTGGCGTTGGGGACGACGCTGACGACGTGAAACGCCATGACGTAGTCGAAGGTGCTGTCGCCGAACTTCAGATTGAGGGCGTCCATCTCCATGACCTGCAGATGGCGCCAGCCGTTCTGATCGATCTTGTCCTGCGCCTGTTCGAGCATCTCGGGGGCCAAGTCGATGCCGGTCACCTGACAATGGATCGGATAAGCACTGAACGACAGGCCGGTACCCACGCCGACCTCGAGGACGCGCGCTCCCGGTGGGATCTTGAGCGATTGAATCACCCGTTCGATGCGTGGATAAAACACGCGTGTAAACAGGCGATCGTAGAGATGCGAAAATTCGTAGTACAGCTTGCTCTGGTGGGCTTGGGCTCCTTCAAGTGTAGGCATCATCTCTCCGCTGCGGCGTAGCGCCGTCAAGCTGCAGTTTCACCGCGTAGCTGACGCTTGAACACGGCAATGTCGCGCCGGCGGAAGCGCCACTGGCGGCCCTTCTTGAACGCCGGTAGGATGCTCTTGCGCGCGTACTCGTTGACCGTGTCTGGGCTCAGGTCCAAGATCTGGGCGACGTCTTTGCTGTTGAGGATTGTGTCTTCTCTTTCCATCGTGCACCGCCTCGGGGGAGCCCCTGGATGCGGCCGCTTTTCGGTAACACGCTGTGCTACCGCAGTCAAGGTGTGAACGCCACCCCAGCCTGATTGTCAGGGTGGCAAGTGCCTGACGTTTCTCAGCATTTCAGCCGACGTCAGGCATGCGCTGCGGCCCGCAGGTCACGCAAGCGGAGCTGAATGGACGTGTTGCCGTTCCATTCGTTGTGCTCGGGTGAGAACAAGATGTCGAGCGTACTCCCTTCGCCGACGGGAACGTCAGCCAGGCCAAAGCCAATGGCCGGGAGCGCACGGTTGCCTTGCCGTAGATAGAGCTTGAGATGGTTCTCACCAACGATCCGCCGCGAGACCACGCTGACGTGACGAGCCAGGAAGACCGGTTCCGGGTTGCTCGGTCCATGCGGTTCGAGACCGGCGAGATCCTTGAGGAGGGCGTCGCCGACATCGGCGAACGACAACTCGCTGTCAATGGATGTTTCGGGAATGAAGTGTTCGGCGCGCGTCGCCGCCCGCACTGCCGCTTCGAATTGCTCGGCAAACATCGGCACATGTTCTTCCTTGATGCTCAGGCCGGCAGCCATGCGGTGACCACCGAAGCCGGCGAGACAGCCCTGGCACGCTTTGAAGGCTTCGTAGAGGTTGAAATCACGGATGCTGCGGCCCGAGCCGCGCCCCAGACCGGTTGCGCCATCGATCGCCATCAAGACGGTGGGCCGGTAGTAGCGCTCGACGAGTCGTGAGGCGACGATGCCGATGACGCCCGGATGCCACTCGGCCGAGGCCAGGACGATGCTCCGCCGCCCGGCAAAGTCGGGATCGGTTTCTATGCGGCGGATGGCCTCGTTGAGGATCTCCTGCTCGATGGTTTGGCGGGCACGGTTTTCTTCATCAAGCGCGGCGGCGAGCTGCTCGGCTCGCGACGGATCCTCCGTCGTCAGTAATTCCACCGAGCGCGTTGCGTCGGCCAGCCGCCCACCGGCGTTGAGCCGTGGCGCCAAGCGGAAGCCGACGGTGCCGGTGGACACGTCGCTCACGCCACTCACGGCCTTGAGCGCCACCAGACCCGGGCGGCCGGTCTGCGTCAGCTCGCGCAGCCCATATTTGACCAGCACGCGGTTCTCTTCGACCAGCGGAACAATGTCGGCGATCGTCCCCAAGGTCACGAGGTCGAGGTAGCGGCGCAGGTCAGGGAGGGCCGCATGGCCCGCCTCGCGCAGGCGCAGCCGGATGCCCAACGCGAGATAGAACGCCACCCCGGCGCCACACAGGCCGCGAAATGGAAAGCCGGCGTCGGACTCGATCGGATTGAGGACGGCGCAAGCGGGAAGCGGTGTGCCGGACACTTGGTGATGGTCGCAGACGATCGTGTCCATCCCGAGCGTGCGGGCGAGGGCGATTTCGCGATGGCTGACGCCGCCACAATCGACGGTGATCATGACGCGCGCCCCAGCCTCGGCGAGCCGACGCACGCCGGATTCGCTGACACCGTAGCCGTCACGCAGGCGGTGCGGGATGAACAGCAGCGGCTCGTGTCCGAGAGCGCGCAGAAAGCGCACCAGGATGGCGCTGCCGCTGATGCCGTCGACGTCGTAGTCGCCGTAGATGCCAACCCGCTCCCCACGCTGCAGCGCCGCGATGACACGCGCGGCGGCGGCCGCCATGTCCTTGAACAGCATCGGCGAGCGCAGGTGCTCGGCGAGCCGTGCGTGCAGAAACGCCGCGGCCGCCGCCGGCGTGCTGATGCCTCGTGCCACCAGCAGATGCGCCAGCAGCGGCGATACGCCGCCGTCGCGACAGAGCAGGGTCTCGGCGTCAGGCTGACTCGGCACCAGGGTCCAACGCCGCTTCATGCAACCCGTCAGCGACGCGCCGGGGCGCGCTCCATCCAGAGGACGATCGGGCTGGCGATGTAGATCGACGAGTAGGTCCCGATGATGAAGCCCACCAGCAGCGTGAAGGCGAACCCACGGATGACGTTGCCGCCGAGGATGAACAGTGACAGCACCACCAGGATTGCCGTGCCCGTCGTGAGGACGGTCCGACTCAACGTCTCGTTGATGCTGCGGTTGATGATGTTGCCGATCGACTCGCGCCGGCCCTTGCGCATGTTTTCGCGGATGCGGTCGCAGACGATGACGGTGTCGTGGACCGAGAAACCGACCACGGTCAGCAACGCCGCCACCACCGTCAGGTCGATTTCGTAATTGAACACCGACAGCGCGCCGATGGCGACCAGGACATCATGGACCAGGGCGACAGCGGCCCCGATACCGAAGCGGAACTCAAAGCGGAACCAGATGTACGCGGCCATGAGTACGGTCGAAAACATCACTGCGAGGAGCGCCCGCTGCCGCAACTCGCTGCCGACGCGCGGGCCGACCAGCTCGACGCGCAGCACCTCGAAGTGGTCTTTGCCGAACTGCTGTTGCAGCGCCTGCGTCACGGTGTCCGTGATACCCTTGGTTTCGCTCGAGGTGACCGGCAGGCGCACGAGAAACTCGGTGCCGCCGGAACCAAAGTCCTGAATCGTCGCGTCGCTGAGGTTCACGCTGTCGAGTGCGTGACGAATGTCATTCAGTGATTGCGGCTGCGGAAAGCGCAGATGCAGCATGATGCCGCCCGAGAAGTCGATGCCATAGTTCGGTCCGCCGCGGATGATCAACGAGAAGATGCCGATGGCGATCAGCACCCAGGAGATGCCGAGGGCGATCCAGCGAAACCGAATGAAGTCGAAGTTGGTGCCGGGCTTGATCAATTCCATACGTTTACACACTCACGGTTTGCAGGCGACGGTAGGTGAGCAGATAGTCGTACACGACGCGCGTGCCGACGACGGCGGTGAAGACGCTGCTGATCACGCCGATGCACAGGGTGATGGCAAATCCCCGCACCGGGCCGGTGCCGAACTGGAACAGAATGGCGCCGGCCAGCAGGGTGTTGGTGTTGGTGTCGAGAATGGCGGGCAGGGCACGCTGGTAGCCCGCTTCGATGGCGGCGCGCGCGCTCTTGCCCAAGCGCAGCTCCTCGCGGATGCGCTCGTTGATGAGGACGTTGGCATCCACCGCCATACCGATCGTCAGGACGACCCCGGCGATGCCCGGCAGTGTGAGCGTGGCTTGGAAGGCGGCCAGCGCTGCCATCAGGAACAAGACGTTGAGTATCAAGGCCATGTCTGCCAGGAGGCCGGCGAACTTGTAGTAGACCAGCATGAACAGCACGACGAGCGAGCCGCCGACGATGAACGAGCGGACGCCTTGCCGGATCGAATCCTGCCCGAGCGACGGTCCGACGGTCCGCTCTTCGGCAATGTGCACCGGTGCCGGGAGCGCGCCGGCACGCAGGACGATGGCAAGATCGCGTGCTTCCTTGATGTCGAAATTGCCGGTGATCGACGCGCGGCCGCCGCTGATGCGCTCGCGGATGACCGGCGCGGAGTACACGGTGTTGTCGAGGATGATCGCCAGACGCTTGCCGACGCTGCGGCCGGTGAGCTCATCGAACTGCTTGGCGCCGCGGGCGTTGAACTCGAGGGCGACGTACGGACCTTCCATCTGCGTTGCCGGGCGGACCATGGCGTCGGCGATCGTATCGCCGGTCATCAGCGTTTGTGACTGCACCAGATACTTGGCCCGGCGTCCGCGCCCCGCGCCGGCGGAGGTGTCGACGTCGGCTCCGTTGAGAATTTGTGTGCCCGGAGGCAATGCCTTCTCGCCACCGGTGTAGCTGTCGGCGTCCGGGACATCCGCCAGTAGCTTGAACTCCAACAGCGCCGTGCGTCCGATGAGGTCCTTGGCCCGCTGCGGATCCTGGATGCCTGGCAGCTGGACCACGATATCCTGATCACCCTGGCGCTGGATGATGGGTTCAGACACGCCGAACTGGTCGATGCGGTTGCGAATCGTCTCCAGCGATTGTTCCAGGGCGAAGTCACGCAGCCGGCGCTCCTCGCGTTTGGTCATGGCGAGCTGGAAAGTCACCCGTCCGTCCTGCGTGCTGGAGTCTTCGATGGCGAGGTTGGGGAAGTGCTCCTTCACGAAAGCGGTGAATTGGGCGCGGTCGGCGTTGGCGGCCAGGCTGACCTCGATCCGGGAATCTTTGCGTGCTGCGGCGTCGACGGCGACCTTCGCCTCGCCAGCCTCGCGTTTGAGGTCGGTGGCGTCGCGATCGAGCGCGTTCTCGATGGCCTTGTTCATGTCAACGGTCAGGACCAGATGCGTTCCGCCTTGCAGATCCAATCCCAAATGGATGCGTTGACTCGGCAGGTAGCCCTTCCAGAACGACGGCAGGTCCGTGACGAAGGTCGGCACGAGGTAGAGCAAGGCAGTCAATACCAGCGCGAGGATGAGCAATGCCCGATACAGTATACTTTGCCGTGTCACTTCGGTTTGTCCTTCTCTTTGTTGTTGTCGTCCGCCGCGCCGGACTTGGCCAGCGACGCAATTTGCTGCCGGTCGACGCGGACGCGGACGTTGGGGGCGATTTCGAGCGTGACGATCTTGTCGGTGAGCGCCATGATCTTTCCGTACAGTCCACCGGACGTGATGACGTCATCGTTGCGCTTCAGGTTGGCCAGCATCGTCCGGTGTTCTTTCGCCTTCTGCTGCTGTGGGCGGATGAGGAGGAAGTAGAAGACGACGAAAATGAGGACGAGCGGCATGAACTGCATGACTGCCGGAGGTGCGCCCCCCGGTGCCGCTTGTGCCCATGCCGGGTTGATCATGCATCGCTCCCTTGTGTCAGCCCCGCGAGACGCGACCCCGCCCAGGCCGCGAACTCTCCCCGCGCGATGGCCGCGCGCATGTCGCGCATGAGTTGCTGATAGAAGTGCAGGTTATGCAGGCTGGCGAGCTGCGCACCGAGCATTTCGTTGGCTACCGCCAGATGGCGCAGATAGGCGCGGCTGAACGTGCGGCAGGTGTAGCAGCGGCACTCGGCATCAGGCGGCTCGGGGTCCTGGGCATAGCGCGCCAGGCGGATGTTGAGCCGACCGCTCGACGTGAACAACATGCCGTTACGCGCATTGCGGGTCGGCAACACGCAGTCGAACATGTCGTACCCCATGCCCACAAACCGAATCAGGTCTTCGGGCAAGCCCACACCCATCAGATACCGTGGACGATCCATCGGCAACGCCGCCGCCGTCGCCTCCGCCAGCGCCATAGTGACGTTTCGCTCTTCCCCTACACTCAATCCCCCCACCGCATAGCCCGGAAAATCGAGCGCCACAAGCGCACGCGCCTGCTCGGCGCGCAGCTCCGCGTAGGTCGCGCCTTGGACGATGCCGAAGACGAGTTGCCCGGGTGTCACCTCGAAAGCGCGGGAGCGTCGTGCCCAGTCGAGCGTGCGACCCGCCGCACGCTCCGCCTCCGCGCGCGTCGCTGTTCCGGGGACGCATTCGTCGAGGACCATGATGATGTCGACGCCGAGGTCAACCTGCAGCTGCACGACAGCCTCAGGTGTCAGGAACATCGCGGCACCGTCGACGTGCGAGCGGAAGGCGACGCCCTCGTCGGTGACCTTGCGCAGCCCGGCCAGGCTGAAGATTTGATACCCGCCACTGTCGGTGAGGATTGGTCCGTCCCAGCCCATGAAGCGGTGCAAGCCACCGAGGTCACGGATCAGTGCTGCGCCGGGACGCAGGGCGAGGTGATAGGCGTTGGCGAGGATGATCTCTGCGCCAATCTCGCGCAACTGCCCGGGCGTGATGCCCTTCACGGTTGCCAGCGTGCCCACGGGCATGAACGCCGGCGTGTTGATGGTACCGTGTGCCGTCGTGAGCCGGCCACAGCGTGCGCGATTCTCGGCAGATGACGCCGTCACCGCGAAGACGGGTGTTGCAGGGTCGTCGGCGCGCCGTGCGAGTGCAGCGGTGGTGGGGTTCATTGGATGAGCATGGCGTCGCCGTAGCTGTAGAAGCGATAGCGGCGGCGGATTGCCTCGGCGTAGGTGGCCAGGATGCGCTCGCGTCCGGCGAAGGCGCTGACCAGCAGTAACAGCGTGGACCCCGGCAAGTGGAAGTTCGTCAACAGCGCATCGACGACGCGGAACTCGTGGCCTGGAACGATGAAGCAGTCCGCCCAGCGCACGCCGCTCGCCACCACATCGTGCTCCGACGCGGCCGATTCGAGGGCCCGCGTGGTCGTCGTGCCGACAGCGACGATGCGGCCGCCTGCGGCCTTGACCTGCCGAATGCGCGCCGCCGTGGCGTCCGGGATCTCGCACCATTCGGCTGCCATGACGTGTTCGCACAGGTCGGCGGAGCGCAGCGGGAGAAACGTTCCGGGTCCGACGTGTAATGTCAGCCGGGCGATCTCCGCGCCGCGCTGCCGGACGGCTGCCAGGAGTTCGTCAGTGAAATGCAGGCCAGCGGTTGGAGCAGCGATCGCTCCCGGGACACTGGCAAAGATGGTCTGATAACGCGTCTGATCGAGGGGCAGCGGTCCGTCCGGCCGGTGGATGTACGGTGGAAGAGGAATTTCGCCATGCTGGTCGACAAGCGCCTTTCCTGAGGCTGCGTCCTCGAAAGTCAGGGTGTAGTGGCCGCCGCCTTGGGCCGCCGCGACCACGGCGCCAACGTTCCCCGCGAAGTCGATCCGTCTGCCCGGACGCAACCGCTTGGCGGGCCTGCCAAGGCAGAGCCAGGTAGCGGGTTCGTTCGTAGCTGCTGAGGGAGGCGTCGGAGCACGGCGTGCCATGTCCTGAGGGAAGAGCGGGCGAACCAGCAACACCTCCACGGCCCCACCAGTTGCCGTTCGGCCAAACAGCCTCGCCGGAATGACCTTGGTATCGTTGACTACCAGCAAGTCGCCGGTCCGCAGATGGCCCGGCAAAGCGTGCACATGCGTGTGCGTCAGGTCGCCGGAGCGCCGATCGAGCACCAACAGGCGTGCCTGGTCGCGACGCTCCGCGGGCACCTGAGCGATCAGCTCCGGAGGCAGATCGAAATGGAAATCGGACAGCGTCACAGACGCATCCGCGCATCGAGTCGAAGCCGCAACACTCTCCATGGTGAGGCCGGTAAAAAAACAGGCACCGGGCAGGGTGCCTGCGAGTTCACACCAATCGTGGCTGAGCCATAAACCACAGGGTCCCTAGAGAGTCAAGGCGACCCGTTCCTCCGCCGAGCACGACACACGCACACGTTTCACGGCTTCTGTGTCCCCTTCAGAAAGGGGGTGATCAGATCAATCGGCAGCGGAAAGATGGTTGTCGAGTTGTTCTCCGACGCCACCTCGGTCAGGGTCTGCAGGAACCGCAGTTGCAGGGCCATCGGGTGCTGGCCGATGACGGCGGAGGCGTCGGCGAGCTTCTGCGCCGCCTGGAACTCGCCCTCGGCGTTGATCACCTTGGCGCGCCGCTCGCGTTCCGCCTCGGCCTGCGCTGCCATTGCGCGCTGCATGTCTTGGGGCAGATCGATGTGCTTGACCTCAACGGCGACGACCTTGATGCCCCACGGGTCCGTCTGCTGGTCCAGGATCTCCTGCAAGCGCGCGTTGATCTTCTCACGCTCTGCCAGAAGCTCATCGAGCTCGGCCTGCCCGCAGACGCTGCGCAGCGTCGTCTGCGCCAGCTGTGAGGTCGCGAACAAGTAATCGGCGACCTCGACCACGGCGCGGTTCGGGTCGATGACGCGGAAGTAGAGCACCGCGCTGACCTTCACCGAGACGTTGTCGCGCGTGATGACGTCCTGCGGCGGCACGTCCATGGTCACCGTGCGCAACTCGATGCGCTGCATCTTCTCGATCAGCGGAATGACGTAGATGATCCCCGGGCCGCGCGACGCCACCAAGCGCCCGAGCCGGAAGATCACGCCGCGTTCATACTCCTTCAGGATCTTGAGGCCGCTGACCAAAAGGCCCACGGCCAGGATGACGACTGTCGTTGCCGGTCCAAACATCACTCCCTCCCTTCAACCGTCACGCTCGCCGTGTCGCCGCATCGGCGAGCCGCCGCACCGTGAGGCGCATGCCGTCGACGCGCACGACCTGGACACGTTCGCCAACCTCAATGGCTCGATCGGCGTCGGCATTCCAGTACTCCCCGTGGACGAAGACCTTGCCGCGCACGCTGTCGGGCACGATCCGCTGCCGCACCTCGCCAACCTCGCCAACGAGTCCTTCGCTCCCCAGGGCTGGCTTGCGACGTTGCGAGCGCACCACCAAGTAGCTCACCAGCAGCGTGAAGCCACCGAAGGTGGCCGCCGCGGCATACACAATGTTGCGGTCCACGGCGAGGGTGGAGTCCGGCGTGTCAAACAGCAGCAGCGAGCCGAGGACGAACGCGACGATGCCGCCGACACCGAGGATACCAAAACTGGGCAGAAACAGTTCGGCGATGAGCAGCGCCAGGCCGAGGCCGATGAGCGCCAAGCCGCTGTAGTTGATCGGCAGCACCTGCAGTGCAGCCATGCCCAGGAGCAGGCAGATGCCGCCGGCGATGCCCGGAAAGAAGACGCCCGGGTGCGTGAACTCGACGTACAGCCCCAGCAGCCCCGCCATCATCAGCAGGTAGGCGACGTTGGGGTTCGCGAGGATATTGAGAAACTTCTGCTTGAGGCGCATCTCGCGGACGACGAACGTTGCGCCGTTGAGGTCGAGTCGGCGCTTCGTGCCCTGAACGGTCACGTCGTGCTCGCTCGCCTGGCGCAGCAGGTCGTCACGATTCGCCGCGACGATGTCGATGACGTGTAGCTTCAGCGCCTCCTGCTCGGTGATCGAGACGCTTTCGCGCACGGCCTTCTCGGCCCATTCGACGTTACGGCCGCGCTCCTGGGCGATGGTCTTGCTCAACGAGGCGGTGAAGTTCTCGACCTTCTCGCGCATATCGCCGCCGATGTCGCTGCCTTGGCCACTGACCGGGTGCGCCGCGCCGATGTTGGTGCCGGGCGCCATGGCTGCAATGTTGGCGGCCATGGTGACGAACACGCCGGCCGACGCGGCCCCGGCGCCGCTCGGGGCGACGTAGACGATCACCGGCACCGGCGAGCCCAACAGGTCTTTGACGATCGACTTGGTCGAGTCGAGCAACCCGCCCGGCGTGTCCAGCTGAATGATCAACGCGCGCGCGCCGTCACGCTCGGCGGCGGCGAGCGACTCGTGGATGAAGTCGGCGATGGCCGGATTGATCATCGCGTCGATGACGATCAGGTCGACCGTCTTCTCGGGGGCCCCACCGGCCGTTGGGTTCCACGTGAGACAAGCCAGCGTGCAAAGGAGGGCGGCACACACCCGCCGCACGGCTCGTGCGCCGGGCGTCACGTGTAACGCTCCAGTTCGCGCAACACCGTCTTGATGTCCTCCCACACCAGGCGCTTATCGTTGGGGTTGCGCAGCAGATAGGCGGGATGCAGCGTCGGCATCAGCCTGATGCCCTGAAAATCGTACCAGTGGCCGCGTAAGCGCGAGATCGGCGTCTTCAAGCCGAGCAGGGTCTGCGCGGCAAACGTACCCAGCGCCACCAGCACCTTGGGTTGGATGATCTCGATCTGTCGCAACAGGAACGGCTGGCAGGCGGCAATTTCGTCGGGCTCGGGGTTGCGGTTCTCGGGTGGCCGGCACTTGATGACGTTGGCGATGTAGACGTCCTCCCGCCGCAGCTTCATGCCTTTGGTGATGATCTCGGTCAGTAGCTGGCCGGCGCGACCGACGAACGGCTCGGCCTGCAGATCTTCGTCGCGTCCCGGGCCTTCACCGACGAACATCAGCGTTGCCTGTGGATTGCCGACGCCGAAGACGATGTGCGTGCGACCTCGGCACAGCTTGCAGCGCTGGCAATCGCCGAGTTCGGCGCGCAGCTCGTCCAGCGTCAGCGCGCGGCGCACGCCGGGGGCGGCGAACAGATCGGCGGCCGCGGCGCGCACCGCTGGTGCCGGCGCCTGTGTGGCTGTTGGTGAAGAGGCAGGGGGCGCCGGGGGTTGCTGACCACCTTGGGCGGTTGCTGGCGGGCGCGGACGGCGTGGGACGGCGTCGAGGCCGGCGGAGCGCTGGTACTCGAGATAGGCGCGCACCTGATCGAGGACCTCCCGCGCCCCGGCTTGAGCAGCCTCCGTCTCGGTTGTACGATTCATTGCCATGACGTTACTCGCCGCATGCGCCTTCCTCGTCCTGCTCTTCGCGCCCGCTCAGGCATCGGCTTGGGGACCCATCACGCACCTCGCGCACGGGTCTGGTGTGCTGGAAAACCTTACCATCCTGGGAATATCGCTTCAACGACTGCTGCGCCGGCATCGGCTCGAATATCTGTACGGCTGCATCGGCGCCGACATTACCCAGGCGAAAAAGTACACCCGCGCGCAGCAGGCGCACTGCCACTCCTGGCGGGTCGGTTGGTCGCTGGTCGAGCGCGCCGACAACGACGCGCAGCGGGCGTTCGCGTACGGCTATCTGACGCACCTCGCCGGTGACGTCTACTCGCACAACCACTACGTGCCCACGCAGCTGATCGTCAGCTTCCGCGCCCGCACCCTGCGACACACCTACTGGGAGGCACGCTTCGACGCGCAGCAGCAGGCGGCGTACCGCCTGATCGTGCGTGAGCTGCGCGGCCATCGCTTCCCGGAGTGCGATGCCCTAGTGCGTGACGTCGTCTCGCGGACCCTGTTTTCCTTCCGTACCGACAAGCGTATCTTCCGCGGCTTCATTGCGATCCACGATCTCGACCAATGGCATCGCATCATGCGCCGGCTGAGCGCGGGCTCGCGCTACCCGCTGCCGATGGAGGTGGTGGAGCGCTACAACGCTGCCTGTCACGGCAGCATCGTCGATCTCCTGCAACGCGGCAAGCACTCCGTGTGTCAGGGCGCCGACCCCACGGGCCTGCGGGCGATCGCGCTGGCGAAGGAGGTCCGGCGCAGTTTGAAGGCGCTCAACCGCCAGGGTCGCGTCACACCCAAGCTGCAAGAGGAGATCGACGCCCTCGACGAACGGCTGGATCTGGAACCGGCGACCGGCGACGTTCCCCTGTGCGTGGCGCACTGAGTTTTCAGGTTCGAATTCGGCGAGGCCAGCGGACTTCAGGCAGTTCGTTTTCCTGCCCGACGCCTGAAGCCTGGGGTCAGATGCCCTGCCGGGGTAGCTCGCCGCCTTGGTGCCTGCACGCTGGCGTGCTAACCGGCCCGCATGGCAACACGCCTTGCCCGCAAACGCTCCGGTGCCATCACCGGCAACCTGCGGCCCGCGGACCCCTTCGAGCTGATTCGCTGGCTGGCGCGGTCGCAGAACGATCCGCGCAAGGCGCTCGCCGAGTTGGTGCAGAACTCGCTCGATGCGGGTGCCGCACGCATCCAGATCGTCCGCGCCCGCGAACGCGGCGCGGCCACGCTGCATGTCATCGATGACGGCAGCGGCGTGCTGCCCGAGATGACACGCGAGGAAGCGCTCGGCTACATCGCGACGCACATCGGGCACTCGCGCAAGCGCAACCTGACACTCGAACAACGGCGCGAGCTGATGTTGCAGGGCAAGTACGGCATCGGCCTGCTCGGCTTCTGGTCCATCGGCACGTACTTCGAGATGCGTTCGCAGGTCAACGATTCCGAGCCTTGGGTGTTGCGGCTGACGGAAGACGAGCCGCGCTTCCAGATCGAGCGTCTACGCGGCCGGCTGCCGCTGCATGGCACGTGGACCGAGGTCGTCGTGCGGCAGCTGCACCGGCCGGCGTTCGTCAGCCTTGGCGCCCGGCGGATTGCGGACTATCTGGCGGCGGAGCTGCGCGGGCAATTGCTGGCGCGCCAGGTCAACATCACCGTGCATGATCGCGTCGCGCGCGGACGGGCGCCGAAGCTGCTGACGGTGCAGCCCGTGCGTTACCCGGGTCAGCCGTTGGCGCTGCCGGAGACGATCGACACGCCCTATGGACCACTGCGTGTCGAGCTGTACGTCCTCCCGGAAGGTGAGCGTGAGCCCGGCCAGGTGATGGTGTCGTGCGCCGGGACGGTGGTCTATGACGACCTGTGCGAGTTCGCCCTGGTCGACTTTCGACGCTCGCCGTGGAGCAGCGGCCGTCTCACGGGCATGCTCGAGTTCGCCGGCTTCGAGGTGGCGCCGGGCACGCGTCGCGGTGTGCTGCCCAACGATGCGGCCGCCGCCTTTGCGGCTGCCGTGACGCAACTCGAGGAGCCGATCAACTCGACGCTGGCGCATGAGGAAGAGCGACTGGCCGCCGAGTTGGAGGCCGACCTTCTCAAGCAGTTGCAGCGTGCCTTTCGCGACCTGCCGCGTTTGGCGCCGGAGTACGACTTCTTCGTGGTGCGTGATGAGGCGGAGCGTATGCCGGCAGGCGGCGCGGAGGGCGCAGTGGCTGGTGGACCAGAAGAAGCGCCGCCGGGCGTCGCGGAACCGGTGCCTGGCGAATTTCCGGAACCAGGCGAGAAGGTCGAAGCTGAAGAACCCGCGGAGCTGTTTCCGCCAGGGCCGCTGGCGACGGTCGAGATCGTGCCGCCGTCGGCACGCGTGCCGGTGCTTGGCAGTCGCGGTTTCCGTGCGCGCCCGCGCGACGCGGCTGGCCCCGAGATCCGTGAAGGGGTGGTGTTCCTGTGGGCCTGCAGCTCCGACCACTGCCAGATCGAAGGAGATGGTGCGCGCGCGACCTTTCGAGCCGGTGAAGAACTGGAGACGCTCACAGTGTGGGTTGTGGCAACCCAAGGCGA
Organism: Candidatus Margulisiibacteriota bacterium; assembly: GCA_035541735.1. Taxonomy (GTDB): domain Bacteria; phylum Desulfobacterota; class Binatia; order HRBIN30; family HRBIN30; genus DATKMS01. The sequence goes on from DATKMS010000294.1 coordinate 95,645, forward strand.
GCGCCGTACCAGCGCTGAAGCCAGCGTCGAGGTAGTGGAAGAGCGGCCCGAGCCGCTGCCGTCAGCCGGCATCCCGCAGCCGGAGTTCGTCAACGAGCCCACCGGCAACTGGCGCTCGCGCTTCCGTGATGGTCAATGGCAGGTCAACGCCGGCCACCGCGACTACCTCATCGCCAGCGAAAGCAGCCGCCGCAAGCTGCGCTATCTCACCGCGTTGCTGGCGAAGGAGATCGTCCTGCACTCCTTCCCGCACCCGCAGCACGCGACCGTGTTGGAGCGCATGGTGGAAGTGTTGACGATCACGGAGCGACGGTTGGAGCGATAGGGAAACCGCACTTCAGCGGCGTTGACAGGCACATCGCGCCAGCGCAAGGATGCTACAGAGGGACCGGATCATGGCACCGAAGACGGCCACCGCGCGCAAACGTCACGAGACCATCATCTCGCAGCACCGGCGGCGCGAGATGGAATGGCGTCGGACGCATGGTGACGTGCTGCTCGGGTACGTGCGGCAATGGGTTTGCTTGGAGGGCGAGAAGATCGTGGCGCACGGAACCGATGTGGCCCGAGTAGTTGCCACCGCCCGACGCAAAGGCGTGAAGATCCCGTACGTGTTCTACGTCGAGGAGCCACGGGGTGAGGGCATCGTCTACATCGGCTTGTGATCTGTGCCGACGATCACCTACACGTATCAGTTCCCATACACCTACGATCCGAAGGGTGATCCGTTCCCGATCTTGCCGGTTCGTGTTTTGTCCGCGACGCGTCCCGGTCGCGTTGTCGAGGTAGACGCATATCTCGACTCCGGCGCTGAGCGGTCGCTCTTCAGTGGCACGTTGGCGATCCCCCTTGGTATCGATCTGTTGCGGGGACGTCGGATCGCCTACTTCTCGGCCGGCGGCTTGCGTATGGATGCCTTTGACTACTCACCGACGGCGAACTGGATCTCGCGGGCCTTCTCGACAACCTTGGAAGCTTGCAGGATCTCGAAGCGGACGATGCCGCCGTCGTACCCGAAGTCGGCGATGACACCTGGGCGCACCTCGTCACTTTCCTTGATCCGCTCGTTGCGCAGCGCGATCGTCAGCGTGTCGCTTTCCTCGTCGTACGTGACCTTCATTAGCGGGCGGCCGCTACGGGCGCCGTTTCGAACACAAGCTTGCCCGCTTCCAGGCCGGGGGCGCGTTTCGACAAGTACAAGATCTCCACTCCCACGACCTGGTTGTCGGCGTTGAAATCCAACACCACGCCGGGAGAGACCTCTTCCGACTCGACGATCTTCGATTCGTCCAGGCGCAGGTACAGCGCATCGGCTTGCTGGTCAACGGACTCGTTCAACCGAGACGTTGACAACCACGCGCAGCACCCGACCTTCATGTTCAGGGATAAGCGCGATAACGGCGTTCCAGCGAGGCGTCATCCGGGTCGGGCGCACGCAGAAGCGGCTCGTTCAGAGTGCGTTCCATCCATTCAAGCGGGATATCGCGCTCCGCCAGCACCTTCTTCGCGTGCTCGCTCATCGTGTAGCTCATGAGTCTGCGGCCCTCCGCTGCTGCGTCCTGCCCGAGTCGGAACTCAGTTGACCGTCAGCCTGCGGTGCGCTCTCTTGCCCGCTGAAGCAGCGGGAGATCCGGGCGCAGGTGTGTGCCGCGCAGTTCTTGGCGACAAATTTCCTCGGCCTGAATTCTGCGGTGGCTCCAATACGCCGGGTGATGTACGTAGATAATTCGCTTGGCGAGTGAAGCGTCGTGGGCATGGCCAACCACTGGATGCGCTCTCGCGCCCTTCTCGTCCCTTTATCGGCAGTTCTGCCAGCGACCACGATGAGAGCGTTCGGAAACGCTTGCAGTAGCGGGAGGACATAGTTCTCGCCGCAGGTTCTCTCGACGACCTCGGGTACGTTGATGCCCTCGTCGAGGGGCCTGGGAATCGATCAGAAGATCGATTCCATCCGAAAGACACGGTCGAACAACTTCTCGATGGCCTCGTCAGGGAAGAAAAAGTTGAGAATGTACTGCATCCCGCGATGGGTGATTGTGCGATTGGTTGCCATGTTGGCTCTGTTACGCCCGGATGCCGCTTCGATGCGGTCTTCGAATCAGGCAGCCGCAGCCTCGTCACTCGAAAACTGCTTCAGTCCTTCCACGTTCTGCCGTAGCACTGTAAGTTGTTGGTCGATGTCCTCCTGTAGCCGTTCGGCCCGCGTGCGGATCTTGTCACCGTGGGAGCGGACGGTACCAGCCATCGTGACGATCTCACCCAGGGACTCGCCAGCCTTGGCTATCCGGCGGACAGCATCCTCGATGGCGCCGAACTCGGCTTGCACACGCTCCTGCTGCGAGCGCTCGCGCACGACGAGGGCGCGGGCGAGGGAGAGGGCGGCGGTGAAGAGAATATCGCTGGTGGTGTCATCGCGGTCCCACACGACGATGATGTCAGCACCGAAGCGGCTGAGGGGTTCGATGCCGTCGGGCGCCGTCGCCTTCGACAACACGGCGATACCCACCTGCGCGCCGCGGTTCTCCCGGGCCTGCGTCAGCTCATCGACCATCTTGCGGAGATCGTAAGACCGGTCTTCCTTTGCCTCGATGACGATGCCGGCGCCGGGCGCGGCGCTCTCGGGGCCGAGCGTGAGGACGAAGTCACCGACCTTGCAGCGCGGGATGCGGCCGACGCTCTGGCTGACACATTGGACGAAGTCGCCGGAGTTACGGGTCTGTTGTGTCAGCATGTTGCCGACCGCGTCCTCG